>JBILUW010000365.1:0-3034 GCA_044370795.1 Burkholderiaceae bacterium
CCGGCTTATTCGGCCTTCCAGTTGGGCTTGCGCTTCTCCGAGAAGGCCTTGGGCCCCTCGATGAAGTCCTGGCTGTTGCGCATGCGGATCACGGCGTCGTAGTCGACCTTGTAGGCGGTGGCGACGTCGGCGATGGTCAGACCCTGCATCGCCGACTGCTTGGTCGCGCGGATCGACATCGGCGAGCACTCGAGGATCTGCGCGGCCCACTTGCGGGCCTCGGCGAGCGCGCCGCCCTCGGGGGCCAGCGCCGTCACGAAGCCGAGCTCATAGCCCTCGCGTGCCGGCACGTGGCGGCCGGTGAGCATCATGCCCATCGCCCGCTTCAGGCCGATCGTGCGTGGCAGGCGATGCACGCCGCCGGCGAGCGCCGCAAGGCCCACGCGCGGCTCGGGCAGCGCGAACTTCGCGTTTTCGGCGGCGATGATGATGTCGCAGGCCAGCGCGATCTCGAAGCCGCCGCCCATGGCCACGCCATTGACCGCCGCGATCACCGGCTTGTAGAGGTCGAAGCGCGAGGTCAGGCCGGCAAAGCCGCTCTTCACGAAACCGCGCTTGCCGCCGGAGGCCTGGAACTTGAGGTCGTTGCCGGCGCTGAAGGCGCGATCACCCGCGCCGGTGACGATCGCCACCCACTGGTCGGGGTCGGCGTCGAACTCGTTCCAGACCTGTTCGAGCTCGAGGTGCGCCGGATAGTGCAGCGCATTCATGACCTCGGGCCGGTTGAGGGTGACGATGGTCAGGTGACCTTCGCGTTCGACTTTGCAGAATTCGGGCATGGCGATCCTCCGGAAACGGGTGGGGCGGCAGACGGACGAGGCGGCAGTGTAGAGCGCGCCCCGCGCCCGCTCAGCCCGGCAGCGCGAAGAATCGGCACAACGAGACGCGTCGCTCGATTTCGGCGCGCATGCGCGCCCAGGCCTCGTTGTCGCGCGCCTGGAAGCGGCGCATGAATTCGGGCTCCTGCAGAGCCTCGGGCAGGGCGTCGATCCGCGGCATCAGGTCGGTCTCGCGGGCGGTGGTCGCGATGCGCGCCTGCCAGCGTCGGGGGTCGGCGCGGGCGGCCTCGCCGAAGCGCACGCCCGCGCGATCGGCTGCGAGGTCGGCGAAGGAGAATCCCGAGCCGCCACGCGAGTCGAGCACCTCCTTGAAGACGCCGATCGCATCGGCGGTGCGCGCGTCGGCCTCCAGCGTCAGCGCTGCCGACACCAGCCAGTGCTGGGCGAGGTCCTGACGCTCGAGCAGCGTGAGCGGCACGATGGGGCGCGCGGGTACGGCCACGCCCAGCACCCGCGCAGCGAGTTCGCCGCGGCCGACGGCGTAGATGGCCAGACCCAGCACCGCGGCCCGGCTTTCGGCCAGCGGATCGCCGCCCTGGCGCGTGCGGTTCTCGGCTTCGGCGACCACGTCGCGCAGCATCGCCACCATCGGTTGGGTCGGACGGCCACCCGCCGCGGCGAGCCAGCCTGCGTGATCGAGATAGTGGGCGATCCGGGCGCGGTCGGCGGCCGGCAGGACGAGGTCGCGGCCGCTGTCGGCCAGCCGGCGGGCCAGATCGCGCTGCGGCGCGTAGGCAAACTCCAGCCGCTGCCTGCCGATCGCCCAGCCGCTCGTACCCAGCCAGGCCTCGCGCAGGCCCTGCGCCATCGAGCGCGCTGCCGAGGGCGGCAGCAGCCAGGGCGCAGCGCGCAGGACGCCTTCGGCCAGCCAGCCGGGCACCGGAATGCTGCCGACGCGGGCCTCGTCGATCGCGAGAGCGCCGTGGGACGCACGTACCCGCACCATGATCGGGATGGTGTCGCCGAGTGGGCCGACAGGGGGGATCGCAAGGGTCAGGCGCAGCAACCCCCAGCCGTCATCGAGGGTGGCCTGCGCTTGCGCATGGCGCAGCGCGGGCAGCCGCAGCAGCGCCTGCTGCATCAGCAGGTCGATATCGCGCGCTCCGAGGCGGATCGGAACCGGCCCGCCCTCGAGCAGCCGACGCGGATCGCCGCCGGGCAGCAGCCCGCGCAGCCGATCGAGATCGGTGGCCGTGAGCGCTGGCGGCGGCGGGGCCGCGGGGTTGGCCGGCTTGACGATGAGCGCGGCCATGATGACCACGGCCAGAACCAGCTGGAAGCCCAGCACGACGAAGACGAGCAGCAGGGTGCGCATGGTGGTCGGCTCGGTCGCGCGGCTCGCCCCGGGGGTTTCAGGTCGGTGCGCGCCGCGGCGGCAGGCGCAGCAGTCGCGCGGTGTCGGCGGCGTCGGCCACCGGCCGGCCGACGGCCGCGCACAGCGCCACCGCCTCGCGCACCAGATCGAGGTTGCTGCGCTCGCGGTCGGGATTGGGCTCTAGCCCGACTTGCAGGTGACCGCCGAGTTCGAGCGCGGTACGCGCCAGCCCGCAGGCGATCACGTCGCCCCCCTGGGCCGACACCAGCCAGGGCAGCCCGGTGCCCTCGAGCATGTCGAGGTAGGCGAGCAGCGCCGCGCGGGTGGGCGGCAGGCCGAACAGCGTGCTGCCTGCCCCGAAGTAGAACTTGACGAAGGAGCCGGCCGGCAGCTTGCCCGCCCGGTGCCAGGCGAGGATGAAGCGCAGGAAGCCGGGCTCGAAGATCGAGATCGACAGCCCGATGCCGAGCGCGCCGCAGGTCTCGACCATGTAGGCGCCGTCGCGGTTGGTGTTCAGGTACACCACCTCGTCGGGCCGTGGCAGGCCGTCGGGGCCCAGGCGGCCGATGTTGGTGCTGCCGGTGTCGACCACGCCTTGTGCGAGCACCCCGGCGCGCGCGAGCGTGACGATGTGCGCGTAGCGGTCCTCGATGCGCACGCCCGGCGCGCCGCCGCCGAGCGTGGGGTAGAGCAGCGCGGTGGGGCGCTGCGCGAGGATGGCTCGCCAGGTGTCGAGGTAGGGTTGCGGATCGTGGATGCGGCTGCCGGCGAGCACCGCGTCGTCGTGGTGGTTGTGGATGATGGTTGCGCCCGCATCGATGCAGGCGATCGCGTCGGCGACGATCTCGGCGGGCTCGCGTGGCACGCGCGGCGCGAGCCA
>JBILUW010000367.1:0-3031 GCA_044370795.1 Burkholderiaceae bacterium
ACCAGCACGCGCTTGTTCTTCAGGCTGTCGGGCACCTCGCCGTTGACGATGCGCTGCGCCAGACCCTCGACGATCGCCGTCTTGCCGACGCCCGGCTCGCCGATCAGCACCGGGTTGTTCTTGCTGCGCCGCTGCAGGATCTGGATCGAGCGGCGGATCTCGTCGTCGCGGCCGATGACCGGATCGAGCTTGCCGGCGCGCGCGCGCTCGGTGAGGTCGATCGTGTACTTCTTGAGCGACTCGCGCTGACCCTCGGCCTCGGCGCTGCCGACGTTCTGGCCGCCGCGCACCGAGTCGATCGCCATCTCGAGCGACTTGCGCTCGAGCCCGGCCTCGCGGGCGATGCGCCCGGCCTCGCCCTTGTCCTCGGTCAGTGCCAGCAGGAACAGTTCGGAGGCGATGAACTGGTCGCCGCGGCGGTTCGCCTCCTTCTCGGTGAGGTTGAGCAGACCGACCAGGTCGCGGCCGACCTGAACGTCGCCGCCGGTGCCCGAGACCTGCGGCAGCCTGCGGATGGCGGCATCGAGCGCGGGCTTGAGCGAGGCCACGCGCACGCCCGCCCGCTCGAGCAGGGCGCGCGCCGAGCCGTCGGGCTGGCCGATCAGCGCCGACAGCAGGTGCACGGGTTCGATGTACTGGTTGTCGCTGTTCAGCGCAAGGCTCTGCGCTTCGGCAAGGGCCTGCTGGAACTGGGTCGTGAGTTTGTCCAGACGCATGGCTTCGACACTCCGGGTGCAATCAGTGGTTGACTCGGAATTGGGGTCGCAAGGCACACTTTCAAGCCATGAGCGCCCTCTTCTCCTCCCTGACCCTGCGCAGCCTCGCACTGCCCAACCGTATCGTCATCTCGCCGATGTGCCAGTACTCGGCGGTCGATGGCGTCGTCCAACCCTGGCACACCGTTCACCTCGGCCAGCTCGCGATCAGCGGCGCCGGCCTGCTGGTGGTCGAGGCGACGGCCGTCGAGCCGGCGGGCCGGATCACGGCCGGCTGCGTCGGCCTCTACGACGAGCCCACCGAGGCGGCGCTGCGATCGCTGGTCAGCGACCTGCGGCGGGTCGCGCCGATTCCGCTGGCGCTGCAGCTCGGCCATGCCGGTCGCAAGGCCTCGAGCGGCCGCCCCTGGGAGGGCGGGCAGCTGGTGCCCGCGCACGCCGGCGGGTGGCAGCCGGCGGGGCCCTCGGCGATCCCCCAGCTGGAGGGCGAGGCCCCCCCTCGGGCTCTGGATGCCGAGGGGCTGGCGCGGCTGCGTGATGCCTTCGTGCAGGCGGTACGGCGCGCCGATCGCATCGGCTTCGACGCGATCGAGATGCACGCCGCCCACGGCTACCTGCTGCACGAGTTCCTCAGCCCGATCGCCAACCGTCGCGAGGATGCGTGGGGCGGCAGCCTCGAGAACCGCATGCGCTTCCCGCTCGAGGTCTTCGCGGCGATGCGCGCCGCCTGGCCGGCGCACAAGCCGATGGGCGTGCGCATCAGCGCGACCGACTGGATCGACGGGGGCTGGGACGTCGAAAGCAGCTGCGCGCTGGCGCAGGCGCTCGAGCGGCTGGGCTGCGACTGGATCGACGTGTCGAGCGGGGGCATCAGCCCGACGCAGCGGATCACGCTCGGGCCGGGCTACCAGGTCCCCTTCGCCGCGGCGATCCGCAAGGTGGTGAAGATGCCGGTGATGGCCGTCGGGCTCATCACCGAGCCGCGTCAGGCCGAGGACATCCTGGCCAGCGGCCAGGCCGATCTGATCGCGGTGGCGCGGGCATTCCTCAACGATCCGCGCTGGGCGTGGCGCGCGGCCGCCGAACTCGGCGCCACCGTGCAGGCTCCGCGCCAGTACTGGCGCTGCCAGCCGGCCGACCGCAAGGGCCTGTTCGGCGAGATCCGCTTCGGCGCCCGCTGAACCGCCGGCGGGGCCGGCGGGTTCGCGCGCCGCCCTGCGGCGGCGCGCGGCTCGGCGCTCAGCTGCGCCAGACCATCGCCGAGGAGAGATCCTCCTCGCTGGCCTCGAGGCGGCGAACCTCGTTGCGGCCGACCACCAGGTGATGCACCTCGTCGGGGCCGTCGGCGATGCGCAGCGTGCGGGCGCGCGCGTACATGCGGGCGAGCGGCGTCCACTGCGACACGCCGGTGGCGCCGTGCATCTGGATGGCCTGGTCGATGATCTGGCAGACACGCTCGGGCACCATCGCCTTGACCATGTGCACCCAGACGCGGGCCTCACGGTTGCCGAGCATGTCCATGGCGCGAGCGGCCTTGAGCACCATCAGGCGCATCGATTCGATCTCGATGCGGGCGCGCGAGACGATCTCGATGTTGCCGCCCAGCCAGATGATCTTCTTGCCGAAGGCCTCGCGGGTGAGGCCGCGCTTGAGCATCAGGTCGAGAGCCTTCTCGGCCTGGCCGATCAGGCGCATGCAGTGGTGGATGCGGCCCGGGCCCAGGCGCACCTGCGAGATCTCGAAGCCTCGGCCCTCGCCCAGCAGCATGTTGTCCTTGGGCACGCGCACGTTCTCGAAGCGGATGTGCATGTGGCCGTGGGGCGCGTCGAGGTCGCCGAACACCATCATGCCGCCAAGAATGGTGACGCCCGGGGTGTCCTTGGGCACGAGGATCATCGACTGCTGCTTGTGCGGCGGCGCGTCGGGGCTGGTCTTGACCATCGTGATCAGGATCTTGCAGCGCGGGTCGCCGGCGCCCGATGCGTAGTACTTCTCGCCGTTGAGCACCCACTCGTCGCCCTCGAGCACGGCGCGCATGCCGATGTTCTTGGCATCCGATGACGCGTTGTGCGGCTCGGTCATGGCATAGGTGGAGCGGATCTCGCCGTTCAGCAGCGGCTTGAGCCAGCGCTCCTTCTGCTCGGGCGTGCCCACGCGCTCGAGCACCTCCATGTTGCCGGTGTCGGGGGCCGAGCAGTTCAGGCACTGCGAGGCCAGCGGGTTCTTGCCGAGCTCGGCGGCGATGTAGGCGTAGTCGAGGTTGCTCAGACCCTCGCCGGTCTCGGCGTTGGGCAGAAAGAAGTTCCAAAGGCCCA
>JBILUW010000368.1:0-3030 GCA_044370795.1 Burkholderiaceae bacterium
CACGCAGCGGCCGCACTGGATGCAGGCATCGAGCCGCACCGCGATGGCAGGGTGCGAGAGGTCGGGCGCCGGCTGCTCGCGCGGCTCGAAGCGGCCGGGACGCGCATCGGTGGCCTGGGCCCAGCGTTCGAGCTCGGTGCCGGCCTGCGGCTCGGGCACGTCGGCCAGCAGCAGCTCGAGCACGGTGCGCCGGGCGGCTGTGGCGCGCGCGCTGCCGGTGCTGACCTTCATGCCCGGCGCGGGCTGGCGGCAGCACGAGGGCGCGAGCACCCGCTCGCCCGCGATCTCGACCACGCAGGCGCGGCAATTGCCGTCGGGCCGCATGCCCTCCTTGAAGCACAGGTGCGGGATGGCCACGCCAAGGCGCGCCGCGGTCTGCAGCAGCGTTTCGCCGGCCCGCGCCACGGCCGGCCGGCCATCGAGCTCGAAGGCGACGGCGGCGGCCGCGCCGGGCAGCGGCGCGTTCATGGCGAACTCCCGGATGCGGCGGCGCCGACCTCGTGGCCGAAGTGGCGCAGCACGCCGAGCACCGGATTGGGCGCCGCCTGACCCAGCCCGCAGATCGAGGCATCGGCCATCGCGGCGGCGAGCTCGCCGAGCAGCGCGGCATCCCAGCGCGGCGCGGCCAGCAGCGCCTGCGCCTTGGCCGTGCCGACGCGGCAGGGCGTGCACTGGCCGCACGACTCGTCGCGGAAGAAACGCATCATGGCCGCGGCCGCATCGCGCGCTCGGTCGGCCTGCGACAGCACGATGACCGCGGCCGACCCGATGAAGCAGCCGTGCGGCTGCAGCGTGTCGAAGTCGAGGGGCAGATCGGCGAGCTCGGCCGGCAGGATGCCGCCCGAGGCGCCGCCCGGCAGGTAGGCGTAGAGGCGATGGCCGGGCGCCATGCCGCCGCAGTGCTCGTCGACCAGTTCGCGCAGCGAGATGCCGGCCGGCGCGATCTTGACCCCCGGTTCGCGCACCCGGCCCGACACCGAGAAGGCGCGCAGCCCGCGTCGGCCTTGCCGGCCATGGGCTGCGAACGCCTCGGCGCCACCGGCGAGGATGCGCTGCGCCCACACCAGCGTTTCGACGTTGTTGACCAGCGTGGGCCGACCGAAGAGACCGACCTCGGCGACGTAGGGCGGTCGCAGCCGCGGCGTGCCGCGCCGGCCTTCGATCGATTCGATGAGCGCGCTCTCCTCACCGCAGATGTAGGCGCCCGCGCCACGACGCAGGTGCAGCTCGGGCATCGCGGCCGCCGGCACCGGCGGGGCGGCGCGCACGGCGGCGAGTTCGCGCTCGAGCAGCGCGCGCACGCCCGCGTATTCGTCGCGCAGATAGATGTAGCAGGCGTCGGCCTGCGCGACCCACGCCGCGATCAGCATGCCCTCGAGGAAGGCATGCGGATCGGTCTCGAGGAAGTGGCGGTCCTTGAAGGTGCCCGGCTCGCCCTCGTCGGCATTGACCACCAGCAGCCGCGGGCCGGGCTGGCCGGCGACGATGCGCCACTTGCGGCCGGTGGGAAAGCCCGCGCCGCCCATGCCGCGCAGCCCGGCGCGCTCGAGTTCATCGCACACCGCATCGCGGGCGCGCGCGCCGGCGTGCAGGCTCTGGAGCACCCGATAGGCGCCGCTCGCACGCGCTTGCGCATAGCCGGCTGCCGGCGGCAACGGGCAGCGCACGGCCTCCAGGGCATCGGGCAGCCCGGCAGCCGCGATCGCGGCGCGCGCCTGCGCCGGCGTGGCCGGCGCGAGCGGACGCTGACCGACGACAACCGCCGGAGCCGCGTCGCAGCGCCCCACGCAGGGCACCCGCTGCACCCTGACTTCACCGGCTGGCAGATCGGCCAGCGCGCCGGCGAGATCGTCGGCGCCGGCCAGCAGGCACGACAGCGAATCGCAGATCCGCACCGTGAGCGGCGCCGGCTGGTCCTGCCCGTCGGCGAGGACGTCGAAGTGGTGGTAGAAGGTGGCGACCTCGTAGACCTCGGCGGGCGCAAGACGCAGCGCCTCGGCCAGCGCCACCAGATGGGCGGGCGCGAGCGCACCGTGGGCGTCCTGCAGGCGGTGCAGGTACTCGATGAGCAGATCGCGCCGCAGGGGCTCATCGCCCAGCGCCCGACGAACTGCCTCGCGGGCGACAGGATCGACCGCTCGACCCTTGGGGCGCCCGGGGCGGCGACGGAAGTGGACGGGCTGCTCCATGCCCCGATGCTACCGGAGCCGGCGCGACGACGCGCCGCTCAGAGATCGATGTCGACGCTTGCCATGTGCTCGGCGACCTCGACGGTCCAGCCCAGACGCTCCTCGAGACGCTGGCGCAGGGTATCGGCCGCCTCGGGCTCACCGTGCACCAGCCACATGCGCTGCGGGGCGCGACGCGCGGTGGCTGCCCAGGCGATCAGCTCGTCGGCATCGGCGTGGGCCGACCAGCCATCGATCTGGCTTACCGCAGCGCGCACCGGATGCCAGGCGCCGTGGATGCGCACCTCGGTGGCGCCTGCCACCAGATGCGCGCCGCGCGTACCGGCGGCCTGATAACCGACGAACAGGATGCGGTTGCGCGGATCGGGGGCCATCGACTTGAGGTGATGCAGCACCCGACCGCCGGTGGCCATGCCGCTGGCCGCGATGATCACGCTGGGCATGCGCAGCTGCGCCAGCGCCTTCGACTGGTCGGGGCTGTTGACGAGGGTGGCCACCGAGCACATCGCCCGGCAGTCGGCCACGCTCAGCCGATGCAGCCGCCGGTGGCGGCGGTACAGGCTGGTGGCGTCGATCGCCATCGGCGAGTCGAGGAACACCGGCAGGTTGGGGATGGCGCCACGCGCCTTCAGTCGTGCCAGCGCCAGCATCACCACCTGGGCGCGACCGACGGCGAACGACGGGATCAGCACCGAGCCACCGCCGCCGGCCGCCTCGCGGATCACGCGCGCGAGCGTCTGCTCGGTGTCGTCGGGCGCGTGATGGCGATTGCCGTAGGTGGACTCGAGCAGCAGCCAGTCGGCGCCCTCGAAGCGGGCCGGGGCGCGCATGATCGGGTCTT
>JBILUW010000116.1:0-11261 GCA_044370795.1 Burkholderiaceae bacterium
GCGCCTTGGCGAACAGGTCCGCGCGCGGCCCGATGCGCTGCTGCTGCAGCAGATGATGCTGCGTTCGATGCAGCAGGCGGTCTACTCGCCCCACAACAGCGGCCATTTCGGCCTTGCCTACGAGGCTTACGCGCATTTCACCTCGCCGATCCGCCGCTATCCCGACCTGCTCACGCATCGCGTCATCAAGGCGCTGCTGCGCGGCCGGCGCTATCTGCCGGGCGCGCCCGGCCGCAGCGACGACGAACCGGCGCCGCGCAGCGCGGCCGCCGGCGAGCACGTGGTCGTGCACTGGGAGCAGTACGGCCTTGCCTGCTCGGCCAACGAGCGGCGGGCCGACGAGGCCTCGCGCGACGTCTCGGCATGGCTGAAATGTCAGTACATGCGCGAGCGCATCGGCGAACAGTTCGCCGGGCGCATCACCGGCGTGGCGCCGTTCGGGGTCTTCGTCACCCTGAGCGACCTGTTCGTCGAGGGCATGGTCCACGTGTCGGAGCTCGGCACCGAGTATTTCCAGTACATCGAGGCCGGCCACGAACTGCGCGGCGAGCGCACCGGCCGCCGCTTCAGGCTGACCGACGAGCTGCACGTGCAGGTATCGCGCGTCGATCTCGAGGCGCGCCGCATCGAATTCCGCCTCGTGCAGAAGACTGGCTACAAGGAGGTCGCCGCCGCCGCCGGCAGGGGGGGCGCGGCCCGTGAGGCGCCCGCCCCGCGTCGTGCCGCGCCGGCCAAGAGCGAGCGCATCGAGCGCGCGCGCACCGAGCGGCTGCAGGCCCGCGCCGAAGCCCGCAAGGCCCCGGAAGGCCGGCGCGCGGCCGGCAAGGGTGGCAAGGCCGCCGGCCCCGCGGCCGCCCCCGCCAGCCGGCGCAAGCGGCGCTGATCCATCGTGGCCAAAGCCGCGTCGTCCGCCGCCGTCTGCCGCTGTCCCGCGGCGTGCCTGCCATGCTGATCTGGGGCTTTCACGCGGTCACCGCCCGTCTCAAGCGGGGCGGAGCCGGAATCGTCGGGCTGCACGTCGCGCAACGCCGTGGCGATGCCCGGATGCGCGAGCTGCTCGCCCTCGCCGGCGCGCTCGGCGTGCCGGTGCACGCCGTCGAGATGGCGCGCGTCGAGTCACTGTGCCCCGGCCGGCGCCATCAGGGGGTGGTGCTCGATGCGCAGGCTGCGTCGCCGCTGGCGGGCAGCCTCGAGGAGGTGCTCGAGGCCCACGCCCAGCCCTTCCTGCTGCTGCTCGACGGGGTCACCGATCCGCGCAACCTGGGCGCCTGCCTGCGGGTGGCCGACGGTGCCGGCGTGCATGCCGTCATTGCGCCCAAGGACCACGCCTGCCCGCTCACGGAGGCCGCGGTCCAGACCGCCTCGGGCGCGGCCGAGAGCGTGCCCTACCTGATGGTCGGCAACCTCGCCCGCGCGATCGACCAGCTGCAGGATGCCGGCGTGACCGTGATCGGCACCGCCGATGCGACCGAGGGCTCGGTGTTCGAGGCTGCCATTGCGCCGGCAGTGGCCTGGGCGCTCGGCGCCGAAGGCAAGGGCCTGCGGCGGCTGACCCGCGAGCGCTGCGACGCGCTGGTGTCCATCCCGATGGCCGGGCAGGTGTCGAGCCTGAACGTGGCCACGGCAGCGGCCGTGGTGCTCTACGAGACCGTGCGGCGGCGGCTGGCCGCAGGCGCCGGCGCGGGCTGAGGGCTCGCGGCGGCTTGCTCTCTGGCTCGGGGCGCGCGAACGGCGATTGCAACCGGGAACGGAAAGGGAACCTGCCGAACCCCACTCAGCCGGCGCGCTGGCGCTGGCGGTGCGACCACGGCGGGCGCGGCGACGGGTCGGACCACAGCCCGCGGCGCGCGGCGCGGGCTTCGCGTTCGGCCTGCGCATAGCGGGCCCGCTCGTCGGCATCCTGGTCGGCCGCGTAGCGCACGAAGTGCCATGCGAGGCCAGCGCGTACCTGCTCGAGGCCGACATCGCGGCCGCCGGCGCGCACCCGCGCCACCTGCCGGCCGTAGGGGTCGGTCTTGACGATATCGATGCGCAGCTCGCCCCGGGCCAGCAGTTCGGCCAGGTGCGCGCGCGAGGCATCGGCCCACGGCTGATCTTTCTCGGGGGCGTCGATGCCGGCGATGCGCACGCCCGCGCGCGCACCGCCTGGCAGCAGCGCCGTGAAGGAGTCGCCGTCGGCGATCGTCTCGAGCACAGGACCGGCATCGGCGGGCGCCTGCCCGGGGCGGCCGCAGGCGACGAGCAGCAGGCCGGCCAGCACCGAGAGCAAGGCTCGCCTTGGCCGAGCCGTGGGGCGCGGGGATGCCGCGCGTGCCGGGCTGACGGCGACGCGGACAGGCCGATGGCAGGGGGCGCGTTCGGACGGGATCGTCACAGCCCGAGGATAGCCCTGCGAGGAGGGGCCCGGGGGGTGTGCCTGGGGCCGAGGTTGCGGATGGATGGCCGAGCCTGACGGATCGGCTCCCCTGGCTTGCATCATCGGGTAAGGGCATGATCGTCCCGCCGTCGACCGCGGGCGGCCGCGTACCGCCCCGGGTGCCGGATACGCGCTGCGCGGACGGGGATGGGCGGCCTCGGTCGTGGCACGATGCAGGCCGCACGTCGCTTCTCTGACGCAGCGACCACGAATGACAACCTACGCAGGAGCCTCCGATGGCCGACGATTCCCAACCGAACGAACAGCGCGCCTCTGATGCGCGCCGTGCCCGCCGCCGCGTGGCGCTGGGCCTGCCCGCAGCCGCGGCGCTGGCCGGCCTTGCGCCGGGCGCGGCGCGTGCCCAGGCCGGCTATCCCAACCGCCCGATCCGGATGCTGGTCGGCTACACGCCGGGCGGCTTCACCGACAACATGGCCCGCGCCGTCGGCGAGCCGCTGGCCCGCGCCCTGGGCCAGCCCGTGGTCTTCGACTACAAGCCGGGCGCCAACAGCATGATCGCCGTCGAGATGATGGCCAAGTCGCCTCCCGACGGCTACACGCTCACCACCGTGATCGCCGCGCACTCGGCCAATCCGTCGCTCTACGCGAAGATGGCCTTCGATGCGGTCAACGACGTGGCGCCGGTCGCGCTGTCGGGGGTCGCACCGCTGATCCTGGTGGCCAACCCGTCGTTTCCGCCGAACAACGCCGCCGAGCTGATCGCCTATGTGAAGGCTCGCCCCGGGCAGTTCAATTTCGGCTCGAGCGGCATCGGCGCCGCCGCCCACCTGGCGATGGAGCAGTTCATGGCCACGCATGGGCTGAAGATGACGCTGGTGCCCTACAAGGGCACGCAGCCGGCGCTCACCGACCTCATCGGCGGGCAGATCCAGCTGCTCTTCGACGTGCCGCTGACGATGGCGCAGCACGTGAAGGCGGGCCGGATCAAGTCGATCGGCATGGCCAGCGACAAGCGCCTGCCCGGCTACCCCGACCTGCCTACCTTTGGCGAGAGCGGCGTGGCCTTCACCGCCAACACCTGGGCGATGGTGCTCGCGCCCGCGAAGACGCCCAAGGAGATCGTGGCGCGGCTCAATGCCGAGATCAATCGCATCCTGGCCTCGCCGGCCGTGCGCGAGAAGCTCGAGAGCACCGGTGTGGTGCCGGGCTCGGGCAGCCCCGAGGACACCGCCGCGTTCCTCGCCTCGGAGGTCGCCCGCAACGCGCGCGTCATCAAGGCCGCCGGCATCAAGCTCGAGAACTGAGCCCGACGAAGCGCCCGGCCGGCCGTTTCATGGCCGGGCCTGTTTGGCCGGGGGCCACGTGTCCGTGCCCCGATGGCCGCCGACCTCAGATGACGGCGTCGGCGCGCATCGCCGCGATCTCGCCGGGCGCAAAGCCCAGTTCGGCGAGGATGGCGTCGGTGTGCTCGCCCAGCGCCGGCACGGCGCCCATGCGGGCCTCGTAGGCGTCGGACACGCCCGGCGGCAGCCAGCTGGTGATGGGGCCGGCCGGCGAGTCGATGGTGCGCATGCGCTCGCGTGCCAGGTTCTGCGGATGGGTCCAGAACGCGCCGGGGGTGTTGATGCGGCCGGTGGCGATGTTCGCGTCGGCCAGGCGCCGCTCGAGCGCCTCGGTGTCGAGCGCGGCGAAGCACTCGGTGATGATGGCCTCGAGCGCCGCCCGGTTCTCGGTGCGCGCCAGGTTGCTCGCGAAGCGCGGGTCGGTGGCCAGTTCGGGCCGGCCCAGCGCCTTGTCGCAGAACATCGCCCACTCGCGCTCGTTCTGCACGCCCATCAGCACCTGGCCGCCGTCGCCCGCGCTCACCGGGCCGTAGGGCACCACGCTCGGGTGGAAGGCGCCGGTGCGCGGCGCCGGCGGCGCGCCCTCGTAGGTGTAGTAGATGGGGTTGCCGAGCAGCTCGGTGAGCGACTCGTACATCGACAGATCGATGTGGCTGCCGCGGCCGGTGCGCTCGCGCAGCAGCAGCGCGGCCATGATGCTCGAATAGGCATACAGGCCCGCGCCGATGTCGGCCGACGAGAAGCCGGTGCGCGCCATCGCCTGCGCGGTGCCGGTAACCGAGAGCAGCCCCGACTCGGCCTGGATCATCAGGTCGTAGGCCTTGTGATCGCGGTAGGGCCCGTTGACCCCGTATCCGGAGATGTCGCAGCTCACCAGCCTGGGGTTGAGCTCGGCCAGCCGCTCGCGCGACCAGCCCATGCGCTCGACCGCGCCCGGTGCGAGGTTCTGCACCAGCACGTCGGCACGCTCGAGCAGCCGGCGCAGCGCCTCGGCACCGCGCGGATCCTTCAGGTCGAGGGTGAGGCTTTCCTTGGAGCGGTTGCCCCACACGAAGTACGACGACATGCCCTTGACGCGCTGGTCGTAGCGGCGGGCGAAGTCGCCCTCGCCCGGGCGCTCGACCTTGATGATGCGCGCGCCCTGGTCGGCCAGATGCCGGGTGCACACCGGCGCGGCGACCGCGTGCTCGAGCGCGATCACGAGCACGCCGTCGAGCGGCCGGGGCCGCGCGGCATCGCGTTGCGCGGGGGCAGCGCTCATCAGAACGACCTCGGCAGGCCGAGAACGTGCTCGGCGACGTAGGACAGGATGAGGTTGGTGGAGATGGGTGCGACCTGGTAGAGGCGGGTTTCGCGGAACTTGCGCTCGACGTCGTACTCGCAGGCGAAGCCGAAACCGCCGTGGGTCTGCAGGCAGGTGTTGGCCGCCTCGAACGAGGCCTTGGCCGCCAGGTACTTGGCCATGTTGGCCTCGGCGCCGCAGGGCTTGCCGGCGTCGAAGAGCTCGCAGGCCCGGAAGCGCATCAGGTTGGCCGCCTCGATCTCGATGTAGTCGGCCGCGATCGGGAACTGCACGCCCTGGTTGCGGCCGATCGGGCGGCCGAACACCACCCGCTCGCTCGCGTACTTGCGGGCGCGCTCGACGAACCAGTAGCCGTCGCCGATGCACTCGGCGGCGATCAGGGTGCGCTCGGCGTTCAGGCCGTCGAGGATGTACTTGAAGCCCTTGCCCTCCTCGCCGATCAGGTTCTCGACCGGGATCTCGAGGTTGTCGAAGAAGAGCTCGTTGGTCTCGTGGTTGACCATGTTGGGGATGGGGCGCACGGTCATGCCCTTGCCGATGGCCTGGTGCAGGTCGACGATGAAGATCGACATGCCGTCGGACTTGCGCGCGACCTGGTCGACCGGCGTGGTGCGCGCGAGCAGGATCATCAGGTCGGAGTGCTGCACCCGCGAGATCCAGACCTTCTGGCCGTTGACCACGTAGTGGTCGCCGCGGCGCTGCGCGACCGTCTTGAGGTTGGTGGTGTCGGTGCCGGTGGTGGGCTCGGTGACGCCCATCGACTGCAGCCGCAGCCGGCCGCTGGCGATGTCGGGCAGGTAGCGGCGCTTCTGCTCGGCCGAGCCGTGGCGCAGCAGCGTGCCCATGTTGTACATCTGGCCGTGGCAGGCGCCGGCGTTGCCGCCGCACCGGTTGACCTCCTCCATGATCACCGAGGCTTCGGACAGGCCCAGCCCCGCGCCGCCGTACTCCTGCGGGATGAGCGCCGCGAGCCAGCCGGCCTGGGTGAGCGCGTCGACGAAGGCCTCGGGGTAGGCCCGGTCGTGGTCGACCTTCTGCCAGTAGGCGGAGTCGAACTGGTTGCACACGGCGCGAACGCCGTCGCGGATGTCGGAATGAACGCTGTCCAGGGGGGCCATCGGAGTTGTATGCTGGTTGGAGACGCTGGGTCGGTGCGCCATTATCCGCGATCGCATCCGGCGTGGTGGCGAGCCCCCTGCCGTTCATTCCGATGCCCTGCCGGAGCCCCGCGCGATGAATCAGCCGATCCCGCCCGCCGTGCTGCACGGCGTCGACGCCCAGCTCGTGCTTCGCGGCCGCGAAGATCTCGCCGCCGCCTTGCGCTGGTCGGCGCGCCTGGGCCTCAACGAAGGCGTGTGCAACCACTACAGCCTCGAGCTGGCGCCCGACCGTTACCTGATCAACCCCCAGGGCCTGCACTGGAGCGAGGTGCGGGCGGCCGACGTGCTGCTGATCGATGGCGCCGGCCACGTGCTCGACGGGCCGCATCCGCTCGAGCCCACCGCCTTCTTCATCCACAGCTGGATCCATCGCCTGAATCCGCATGCCAAGGCGGTGCTGCACACCCACATGCCCTACGCCACCGCGCTGACGCTGGTCGAGGGCGGCCGGCTGGCCTGGTGCAACCAGAACGCGCTGCGCTTCCACGGCCGCGTGGCCTACGACGACAACTACAACGGCCTGGCGCTGGACGACGCCGAGGGCCGGCGCATCGCCTCGTGCCTGTCGGGCGGCGCCGACGTGATGTTCATGGCCAGCCACGGCATCACGGTGGTGGGGCGCAGCGTGGCGTGGGCCTTCGACGACCTCTATTACCTCGAGCGCGCCTGCATGCATCAGGTGCTCGCGGTGCAGGCGGCGGCCGGCCGGCCGCTGCGCACCGTGCCCGAGTCGCTGTGCGAGCGCACCGCCGCGCAGATTGCCGGCGAGCGTCAGCAGAGCGATCTCTTCTTCACCGCGGTCAGGCGCATCCTCGACCGCGAGGAGCCGGGCTGGCGCTGATGCGCGGCCCGGTCCTGCCGCGCTGGCCCGGTCGCATGGGGCCGGCCCTCTGGCTTTTTACTCTCACGACAGGAGCAAGCTGATGCAGATCCGTTTCGACGGCAAGCGGGTGGTGGTTGCCGGTGGCAGCCGGGGCATCGGGCGCGCGATCGCCCTCGGTTTCGCAGCCACCGGCGCATCGGTGTCGATCTGCGCGCGCGGCGAGGCCGCGCTGCGCGAGACAGAGCGCGAGCTGGTGGCGGCCGGCGCCGGCAAGGTGCACGCCGCGGTGTGCGACCTCGCCGACGGCGACGCGGTACGCGGCTACGTCACCGCGGCGGCTGCGGCCCTCGGCGGCATCGACGTGCTGGTGAACAACGCCTCGGGCTTCGGGCGCAGCGACGACGAGGCCGGCTGGGCGGCGAGCATCTCGGTCGACCTGATGGCCACGGTGCGCGCCTCCCAGACCGCGATGCCGCACCTGCTCGCCTCGCGCGGCGCCATCGTCCACATCTCGTCGATCTCGGGTCTCACGCCCTCGGTGCGCACGCCGCCCTACGGCGCGGTCAAGGCCGCGCTCATCCAGTACACGCTGACCCAGGCCGCCGCGCTCGCGGCGCAGGGCGTGCGCGTGAACTGCGTGGCGCCGGGTTCCATCGAGTTCCCGGGCGGCGTCTGGGACCAGGCCCGC
The DNA here is from genome assembly GCA_044370795.1 of Burkholderiaceae bacterium. Classification (GTDB taxonomy): domain Bacteria; phylum Pseudomonadota; class Gammaproteobacteria; order Burkholderiales; family Burkholderiaceae_E; genus Quisquiliibacterium. The sequence continues at coordinate 7,695 of JBILUW010000116.1, forward strand.
CAGCACAACCCCAAGCTGTACCAGGGCATCCTCGCCAGCATCCCGTCGGGCCGCATGGGCACCGCCGAGGAAGTGGCCAACGTGGTCATGTTCCTGGCGAGCGACGCGGCGCGCTGGGTCACCGGTCAGACCATCGCGGTCGACGGCGGGCAGATGCTCAGCTGAGTTCGGCGCCGATGGCCGATGCGGCACGTCGGGTGGTGGCTGCGTCGGCCGTACCGGGCCGGCGCGCGCCGGCCGGCTCGGCGTCGGCGGCTGGCGCGGCTGCCAGCAGCTGCGCCACGATCGCCACCGCGATCACGCCCGGCTCGCGTCCGGTGATGCCGGGCAGCCCGATCGGGCACTGCAGGCCCGCCACCTGAGCCGGCGAGCAGCCGCGCGCGAGCAGCCGGCGCCGGAAGCCGGCCGCCTTGCTGCGCGAGCCGATCACCCCCACGCTTGCGAAGCGGCCATCGCGCAGCGCCGCCTCGGCCAGATCGAAGTCGAGCGCGTGGCTGTGGGTGAGGATGCGCAGATGGCTGCCCGGGGCCAGGTCGCGCAGCGCGCCCAGCGGATCGCCGTCGGCATGCAGCCGCACCAGGCCCTCGGCCACCGACGGGTCGGGCAGGGGCGCGCCTTCGTCGGCCAGCGTGGCCAGCCAGTCGACCTCGAGCGGCAGCGTGGCGAGCAGCGCGACCAGCGCGCGCCCGACGTGGCCGTTGCCCGCGACCGCCACCCGCATCCGGGGCCTGGCCTGGGGCCAGGCCGCCAGCGCAGCGGCGTCGAGCCAAGCCAGGCGCAGCCAGACCACGCCGCCGCAGCACTGACCCAGGCTCGGGCCCAGCGCGTAGCGGGTGTCGGGCGGCAGAGCGGTGCCGGCCAGCGCCTGCCGGGCGGTTGCGATCGCAACGAATTCCAGATGACCGCCGCCGATCGTGCCTTCGAGGCGATCGGCCGCGACCAGCATGCGGGTGCCAGCATGACGCGGCGCCGATCCCTCGACCCGCAGCACCTCGACCACCACCGCCGGCACGCCCTGCGCCAGCCAGCGGCTGGCGATCGCGCGGACCCGGTTCATGCCGCGTCGGCCACGCCGCCGAGCGCGCGCAGCAGCGAGCCGGGCGTGCAGGGCGCATCGACCCGCGGCACGCCGCCGGTGTGCGCGGCCACCGCGTCGCGCAGTGCCTCGTGCACCGACAGCGCGAGCATGAAGGGGGGCTCGCCGACGGCCTTGGAGCCGAACACGTTGTCCTCGCGGTTGGGCTCGGGCCACAGCTGCACGCGCAGCCGTTGCGGCACGTCGCCGCTGGTGGGGATCTTGTAGGTGGAGGGGGCGTGGGTGGCCAGCCGCCCGTTCGCGTCCCAGACCAGTTCCTCGCTGGTGAGCCAGCCCATGCCCTGGACGAAGCCGCCCTCGATCTGGCCGATGTCGATCGCCGGATTGATCGAGCGGCCCACGTCGTGAAGGATGTCGACCGCCAGCACCCGGCTCTCGCCGGTGAGCACGTCGACGGCGACCTCGGTGCAGGCCGCGCCGTAGGCGAAGTAGTAGAAGGGCCGGCCGCTGAGCCTGGCCTTGTCGTAGTGGATGCGCGGGGTCTGGTAGAAGCCGTCGGACCAGAGCTGCACGCGGGCAACGTACGCCTCGCGCACCACGTCGGCGAACGCGCGGCTGCCCGCGGGCGTGCGCACTTCGCCGCCGGCGAACACCACCTGCTCGGGCGCGATGCCCTCGCGCTGCGCGATCAGCGCCGCGAGCCGATCGCGGATGGTTGCGGCCGCAACCTGTGCCGCGCGGCCGTTGAGGTCGGTGCCGCTGGAGGCCGCGGTGGCCGACGCGTTGGGCACCTGCGCGGTGTCGGTCTCGCTGATGCGCACCTGCGCCAGCGGCACGCCGAGTTCGTCGGCGACGATCTGGCACACCTTGGTGTGCAGACCCTGGCCCATCTCGGTGCCGCCGTGGTTCACCCGCACCGAGCCGTCGGTGTAGACCGACACCAGCGCGCCGGCCTGGTTGAAGTGGGTGGCGGTGAACGAGATGCCGAACTTGACCGGCGTGAGCGCCAGCCCGCGCTTGACCAGCGGGTGCGCGGCGTTCCAGGCGGCGATGCCCGCGCGCCGCTCGCGGTAGCGGCTGTCGGCCGCGAGCTTGGCGATGAGCTGCGGCGCGATGTTGTCCTCGAGCCGCATGCCGTAGTGCGTGACGTCGCGCGGCGCCGGGCCGTAGAGGTTGCGCTCGCGCACGTCGAGGGCGTCGCGCCCGAGGTGACGGGCGATGTCGCCGAGGATGGTCTCGATCGCGAACATGCCCTGCGGCCCGCCGAAGCCGCGAAACGCCGTGCTCGACTGGGTGTGGGTGAGGCAGCGGATCGACTCGATGTCGACGTCGGCGAGGAAGTAGGTGTTGTCGACGTGAAAGACCGCCCGGTCGTTGACCGGCCCGGAGAGGTCGGCGCTGAAGCCGCACTGGCTGGCCATCAGCAGGCGCAGGCCGGCCAGCACGCCCTGGTCGTCGAAACCGGCGGTGTAGCGGTACAGGAAGTTGTGACGCTTGCCCGTGACCATGAAGTCGTCGTCGCGGTCGAGGCGCATCTTGACCGGCCGGCCGGTGCGCAGCGCCGCCAGCGTCGCCCACACGGCGAGATGGCCGGCCTGGGTCTCCTTGCCGCCGAAGCCGCCCCCCATGCGCCGGCACACCACCTGCACCGCGTGCAGCGGCACCCCGAGGGCGTGCGCGATCCAGTGCTGCGCCTCGCCCGGGTGCTGCGTTGACGAGTGCACGGTCCAGCCGTGGTCTTCGTGCGGCAGCGCCAGCGCGATCTGGCCCTCGAGGTAGAAGTGCTCCTGGCCGCCGACCGTGAATTCGCCCGAGATCCGGTGGGCGCTGGCGGCGATCGCGGCGTTGGCGTCGCCGCGGCGCAGGCGCACCGGCGGCAGCACGTGCGACTGCGCCTGCAGCGCCTGCTCGATGGTGAGGACGGCCGGCAGCGGCTCGATCTCGCAGCGCACCCGGGCCGCGGCCTCGCGGGCCCGGCGATGACTGTCGGCGACCACGAGCGCGACCACCTGGCCCACGTGCAGCACCTCGCCGTCGGCGAGGATGGGTTCGTCGTGGGCCGGCGTGGCGAAGTGCCGGTCGGCGGGGATGTCGGCCGCCGTGAGCACCGCGACCACGCCCGGCATGGCCAGCGCGGCGCTGGCATCGATGCCCAGCAGCCGGCCGTGGGCGATCGGGCTGAGGACCGGAGCCGCGTGCAGCGCGTTGGCCGGCAGCGGCATGTCGTCGATGAAGCGGGCCTGGCCGGTGACGTACGCGCGGGCGCTCTCGTGCGGCCGCGAGCGGCCGGCGACGCCGGCGTCGGTTTCGGTGCCGGGTGTGGCCGAGGCGACGGCGGCCGCGCGGGGCTTTTCGGGGGCGTTCACGGGCTGGGCTCCAGCGCATGCAGCGGCGGCGATGTCGCCTCGGTTTCGTGCCACAGGCGCAGCAGCAGGTTGCCGGCCACGGCGCGGCGGTAGCCCGCGCTCGCCCGCATGTCGGAGAGCGGCGTGAACTCGTCGCGCAGCTGCTGCGCCGCGGCCTCGAGGGTG
>JBILUW010000117.1:0-11230 GCA_044370795.1 Burkholderiaceae bacterium
CGCTACCCCGAAAAATGGCGGGTACGGTCGCAACCCGTCGAGGCGCCCATGCTCACCGATACCCAGTGCCGCGCAGCCCGTCCGCGCGAGAAAGCCTACAAGCTCACCGACGGCGGCGGCCTGGTGCTGGAGGTCAAACCCAACGGCGTGAAGGCCTGGCGCTACCGCTTCAAGCTCACTACCAACGGGGTGACGAAGGAGAACATGTTCGCCATCGGCGACTACGCGGTGGCGCCCCGGGGCGAGACGCTCGAACAGGCCCGTGCTCGCCGCGACGGCGGTCGCTTCACGCTGGCCGAGGCCCGCGACGAGCGCACCCGGGCGCGTGACCTCGTCAAGCAAGGCATCAACCCGGCCCACGATCGCAAGCTGGCCCGCCTGCGCCGCGATAAGGACGGCGCCACGACTTTCGAGTCGGTCGCCCGCGAATGGCTGGCCCTGAAGGACTGGGAGGAGATCACCAAAGCGCGCCGGCTGAACATGCTGCAGCGGGTGGTGTTCGGCAAGATCGGGCCGCTGCCGGTCAAGCAGATCACACCCATGCACATCCTGGACGTGCTCACCACCGCCGCCCGCAAGAACGGGCCGAGCGTGGCCGCCGAGGCCAAGCGCAGCATGGCCGGGGTGTTCGAGCTGGCCATGGCCACGCTGCGGGTTGACCGCGATCCGGTCTATCCGGTGCGTCGCGCACTGCCGCCCAACAAGACCCAGCACAAGCGGGCGCTGGAGCCGAACGAGATCGGCCGTCTGCTGCGTGACATGGCGGGCCACGGCGGCCGGCACGAGACGCTGGCCGCCTTCCGGCTGATGTGGCTCACGCTGTGCCGGCCGAGCGAGGCGGTGGAAGCGCGCTGGGCCGAGTTCGACCTCGACGCCGCGCTCTGGCGCATCTCGGCCGAGCGCATGAAGCAGCGCAAGGCGCATGCCGTGCCGCTCCCCAGGCAGGCGGTGGATCTGTTGCGGGCGCTGCAAGGCATCACCGGACGCGGTGAGCATGTGTTTCCCGGACGCGACGACCGCAGCAAGTCGATGGCAATCGCCTCGTTCCGGCAGGCGCTGCATGTGCTGGGCTGGAGCGGCCAGTACAGCCCGCATGCCACCCGAACCACCGGCAGCACGCGGCTCAACGAGATGGGCTACCGGCCCGACTGGATCGAGCGCCAGCTCGCGCATGTGGAGCCAAACTCGGTGCGGCGAACCTACAACCACGCCGAACACGTGGCCGACCGCGCCGCGATGATGCAGCGCTGGGCGGATCTGCTCGATGAGTGGGAGAAGGCGGCGAAAAAAGGCCGGGAGGCTGCTGCTGGCTGACCCATAGATAGCGCCTCGCTGCGTGTTGTAGCCTGCCTATCGCATGAAACGTGGACCGCTCAATGTTGTAGGCAGCCTGCACGACAGGACAAGACGCCGGACTCGGGTCTGAAAAACCTTCGCTTTTGCAGCGCCACGCCGGACGCGCCGCCACAGGAAGTTCCGCCGCCGCCCGGACCACGGCGTTACTGGCGGCGCCGGATTGGATGTCCTTCCTGGAGTCGCTGTCGCCGCCGAAGCGGTCGGTGTGTGGCGTCGAGGAATGGATGCTCGGGGCGCCGTGCTAGTCATTAGGAATGGAAGACCGCTCCCGGCCAGTTGCCGTCATCCGGAATCAGATGTGCAAGCGACTGTCAATGGCCGCAAACCGGGTGCTGCAGACCTTGCAAACAGGGTCCGATCCAAAGAAGAGTGCCTCGGTGCTCAAGCCTCGCCGAAGGCCTCGTCTACGACGATCTGTCCTCTCGGTGCAGAGGCCCAGCCTGCGCCGCTTTCGCTCTTCGATCCAACACCAGCATGCAGCAGGTGGTGACGAGGGAGCCCAGCGCCATGGCACCCAATGTGACCCGCCAGGCCATTAGCGAGCTGGCTCCGCCGAGCAGTTGCAACAGCAAGCCACAGGCGATGACTGCCAAGCATGCTGCCAGATTGGCGGAAGCGGCCATCAGCGCCAGCGCCGCGCCCCGTTCGGCCGGTGTCACGCGAACCAGCAGGGCCGGCGGCAACGAACCGGAATCGGAAAAGATGAAGCAGGCATAGACCACACTCAGCGCGAAGACCGCCCAGAACGGTGCCGCGAGCAGCACGGCCAGCCCCACCCCGATCGCCACGGAGAGGCCGGCGGCGATGGCGATCACGCGATGCCGCCGCCCCGCTTCCGCCCGCGCCGCCACCCAGGTGCTCAGTGGCATCGCCAGCAAACCGGTGAAAGCCGTCGCCAGCGCAAGATTCAGCCACGCATGGCCCTCATTGCCAGGCTGCAGCAAGGCGAAGCCTAGGAGGGCGATCCACCAGGTGCGAAAGGCCATCCCTTCCCAGGAGTTTCCTGCAACGGCGGCGAGAACCAGCACGACGCCGCGGGTCCGGACCACCTTCCCCAGACGCGCCAGCAGCGCGCCTTCGGAACCGACCGGACGCGGCGAAGGCATGCCCAGGCCGACCAGCAGCAGGGCCAGCCCGGCGGCCGCGGACGCCCCGAGAAAGGCCGCCTGCCAGCCGTGTGCCCATTGCAGCGCGCCAGAGACCGCAAAGGAGGCCGAGAGGCCCAGGGTCAAGGTGGAGACATGCAAGCTCGACCCGCGTGATTGCTGGGCTGGCGGCAGCGTCTCGAGCAGCAGGCGCAGCCCCGGCATGTAGATGCCGGCCATGCCCAGGCCCGACAGCGCACGTGAGGCGACCAGCGCCGGATACCCGGTGTCCAGGAAGGGAAAGAGCAGGCCGCCCGCGATGCCGAGCAATCCACCCAGCATGTAGAGCCGACGAGGCCGATGGCTGTCAGTCAAGGCGGCAAAGATCGGTGAGCCGACGGCGTAGGCCAGGAAGAATGCACCGCCCGCCACCCCGGCCTCGGCCTCCGAGAAGCCGGTGCCGGCCATCAGCGCTGGCAGCACGGCGGCATAGTTGGCAAAGCCAATGACGTTCAGCACGAGCGCCGCGTTCATCAGCAGGATGGGTGAAGGCCGGACACTCATACCGGCACCTGCCCGACCGTTCACTCGAACCTGGAAAAGTCCGCGGGGCGGCGCATCCTGAAGGCCGTGGCCGCCTCCTTGAATTCAGGCGAGGCGAGCCGTTCCCCGAACACGATGCCGGCGAGCCGGATGCGGTCGAGCACAGCAGGCTGGTCGGCGCCGATCAAGGCCTTGGTGGCACGCACCGCACCGGGCGCCTTGGCGGCAAGCGCCCGCGCGCGCGCCATCACGCTGTCCAGAAGCGCGTCGGCGGGCATCACACCTGAGATCAGCCCCGCATCCAGCGCGTCCTGCGCGGTCCAAGTTTCTCCGAGCAACAGCAGCGTGTTGCAGCGGGCCTTGCCCAGGGCGGCCGGCATCAGAAGCGACGACGCGCCTTCGGGGACCAGCGCCAGATCCACGAAAGGTGTCCGGAAAGTGGCTGTCTGCGCGGCGTAGACCAGGTCGCACTGGAGCAACAGCGTCACGCCGACGCCCACCGCCGGGCCGTTGACGGCGGCGATGATGGGTTTGCGGGTTTCCGTGAGGACAACAGGAAAGCGTTGCGCAGGTGATGGCGAACCCGCTTCGCGCGTTGGCGCAGCGGCGAAGTCCGCGAGGTCATTCCCGCTCGTGAAGGCACGGTCTTGGGCGGTGATGACAAACACGCGCACCGTCGGGTCACTGTCTCCCTGCTCGAGCGCCGCGATGACGGCGGCGTACATGGCCTGCGTCAGCGCATTCTTCTTGTCGGGCCGGGCCAGCGTGATCTGGCGCACGCCCGCATCGTCCTTCACCAGCACATGTTCAGTCATCGCGGTCACCTGGTTCGGAACGCTCCAGCCTTCCATGGCGGCCGGCACCTCCCGCGAAGCGGCGCGAGCCGGACAGGGCCTCGCCGCTGTCGATGGTGGCGCGTCCGCGCGCGATCTCATTGGCCGTCGCTTCACGCTCCGACAGGTCGTACTGTTCGTAGACGGACAGGCGGTCGTTGCGCATCGCTGTCTGCGGAAACGACGTGAGCAGGCGCGCCAGTTCGATGGCACGGCCCAGCGCGTCGCCGTCGCCGGTCACTTCATTCACCAGACCCATGCGCAAAGCTTCATCCATCGCGATCGGGCGCCCGGTCAAGATGAACTCGAGCGCACGGCCCTGGCCGACGATGCGCTGCAGTCGGATGGTGCCGAGATCAACCAGTGGCACGCCGAATCGCCGGTTGAAGATGCCCATCATTGCGGAGCGGCCCGCCACACGAAGATCACACCAGAGCGCGAGTTCCATGCCGCCGGCCACGGCCGGCCCTTCGATGGCGGCGATCACCGGTTTGCCCAGGCGCAGCCGGGTCGGCCCCATGGGCGCAAAGTCGCCGTCCGGCTGGTAGGGCTTCCGTTCGCCGGCCGCGAGTGCGTGCAGATCAGCGCCTGCACAGAAGGCGCCGCCAGCACCGGTCAGGATGGCCACGTCGGCATCGCCTGCGCGGTCAAAGGCCTGAAAGGCATCGATGAGCGCGAGCGCTGTCGCCAGATCGACGGCGTTGCGCCGTTCGGGCCGGTCGATGGTCACGACGGTGATCCGGTCTGCAGTGTGGCTGGTGACACTCATGCGCTGTGCTCCTGTGGTTTCGGCGCCTCGATGGAAGACGGCTGCGCGGCGCGCAGCACCATGCCCTGGGCAATCAAGCAGACCTTCTCGACGCCGTCATTCAGCGCCCACACCTCGCCGCGGCACACGGCCTGCGTCTTGCCGGCACTCATGACCACTGCGCGGGCGATCAGCACCTGGCCGATGGCCGGGCGGACATAGTTCAGCTTCAGGTCGGCCGTCAGCACGCCGCCGCCCATCGCGAAACCGCCTGCGAAGGTGAGCGCGTTGTCGGCGAGGTAGGCCAGCACGCCGCCGTGCGCGAAGCCATGCTGCTGGCGCAGGACGTCCGTCAGCGCGAGCCGCAATTCCACCCCCGCCGCGCCATACGCGGTCATCTCGGTGCCGAGCAGTGCGCTGAATGGCTGCGCGGCAAGAATGGAACGCCCGCGTTCCAGAGCAGTCATCAATTCAGTGCTCCTCGTTTCCGGCTGCGTCAGCGGGCTCGCCTGGCCGGCATCTGGCAGACGGCTGAAGCGATGGCGCATCTGGCAGAGGGGCAGGTCTTGACTGTCGCAGCGCCGGCACGGCGTCCTCCAGCTGTTGCAGCCACAGCGGCCAGACGCGTTCGCCATGCTGGCGCCGGAAGACGCCGAAGTGACCCAGTTGCCGTGCGCCGACATCCTGCGGATGCAGGTGCAGCAGTTCAGCCTGGCCGGGCGAGCCATCAAAGGCCTGCTGCAGCGCACGCACGGCGGGTTCCGGGCCGAAGATCCAGTCATCGCTGATGCACCAGAGCTGCGCCACACCCTGCCAACGCGACGCGTGCAGGTGCTCGGCCATGCTGGGGTCGGAGCGGTAGTAGTCCGGCAGGCTGCCCCAATGCGACCAGTCCATGGCGGCCGGCCCTGGCAGTGGTGGGCCGCCGCCGAAGGTCCAGCCTGGCAGGCGCCCTGTCAGGCCCACCCACAGGGGCAACCATGCCCTGAAGAAGAACCACGCTCCGAAGCGCCGGTGACCAGCCGACCAGCGCCGGAAGGCCGGCAGTTGCGCGCCCACGGCGAGCGCGGCGTCCACTTCGTGCAGGCGGGCCTGCAGCGGCAGTGCATGCCCGCCCAGCGAGTGCCCCAGCCACACCACCGGCAGCCGACGCCCGCTCTGCCGGGCGCGCGCCAGCACCGCGTCGAGGGCGGCGGGCAGGTCGCGCAGCATCCAGTCTCGCATGCTTGCCTGCGGCGCCTGGGCCGAGGCGCCCATGCCGCGGTAATCCAGCGTCAGCACGGCATAGCCTCTCTGGCACAACCATTGCGCAAATGGTGCGTAGAAGCGCTGAGGAACGCCCGTTGCCGGCGCCATCAGCGCCACGGCACGGGCCGGCCCTGCCGGCTCCCGCCAATGAGCATCGAGTTCGAAACCATCCTGGGTGAGCAATCGCACCCGGCGCCCGACCCCGAGCTCGGCACCTGGGTCTTCCTTCAGGCCCAGCGCAGCATGCAATTGCGGCAGATTGGGTGAAGCCGCGGGCAAGGGGAGCGACATGGGGTTCATGTCCGGTAGGCTAGATGGTCAACAAGACATTGACTAGAGCACCATGGCTTCACTCACTGCTTCTAATAAAGAACCAATCGAGCTTCCACGCCGCTTCAAGGCGCAGGCCTTGGCACTGGATGCCAACGCGCTGGAGTTGTTCGCACGCGTGGTGCAGGCGGGCAGTTTCGCCGCTGCTGCCCGTAGGCTCGGACAGACGCGGGCTGCAGTGAGCCGCCGCATCGCTGCCATCGAGGCGCAGATCGGCCAGCCTCTGCTGGTCCGCTCCACGCGCTCGCTGGCGCTCACCGAGGCGGGCAGGCGCCTGGCGCAACGCGCCCGGGCTGTGCTGGACGCGGCCGATGCTGCACGCGGCGCCTTGCGCGCCAGCAAGGCCGGACTGGCAGGTCGGCTTCGCATCACCGCGCCCTCCCAATTCGGCCCCCTCGTGCTGCTGCCGCTGGTGGCGGAGTTCGGCACGGCGCACCCGGGCCTGCGCTTTGAACTTCTGTTCACTGACCGGCGCATCGACCTGATGCGCGAAGGCATCGACGTGGCGTTCCGCCTGACCCGCCGGCCACCCGAGGACTTCGTCGCCCAGCCATTGCTGCCTGTGCGCATTGGCGCTTATGCACGCCCGGGCCTGCTGCCGCCCCTGGACAGCCCGTCCCAATTGGCAGGGGCGCCGCTGCTTCTTCTGGGCGCCTCGCGGGACGATCTCGTGACCTTGCGCTGGATGCGCTGCGATGCAGCAAGCGCATCGCTGCAGGTGGAGGCCGAGGTTCAGGTCTTCGCCGACGATCTGGGCAGTCTGGTCGGGCTCGCGCTCGCCGGCTGTGGCGTGGTGCTGGCGCCCGACTACAGCGTGCGCCACTTGCTGGGCAGCGGCCAGCTGATCGATCTGCTGCCCAACTGGCAACTGCCGATTCCGGAGGGCGACACCATCCAGGCCCTGACCCTGCCCTTGCCAATGGCGCCGGAGAGTGCGAGAGCCTTTGTGCGGTTCGTGACAAAGCGCCTGCGTTGATGGCCTGCCCAAGCCTTGATGACCTGCCCTTGCAGGGCGCCGCCGGCGCAGTGGTCTGTCAACGTCGGTCGAAGGCTGACCTGCCGGTGGCGCCGGACCACGGCGAGGGTGCAGTCGCTCGGCCGCAGGCCTGCCGCAGCCTGCCGCTGGCGCGCGGACGATAGCTGCTGCAGTCGCCCAAGTGAACGACGGCGCCGGCGAAGGTCAAGTTCCAGAGGCAACCGGTCGTTCGCCGAGATTGCAGCCACCTGCTGCAATGGGTCGGTAGCCGTCCTTCACCCTCCAGAATAGACCGCCATCACCTGCCCCTTCTCATGCCCCAGCGCCGCGCTGATCGTGAGTCGTGCTGCCCGATCGATCGCCTTATGCTCGGCCGTGAGTTCCCGTGACCGCGGCCTGCCGGTTGCTGGCGCCGGAAACCGTGCATCCGGTGGATGCCTGCGGCGGCGCACTGGTGCTTGAGCTTCAGGCTCGTGGCGATGAGGTGCCGTAAGCCCGCGTCCTCGATCTGCTTGGCGACGGGAACGAGCACACGCTCGCGATCGCACTGCGTGGCGAAGTTGCCGTCGCGGTTGCGGCAGCAGCGTTGCTTCAACTGGTCGTTCAGGTCTCGCATCCGGTTGTTGCCGGCGTTCTCCGTTGTCGGGTTGGTCAGTTGCCCTTTGGGGCGGTCGTGTTCGTTGTCGCTGGTGTGAAGTCGGTCTGGTAAGTGTTTCTGCCCGTCCCGAGCGCCTGAGCGCAACGAGAACCACGAGGGACACGGGACACCACTCCCGTCTTGTGCCGAGGTCTTGCTGCTGGCCGCCGCGGCACGCGACATTGGCCCCGACGGCGCTTGCTGCGGCAAGTTGGTTCGTCGGTTCGAGCCCATGCCCTGGGCTCAGCGGGTGCACCGCTGGGCGGTGCTCAGGTCGACGGTGCCTGCTGGTGCAGGCGTTCAGGCGGCAGCTTTTGGCGGGCGACGGTGGGAACGGCAGAGCCCGTCACTCGGCTCCGTCACTTGGGCCTGCACCCCGCAATCGCTTGCTGGGCGCGGCTTTCGGCGCGTCGTCACTACCGGCGCGCCGCCTAGTGACGACGCGCATCAGGCGGGCTGACGCAGCCAGCGCAGATTCAGTCCTTCGACGATAGCGCTGACCCGTGCCCTTAACCACCGGCAATCAGGCCCAGCGCGGGGCTCCGAATCGAGCAGCCAGCCGCTGTCGTCGTCGGCACGATGACCAGCACGGACCGTCAACTCCCGGTCGCATTCGCAGCCGTGCCCAGCGTTCCGCCAACTGTCATTGCTCATCAGGAGACGACCGCCATGCATCCCAAGCCCTCGAACGAACCCATGCTGCTACGTCGCCCGCAGGTGCAGCAGCGCACCGGGCTCTCGCGCAGCACCCTCTACGAGTACATCAAGGACGGCGAGTTTCCAGCGCCCGTGCGCCTCGGTGCGCGTGCGGTCGGCTGGCTCGAATCCGAGGTGAGCGACTGGATTCACGCACGGGTCAGGCTGACCCGCCAGAGCCGCGCGAACGCTGGTCGCTGAGCGCGCGTGCAGACGATCGATCCCAAGGCGGGGGCGGCAATGTTGCGAGTGCCTCCCTTCAGCGTCGCCCAGGTGCTCGACCAGTTCCGGGCCGCGCTGATCGCGCGCGACATCATCCCGCCCGATCCCATCCTGGCCGATGGCTGCCTGCATCGGTGCCATGCCGCCGGCCGGAACGGTCGGGGCGACGCCGCCTATGTGCTGCATCTGGACGGGCTGCCGGCAGGCGGCTTCGAAAACCATCGCGACGGGCGCGACTGGGAGACGTGGTGCTTCGATCTCGGGCGAACAGCCACCGCCGCCGAGCGGGAGGTGTTTGCTCGCGTCACCCATGCCGCCCTGATCAGGCGGGACGACGATGCGCAGCAACATCTGAATGAAGTTCGCAGTAAGGCTGAGCACATCTGGGCCCTCGCTCCGCCAGCGCCGGACACGCACCCCTATCTGGCACGCAAGGCGGTTGCCGCATACGGGCTGCGGCTCTAAAAGGGCGCGCTGGTGGTGCCGGTGCGGGACCTGGCTGGCACGCTGCACGGGCTGCAATTCATCAGCCCAGGGGGCGTGAAGCGCTTCCTCAAGGGCGGACGCGTGCGAGGACTGTGCGGCTGGCTCGGCGATCTGCCGTTGCCGCCCGGCGACGAACAATCCACGCTGCTGGTCGCCGAAGGCGTGGCCACCGCCGCCAGCCTGCGCGAGGCCTCGGGCCACGCCGTGGTCATCGCCTTCCACGCAGGCAACCTCAGTCCTGTCAGCGCCGCTCTTCGCGCTCGGTACCCCGAGGCTCGCATCGTCGTGTGCGCTGACAACGATCACCTAACGCCCGGTAACCCTGGACACACGCATGCGGTTAAGGCGGCACGCGCAATCGGCGGCCTGGTCGCAGTACCGGACTTCGGTGGCGACCGGCCCGCAGACGCCACCGACTTCAACGACCTGCACCAGCTCCATGGCCCATCAGCGGTGTGGACAGCGCTGGCCGCAGCGAGCGCACCGCAACCGGTTTCCGGTATGAATTCGTCTACACCTGGCACCGACATCATCGCCAACGACACCAGCATCCCAAAGTCGTCCTGGCCCGGCCCGGAGCCGCTGACCGCGCCGGTCGACTGCCAGCCCTACCCGATCGAGGTGCTCCCCGCGTTGCTGCGCGACGCAGTGCTCGAAGCGCAGGCCTTCGTCCAGGCGCCTGCCGCACTCGTGGCCTGCTCAGCACTCACGGCGTTGTCAATCGCAGCGCAAGGCATCGTAAACGTGCGCCGCGACGCTCAACTCGTCGGACCGGTATCGCTGTACCTGCTGTCGGTGGCCGAATCGGGCGAACGCAAGACCAGCTGCGACCGGATCTTCGGCGCCGCGCTACGCGACTGGGAGCGCGATCGCGCGCTCGCCTGTGCGACGGAGCTCGCCGAGTTCGAGACAACCGCTGCGAGCTACGAGGCCAAGAAGGCTGGGCTGCTCGAGTCGATCAAGCGCAAGCGCCGTGACGCTCAGGACACAGCCGAGGACGATCGCGCGCTGACTGACCTCAGGGCCACGGCACCGGCGCCCGTCACCGTACCTCGCCTGCTCTATGCCGACGCCACACCCGAGGCGCTGTCTCACGCGCTAGCCACCGACTGGCCGAGCGCCGCCGTGCTGTCGGCCGAGGCCGGTGCTGTCTTTGGCGCGCACGGCATGGGTTACGAGACCATCCTGCGCAACCTGGCGCTGCTCAACGTGCTGTGGGACGGCGGCGAGATTGCCGTCGACCGCCGCAGCAAGCCGTCATTCCGGCTGCGCGACCGCAGGCTCACCTTCGGCGTGATGGTGCAGCCCGAGGGGCTGCGCGCGTTCATCGAGCGTGCGGGCGCCCTACCCCGAGGCAGCGGCTTCATCGCCCGCTTTCTGATCGCATGGCCCAACAGTACGCAGGGGCATCGACCCTATCGGCTGGCGCCTGAAGTGCTGCCTGCCGTCGATGCATTCAACGCGCGCATACGAGCCTTGCTCGACACGCCGCTGACCATGGATGCACAGGGCGGACTCGCACCGACGATGCTGCATTTTTCGCACGCCGCTCATGCGGCCTGGGTGGAGGCGCATGACCGTATCGAGCGCGAGCTCGCAGGCGGTGGCCATTACGCCGCCATCCGCGATGTCGCCGCGAAGGCGGCCGAGAACATCGCGCGCCTGGCCGCGTTGCTGCATGTGCTTGATCACGGTCCGGGCGGCGCGATTGACAAGGCTTGCATCGAGAGCGCCAGCCGCATCGTCGACTGGCATCTGCACGAAGCCTGTCGGTTACTGGCAGACCTCGATGCTCCGCCTGATCTGGCTGCCGCCATCCGCTTCGATGCCTGGCTGCGCGGCGAGGCCGCGCGCACCGGCGACCCGCGCATCACCTCGGCCCGGATCTACCAGTACGGTCCCGGATGCGTACGTGACGGCAACGCCCTCAAGGCCGCGCTCGCCCTGCTGGAAGAACGTGGCCGCGCGAGTGTGGAGCAGGAAGGTCGACGCCGGTTCGTGGTGGTCAACCCGGCACTACTCGATCACTTGGATACGCAGACCTGACCTCGTGGACCGTCGCCAGCAAAG
>JBILUW010000148.1:0-9547 GCA_044370795.1 Burkholderiaceae bacterium
ACACCCGACGCCTTCCATATCCCGATGATCGTCCACGCGCCGGCCCACCTGGCTCCGGCCCGCATCGACACGATGGCCTCGCAGATCGACGTGGCGCCTACCGTGCTGGGCCTGCTGCGGGCCGGCGCGCTGCCTTCGGCTCAGGCCGCTTCGCGGTGGACATATCGGTAGCACAGCGGCAGCAGGAGCAGCGTGAACACCGTGCTGCTCACGATCCCGCCAACGATCACCACCGCGAACGGGCGCTGCGTCTCGGAGCCGATGCCGTGCGACAGAGCCGCCGGCAGCAGCCCCAGCCCGGCCATCAGGGCCGTCATGATGATGGGCCGCAGCCGCAGCACCGCCCCGTCGATGACAGCCTCGGCCGCGGGCCGGCCGTTGCGCAGGAACTCGAGTATCTGCTCGACCATGATCACGCCGTTCTGCACGGAGATTCCGGCCACCGCGATGAAGCCCACCGCTGCCGATACCGACAGATGCAGGCCGGCCAGCGCCAGCCCGGCGATGCCACCGACCAGCGTGAACGGCACCATGGCCAGCACCAGGACCGCGTGCCGCATCGACCGGAATGCCCAGAACAGCAGCATGAAGATGATCAGCAGCGACAGCGGCACGACCACCTGCAGCCTGGCCATCGCGCGCTGCTGGTTCTCGAACTGCCCGCCCCAGGTGACCCGGTAGCCGGGCGGCATGGGCACCTGCTCGGCGACGGCGCGCTGCGCCTCCGCGACGAAGCTGCCCTGATCGCGGCCGATCAGGTTCACCTTGACCGCGACGGTGCGGCTGCCGCCTTCGCGGGCGATGCGGTTGGCGCCCTGCCGCACCTCGATGCCCGCGATGTCGCCCAGCGAGACGGTGGCGGGCAATGGTGCCGCGCCGGCACCGGCTGCCGGCTGCGGCGGCAGAGGAACCTGCAGTTGCGCGATGTCGTCGAAGGCGTCGCGGTAGTTGCGCTGCAGTCGCACCGTGACGTCGAAGCGGCGGTCGCCGTCGTAGAAGACGTTCACCGCATCGCCGGCCAGCGCGGTCTCGATGAGGGCATTGACGTCAGCCACGTTCAGTCCCAGCCGAGCGATCCGGGCGCGATCGATGGTGATCGTGAGCTCGGTCTGACCGCTGATCCGGAAGGCCGCCACGTCGGTGGCGCCCCGTATCCGTTCGAGCACGGCCACGATCCGGTCGGCGCGGGCCTGCAGGATGTCGAGTTCCGGCCCGAACACCTTGACCACGATCTCGCCCTTGGCCCCCGACAGCGCCTCCTCGACGTTGTCCTGGATCACCTGCGAGAAGTTGGTCGGCACGCCGGGTATCGTCTGGATCTTGCGCGACATGTCGAGGACCAGCGCATCCTTGGTGGGGAAGCGCCACTGGCCGCGCGGCTGCAAGTCGGCCAGGATCTCGAGATTGTTCGGGCCCTTCGGATCGGTGCCGTCGTCGGGCCGGCCCACCTGTGTGACCACCATCCGGACTTCGGGGTAGGCGCGCAGGATGCGTCGCACCTCGCGCTCGACCTCCTTGGTCTTGACCAGCGACGTGGAGGGCGGCATCGAGATCGTCAGCCAGATGTTGCCCTCGTCGAGCTTGGGCAGGAACTCGCTGCCCAGCAGAGGCGCCAGGGCCAGCGCCAGCGCGAGAATCGCCGAGGCGCCCGCGATGACCAGCCTGCGCACCCGCGAGGCGCGCTCGAGCAGGCTGCGGTAGGCCGCCTGCACCGCCGACATCCAGGGCGAGTGCTTCTCGGCGAGATCGTGGTTGCGCAGCGCCAACGCCAGCAGCGCCGGCACCAGCGTCAGGGTGAGCAGGATGGCGCCGAGCAGCGCGAAGGTCAGCGTGTACGTGACCGGCGTGAAGATCTTGCCCTCGACCCGCTGGAACGTGAAGATCGGCAGGAAGGCGGTGATGATGATCGCCTTCGAGAACAGGATGGGATGGGCAAGCGAGACCGCCGTCTGGCGCAGCTCGTGCAGCCGCCAGCCGTAGCCGGTGTGCTTGGGGTTGGGATCGTCGCGGGCCAGCGCCAGCCTCACCATCAGGGCCTCGACGAGCACCACCGCACTGTCGACGATGATGCCGAAGTCGACCGCGCCGAGCGAGATCAGGTTGGCCGACACCCCGCGCAGATCCATCAGCACGAAGGCGAACAGCAGCGACAGCGGAATCACGGTGGCCACGATCAGCGCGGCCCGCCAGCTGCGCAGAAAAACCAGCAGGATGGCGATCACCAGCCCCGCCCCGACAGCCAGGTTCTCGACCACCGTGAGCACCGTGTGCCCGATGAGATCGGTGCGCTGGTAGGTCGGCACGATGCGCACACCGGGCGGCAGCTTGGCGTTGACCTCGTCGACGCGCTCGCGCAGCCGCGCCACCACCTTGGCCGCGTTCTGGCCCTTGATCATGACCGCGATGCCCTGCACCACGTCGTCGCGTTCGTTCCAGGCGACGATGCCCGAGCGCACGCGCTCGCCGATGCGCACCTCGGCCACGTCGCGCACGAACACCGGCCGCCCCCCCGGCGCCGTGACGATGGTGCTGGCGATGTCGTCGAGGCTGCGATACAGGCCCACGCCGCGCACCACCAGCGACTCGTCGCCCCGGCGCATCAGCCCGCCGCCGGCGTTGGCGCTGTTGCGCGCCAGCGCGTCGGACACCTGCGCGATGGTCACCCCGTAGCGCTTGAGCGCATGGGGATCGACCCGCACCTGATACTCCTTGATGCTGCCGCCAAAGCTGATCACATCGGCGATGCCGGGCACGATGCGCAGCGCCGGCTTGATCGTCCAGTCCTGGATCGCGCGGATCTCGTGCAGCGGCATGTCGGCCGGCGCCTCGAGCACGTACCGGTAGACCTCGCCGACCGCGGTCGACAGCGGCGCGAGCTGCGGCTGGACGCCGGCAGGCAGCACCACGTTGCCCAGCTTCTCGAGCACCTGCTGCCGGGCGAACCAGTCGTCGGTGCCCTCGGAGAACGTGAGCGTCACGATCGACAGGCCCGTGATCGACACCGATCGCAGCTGCGTCTGCCTGGGCACGCCGCTCATCTCGCGCTCGATCGGCAGCGTCACGCTGCGCTCCACCTCCTCGGGCGCCAGCCCGGGCAGCTGCGTCACGACCTGAACCTGCACGTCCTGCACGTCGGGGAAGGCTTCGATCGGCAGGTTGCTGGTGGCCACCCAGCCGGCGGCCACCAGCGCCCCGGTGAGCACGAGCACGAACACCCGCTGCTGCAGGGCGAAGGCGATCAGGCGTTCGAGCACGAGGCCGTTCCGCTCACCTGACCAGCGTGGCCAGCTCGGAGTTGAGCAGCAGCGCGCCGGTGGTCACCACCGATTCGCCGGGCTCGACCCCCTCGGTGACGAAGGCATGCGTGCGGTCCTGAACGCCCAGCGTGACCTTGCGCCGCCGGAAGAAGCCAGGGGGGCCCTCGACGAAGACATAGCTGTAGAGGCCCTGCGTGACCAGCGCGGCGTTGGGCAGCCGCACCGCCTGTCGGCCCTGGTCGGGCAGCAGCGTGACCTGCACGTACATCTCGGGCTTGAGGCGGCGCTCGACGTTCTCGACCACGGCTCTGACCTCGACCCGGCGGGTGGTCGGATCGACACGCTCGCCGATCCGCTCGATGGTCGCCAGGAAGCGCTCGTCCGGCCACGCATCGGCGCGCACCAGGGCGCGCTGCCCGGGGCGCACCAGCGACAGCTCGCGCTCGGGCAGGTCGATGAGCACCCAAAGGCGCGATGTCTCGGTGACGACGAACAGCGGATCCTCGGTGTCGGGCCGAACCTCCATCCCCGGATTGACGCGCCGCTCGGCGACCACCCCTTCGAGCGGCGAGCGCAGGGTGTAGGTGGCCGAATCGGCGTCGGCGGCTGCGAGGTTGCGCAGCCGTCGCTCGGCCCGCAGCGCCTCGGCCCTGGCCACGTCGGACTCGGCCTGGGCGGCCTCGAGCTCGCGCCGCGGCAGCACGCCCACCTCGACCAGCCGCTGCGCGCGCTCGAGCGCGAGCCGCCGCCGTTCGTCGTCGGCCCGCGCCTTGCGCGCATCGGCCACCGCCGCGGCGAGCTCAGGCGCATCGAGCGTCAGGAGCGCCTGCCCCGCCCGGACCCGATCGCCTGCCTGCAGCGGCAGGCTGATGACCCGCCCGGCGATCGGGGTGTGAACGCGCGCCGTGAGGTTCTCGTTGTACGCCAGCCGCGCATGCAGCGGCTCGCCGAGCGGCACCGGCGCCATCGTCGCCGCCTCGACCCGGATGGAGGCGAGCTGGGCGGCGCCCGGGTCGAAGTGCACGGTATCGGCCGAGACCGGATCGGCGCCACCGCTTGCGACCGTACCCGGCGCCGCCTTGTCGAGACGCACGGAAGGCGGTGGGGCCGTGGCGCCGCCAGCAACGCCGGCTGCGGGAACGGGCGACAGGCGCGCAAGCCCGTACCCCAGCGCCACCATCGCGATCGCCAGCAACCATGGCCAGATGCGTGACACGCTCATGCTCCGGATCCGCGCTGCGGCGAGGCTGCGCCAGCGTCGTCGGCTGCCTCGGTGGCCGCACACCAGGCCGCCAGTGCCCGGCCGAACTCGGCCTGCGCCTGCACGGCTTCGGCGCGCACGGCTGCCAGCTGGCGCCGGGTGTCGAACAGGTCGTTGAGCGACCCCGCCCCCTCGGCGAAACCGTTCTCGACCATGACCACCACCTCCTGCGCACGACCGACCGACTCGCGCAGCAGCCGCTGGGCACGCTCGGCTGCGGCGGTCAGCCTCAGCCAGGCGGCATCGGTCTCGGCGTGGGCCGCGGCGGCGAGCCGATCGTGCTGCGTGCGGGCGGCATCGATGTCGGCCCGCGCCCTGGCGATTTCGCCCGAGTAGTCGTTGTTGATCAGCAATGGCACTCCGATGGAGACGGCCACCACGGTGCCGCCGAATCCGGGCGCGCGCTCGACCTGCATCGCCAGCGTCACATCGCGCGCGCGCAGGCTAGTTGCGAGCGCAAGCGCTTTCTCGGCGGCGGCGATCCGCCGCACCGCGCCGCGCAGGTCGGCGCGGGTCGCGAGCAGCGCCGCCAGCGAGCTCTGCCAACGGCCAGCCTCGCGCGCCAGCACCGCATCGATCTCGGCTGCTCCGGCAAGACCGTCGACGGCGACGAGGCGCGAGGCCCTGTCCTCGATGCCGATCACGGCGGCGAGCGCGACGCGCGCCTGAGCCACCGCGGCAAGGGCCGCCTGCCGCTCGTTGGCCGCCCGCAGCGCCTCGACCTCGAGGCGCAGCAGATCGGCGCGGGCCAGGTCGCCCGCGGCCACGCGGCGGGTCGCGGCATCCACCAGGCGCCGGTAGCCCGCGAGATTGTCGGCGGCGATGACTTCGAGCTGCTGGGCGGCGGCGAGATCGGCGTGCGCCGCGCCGAGCAGCGAGCGCTGCTGCCGCAAGGCCTCGCCCTCGTCGAAGCCGGCGGCCTGCGCGAGCGCATCGGCCAGCTCGACGCGCAGGCTGCGTTTGCCGCCGCGTTCGACCACTTGCTCGAGGCGCACCACCCGATCGCTGGCGCCGTACGGGTAGCGGCCGGCCTGGGTGTTGGAGATCTGGCCTTGAACGTACGGGTTGGGCGACACGTCCACGCGGGCGACGTCCGCGCGCGCCGCACGCCGCGCCGCCTGGGCGGCCATCAGCGTGCGGTTGCGTTCGACCAGCAGCGCATCGGCAGCCGCAAGGGTGAGCCTCTCGGAGGCTGCGGCCGCGCGGGCGTCATCGAGCGGTCGGCCGATGGCCACCGCCGGGCCGGGCTGGGCGTGCGCCGCGCCCGTGGCCAGCCAGACAACCAGCAGCGCCTCGAACAGGAGCCGGGGGCGCCGGCTGGCTGCGAGAGCCAGGAACGGCGGCGCACAGGGGTGACAGGATGACGGCATCGGAAGGCGGGCCGATTATCCAAGCCGCCCCTTGACGGAACCCTGACACGCTCGGGTGTCAGCGGCGCGCAGCCCCGTGGAGCAAGCCCGCCCCCAGCCCGCCCGTCAGGCAGGTGCGAGCTCTTCGATGTCGATGCGGTACAGCGCCGCGACATTGCCCGACAGGATGGCCTGACGCTGCTCCCCGGTCAGTGCCTTCGCCTGCTCGGCCAGCATCTCCTGCGACCACGGCCAGGTGGAATCGGAATGCGGGAAGTCGTTGGCCCACATCAGGCGGCGCCAGTTCATCTGGTCGGCGCTGCGAAAGGCCACCCAGTCGTCCTGGAAGGTCGTGTAGATGTGCTCGGAGAAGTACTCGCTGGGCAGCCGCTCGAGCTTCACCCCGGGCGCCAGCCAGTTGCGGTGCCGCTTGTAGGCGTGGTCCATCCGGTACAGGTAGTGCGGCACCCAGCCGGCATCGGCCTCGACGCAGACGATGCGCAGTTCGGGGTGACGCTGGAACACGCCACCGAAGATCAGCGTGCCCATGATGTCCTGGTTGCCCCGGATGATCGACAGGAAGCTGTTGATCTTGGGGCCGCGCACCGGCGCGCCCTCCTTCGTGGTGAGGATGTGGAAGGACAAGGGCAGCCCCAGGTCGATCGCGGCCTCCCAGACCGGGTCGTAGAGCGGCGAATCGTAGTCGGCCACGGCCGGGTTGCCCGGCATCATCACGCCGCGCAGGCCCAGCGCCTTGATGGCGTGCAGGTCGGCGACCATCTCCTCGGGGCTGCGCCCGGCGGTCTGACCGCATCCGAGCAGGCGTGTCGGATGGCGGTCGCAGTAGGCGGCGATCCAGCGGTTGTAGGCGTCGAAGCAGGCCTTCTTGTAGTCGAAGTCGCGGTGGTTGCACAGCAGCATGCCCACCGTCGGGTAGATGATCTCGGCCGCCACGCCGTCGCGGTCCTGGTCGGCCAGCCGCGCGTCCGGGTCCCAGCCGCCGCGGTGCAGTTCCTCGAAGCGCACCCCGGACATCGTCAGCGCCTCGGCAGGCTTGCCGGCAGCCGCCACCAGACCGAGCGCGATCGTGCGCTCCATGCCGTCGATCTGGAAGACGTCGCCCTTGTCGGTGGACACCAGCCGCGGCGCCCGATCGCGCCAGGCCCGATCGATGTAGGCGGTGTAGGTGTCGGGCGCCTCGGTGATGTGGGAGTCGGCGGAGATGATCGGGTAGCTCATGGCGGGCCTCCTGTCGGAAAAGCCACTATAGCGTTCCGGGATACGCCGTGGCGCTGGTGCTGCGCTGCGATGGCGTCGTAGCCTTTCCGAAACCCCGCAGGGAGCGCGCCATGCCGGACGATAACGCCCTCACCTCCCCCGCCGCCCACGCCGCGGCCGCCGATCGGTCGCCGCCGCGAGCACCCGACCCAGGCCGCCGGGCCGTCGCCGGCCTGATCGTCGGCGCCCCCTGGGTGCTCTCGAGTGCGGTGCGTGCCCAGGCCAACTGGCCGACACGGCCGGTCAAGTTCATCAACCCGTTTCCGGCAGGCGGCGCCACCGACACCCTGTCGCGCCTGTACTGCGCCCGGATGAGCGAAATCACCGGCCAGCAGTGGGTGGTCGAGAACATCGGCGGCGGTGGCGGCGACATCGGCGTGGCGGCCTATGCGCGGGCACAACCCGACGGCTACACCCTCGGGCTGGGCGGCGTGGCCTCGCATGGCATCTCGCCCACCCTGAAGGCCGGCAAGCTGCCCTTCGACGCCAACCGCGACTTCACTTTCGTGTCGACGCTGTGGGCACTGCCCAACTTCCTGGTGGGCAACCTCGGCCTGCCCGCGGCCAATCTGGCCGAGCTGGTCGAGCTGCTGCGGCGCAACCCCGGAAAGTTCAATTACGCCTCCGCGGGGCTGGGCACCACGCTGCATCTGGCCGGCGAGATGTTCAAGCTGCTGGCCGGCGTGAACATGACCCACGTGCCCTACCGGGGGGCCGCGCCGGCCATGACCGACATCCTCGGCGGGCAGGTCCAGCTTATCTTCGACAACATCCCCGGCGCGCTGGCGCAGTACCGGCCGGGCAAGGTGCGCGGCTACGGCGTGACCAGCGCCGCCCGCAGTCCGGTGGTGCCCGAGATGCCAGCCATCGCCGAGGCCCTGCCAGGCTTCGACGTGGTCTCCTGGACGACCGTCACGGGGCCAGCCAACCTGCCGCCGGCGATCGTCGAGCGCATGTCGGCCTTCACCCGTCAGGCCCTGGAGAGCGCATCGCTGAAGAAGGATTTCTTCGATCGCGGCGCCACCGCCGTCTGGCGAACGCCGCAGGAAACGGTCGCCTACCGCGCGAGCGAGGAGAAAAGGCTGGGCGAGATCATCCGCGCGGCCAAGATCACGCTCGACTGAACCGGAGCGGCGGTGCCGCTAGGCGCGGCAACGGGAAAGATGCTTCGAGGACCAGACCGGCTGCTAGCGCGAGCCGCGCCGGCGGCGCGAATGGAGGCGGGGGTCGGAATCGAACCGGCGTAGACGGCTTTGCAGGCCGCTGCATGACCACTCTGCCACCCCGCCAGGGCTGCCCGGCGAGCGGTACGCCAGGGGCATGAAACAAAAAGGGAAGCACGAGCTTCCCTTGGAGTTATGGAGCGGGAAACGAGTCTCGAACTCGCGACCTCAACCTTGGCAAGGTTGCGCTCTACCAACTGAGCTATTCCCGCATGCAGTGCAGACCGCGATTATAGCGTGCGAACCGGCACTGTCAAACCGCAGCAGGCTCAAGCGGCATTGCGAAGATAGGGCCAGGCGCGCTGCAGGTAATAGAGCATCGACCAGACAGTGAGCACCGCCGCGAGTGCGATCAGCCAGCGCCCGAGCAGCGCGCAGTCGATGACCCCGAACAGCACCCCGCCGTGCAGCAGCAGCGGGATGGCTACCAGCTGCGCGATCGTCTTGAGCTTGCCCACCGAGTGCACCGCGACGCTCGAGCGCGCGCCGATCTGGGCCATCCACTCGCGCAAGGCCGAGATGGTGATCTCACGCCCGACGATGATGACGGCGATCAGGGCATCGACCCGGTTGAGCTCGACCAGCATCACGAGCGCCGCGCAGACGAGCAGCTTGTCGGCCACCGGATCGAGGAAGGCGCCGAATGCCGAGGTCTGGCCCAGGCGCCTGGCGAGCCAGCCATCGACCCAGTCGGTGATCGCCGCCGCCACGAAGATCACGGTGCCAACCAGATTGGCGGTAGCCCCGGGCATGGGCAGGTAGAAGACGGCGACCAGCAGCGGAATCGCGAGCATCCGCAGCCAGGTCAGGAGATTGGGAAGGTTCATGGGCATGGTGCTGCGGCGGATCGCGCCGCTTGCCCGCGGCGACCGCCAGACCTCCTCAGTGCAGGCGCTGGTAGATGGTCTCGGCCAGGGCGCGCGAGACACCCTCCACCTGAGCCAGATCGTCGATGCTCGCCGCCATGATGCCACGCAGCCCGCCGAACCTCGCGAGCAGGCGTTGCCGTTTGCGCGGCCCGACGCCTTCGATCTCCTCCAGCCGCGAGGTGTTGCGCGCCTTGGCCCGCCGCGCGCGCATGCCGGTGATCGCGAACCGGTGCGCCTCGTCGCGGATCTGGGCAATCAGCATCAGCGCCGCGGAATCGCGGGCGAGCGCCCCCCGCCCCCCGCCCGCGGC
>JBILUW010000119.1:0-11185 GCA_044370795.1 Burkholderiaceae bacterium
GCGCGCAACGTCACCGAGTTCAACTACCGGATCGCCGACGCCACCCGGGCGCACGTGTTCGTCGGCATCCAGATCCAGCGCCGCGCCGAGGCCGCGCAGATCGCCGAAAGCCTGCGCGCAGCGGGGTTCGACACCCTCGACCTCACCGACGACGAACTCGCCAAGCTGCACCTGCGCCACCTCGTCGGCGGCCACTCGCCCCTGGCGCACGACGAGCGCCTGTACCGATTCGAGTTCCCCGAGCGGCCCGGCGCGCTCATGAAGTTTCTCTCCAGCATGAGCCCCGCCTGGAACATCTCGCTGTTCCATTACCGCAACCACGGCGCCGACTACGGTCGCATCCTGGTCGGCATCCAGGTGCCGCCGGGCGACAAGCGGGCGTTCCGGGCCTTCCTGGCCGGGCTGGGCTACGCCCACGAAGACGCCACCGACCATCCGGCCTACCGGCTTTTCCTGGGCGCCCACCAAGACTGAACCGGCATCCGGGCGCTCCGAGGTTCCCAGAGCGTCAACTTGTCGTTACAATTCATCTGTCCATGAACCTGATCACCCTCGGCCTCAACCACACCACCGCGCCGGTCGCCGTGCGTGAGCGGGTGTCCTTTCCCGGCGAAGGGCTGAGGCAGGCGGTTGCCGACCTGCGCACGAGCCTGGGCGGCCTGCTGCCCGAAGGCGCCATCCTCTCCACCTGCAACCGCACCGAAATCTACGCCGCCACCTCGAAGCCGGCCGAGATCGCCAACGCGGTGTCGGGCTGGCTGGCCCAGCGGCAGGGGCTGGCAAGCGCCGAACTGCAGTCGCACCTGTACGTGCTGCCCGACAACGAAGCGGTGCGTCATGCCTTCCGGGTTGCCGCCGGCCTCGATTCGATGGTGCTCGGCGAACCCCAGATCCTCGGCCAGCTCAAGGAGGCGGTGCGCGTCGCCCAGGACACCGGCACGCTGGGCACCCACCTGCATCAGCTGTTCCAGCGCTCGTTCGCGGTTGCCAAGGAGGTTCGCTCCACCACCGAGATCGGCGCGCACTCGGTCTCGATGGCCGCCGCCGCGGTGCGCCTGGCCCGCCGCATCTTCGAAGACCTGCGCGAGACCCGCGTTCTGTTCGTCGGCGCCGGCGAAATGATCGAGCTGTGCGCCACGCACTTCGCGGCCCAGCATCCGCGCGCCATCGTGGTCGCCAACCGCACCGAGGAACGCGGCGAGCGTCTCGCCCGCCAGTTCGGCGGCAGCACCCTGCGCCTGGGCGAACTGCCCGAGGCGCTCGAGCAGTTCGACATCGTCGTCTCGTGCACCGCCAGCGCGCTGCCCATCATCGGCCTGGGCATGGTCGAGCGGGCCACGCGCGCCCGCCGCCGCCGGCCGATGTTCATGGTCGATCTCGCCGTGCCACGCGACATCGAAGCCGAGGTCGCCCGTCTCGACGACGTCTTCCTGTACACCGTCGACGATCTGGGCAAGGTGGTGCAGAGCGGCGCCGAGAACCGCCGCGCCGCGGTGGCGCAGGCCGAGGCCATCATCGAGACCCGCGTCGACGCCTTCATGCAGTGGCTGAGCGCGCGCCGCGCCGTGCCGGCGATCAAGGCGCTGCATGCGCGCGGCGAGTCGCTGCGCCAGGCCGAGCTCGAGCGGGCGCGCAGGCTGCTCGCGCGCGGCGACGATCCGGCCGAGGTCCTCGAGGCGCTTTCCCGCGGCCTCACCAGCAAGTTCCTGCACGCGCCCACCACGCTGCTGCAGCGCCCCGGCGAAGACCACGCCGGGCTCGAGCGCATGTTCGAGCGGCTGTTCCCCGGCCACGACTGACCCCCGCGGATTGCCGGCTGCCAGCCCGTCGGGCGACCTGACGCCCGGCCAGCTTCGGTATCCTTGCGAGCCCCGGACCCCGCCGTCGTCATGAAACCGTCCCTGCTGGCGCGGCTCGAGAACCTCGAGCTGCGCCTCGCCGAAGTCAACCTGCTGCTCGCCGGCGAGAACGCCGCGCGCGACCTGAACGCGCTGCGCCGCCTGAACCGCGAGCACGCCGAGCTGGCGCAGGTGGTCGAGCACCTGCTGGCATGGAAGCAGGCGCAGGCCGACCTGAACGCAGCGCAGGCGATGCGCGCCGACCCCGAACTGCGCGCCTACGCCGACGAGGAGGCGCAGGCCGCCGCCGACCGGCTCGCGCAGGAGGAAGACCGGCTGCAGCGCCTGCTGCTGCCTCGCGACCCCAACGACGAGCGCAACGTCATCCTCGAGATCCGCGCCGGCACCGGCGGCGACGAGTCGGCCCTGTTCGCCGGCGACCTGCTGCGCATGTACCTGCGCTACGCCGAGCGCCAGGGCTGGCAGATCGAACTGATGTCCGAGAGCGCCTCCGAGCTTGGCGGCTACCGGGAGGTGATCATCCGCATCGCGGGCGACCGCGCCTACTCCCGGCTGAAGTTCGAGTCCGGCGGGCACCGCGTGCAGCGGGTGCCCGAAACGGAGGCCCAGGGACGCATCCACACCTCGGCCTGCACGGTGGCCGTGATGGCCGAGGCCGACGACCTGACCGACGTGGCGATCGCCCCCGAGGAGTTGCGCATCGACGTCTTTCGCGCCTCGGGCGCCGGCGGCCAGCACGTCAACAAGACCGAGTCGGCGGTGCGCATCACCCACCTGCCCACCGGCATCGTCGTCGAGTGTCAGGACGACCGCTCCCAGCACCGCAACCGCGACAAGGCGATGAAGGTGCTGGCCACCCGGCTGCGCGACCGCCAGCAGCGCGAGGCGCAGGCGCGCGAGGCTGCGCAGCGCAAGTCGCTGATCGGCTCGGGCGACCGCTCCGAGCGCATCCGCACCTACAACTTCCCGCAGGGCCGGCTCACCGACCACCGGATCAACCTCACGCTGTACAAGCTCGAGCGCGTGATGGAAGGCGAACTCGACGAGGTGCTCGACGCGCTGGCCACCGCCCACCAGGCCGAGCAGCTCGCGGCACTCGCCGAAGCGGCGTGAGCGCCCCGTCGCTCGATCGGCTGATCGAGAACGCCGGCCTGCCCCGGCGCGAGGCGCGCGCGCTGCTCGCGCACGCGACCGGCCGCAGCCGCGAGTGGCTGCTCGCGCACGGCGACGAAGCGGCGCCCCCCGAGGCCGCGCAGGCCTTCGAGGCGCTGGCGCGCCGCCGGCGCGACGGCGAGCCGCTCGCCTACCTGCTCGGCGAGCGCGAGTTCCGCGGCCTGCGATTCGCCGTCGACCCGGGCGTGCTCATTCCGCGGCCCGAGACCGAAATGCTGGTCGACACGGCGCTCGAGCTCGCGGGCCCCGGTGCGCGCCTGATCGACCTGGGCACGGGCAGCGGCGCGATCGCGGTCGCCCTGGCGCACGCGCGGCCCGATCTTCGGCTGGTCGCTTCCGACCGGTCGGCGGCGGCGCTGCGTACCGCGCGACGCAATGCCCGGGCACTGCTCGGCGCGGCGGCAACAACGATCGACTGGCGCGAAGGCGGCTGGTGGACGGTGGCCGGGGCCGGCGAGCGCTTCGCGGTCGCGATCGCCAACCCACCCTACATCGCCACCGACGACCCGCACCTGACCGATCTGCGCCACGAGCCGGCGCACGCGCTGGTCGCCGGCGCCGACGGGCTCGACGATCTGCGCGTCATCGTCGCCGGCGCACCGGCGCACCTGGTTGCCGGCGGATGGCTGCTGCTCGAGCACGGCTGGAACCAGGGCCCCGACGTGCGCCGGCTGCTTGCCCAAGCCGGATTCTGCAAGGTGTGCACCCTGCGCGACGACCAGAGCCAGGAACGCGTGAGCATGGGCGAGTATCCCGACCCGGCCGACCCCGCCGGCCGGGACGCGCCCGGCATCCTGCCCTAGAATGGCCGCTTTGAATCTCGCCCCCACGGAGTCATGTCATGGAAGCCAGGGAATTCATCGAGAAAACCGTCACCGACAACGCGGTGGTCCTGTTCATGAAGGGCACGGCGCAGTTTCCGCAGTGCGGTTTTTCGGGCCGTGCCGTCCAGATCCTCAAGTCATGCGGGATACGCAACCTCGTCACCGTCAACGTGCTCGAGGATGACGAGGTGCGTCAGGCCATCAAGGACTACGCGAACTGGCCGACGATCCCGCAGCTCTACGTCAACGGCGAGTTCGTCGGCGGCTCCGACATCCTGACCGAGATGTACCAGTCGGGTGAACTGCAGAAACTGCTGCCCCCGCCCGCCGACGCCTGAAACCTCGGCGGCCGCACGCCGGCCGCCCGGAGTAGCCGCCCATGAAGATCCTGCTTGCCACCGACGGCTCGAAGAACGCGCTGCGTGCCGTGCGGCACACGGCCCGCCTCGCGGCCGACCTGAAGTCCGAACCCAGCGTCACGCTGATCAGCGTGCACGACGCTACCGCGCTGCGGCACGCGCAGCGCTTCGTCGGCCGCAAGGCCGTCGACGATTACCTGCGCGACCTCTCCGAGGCCGACCTCGCCGACGCCCGCAAGGTGCTCGACAAGGCCGGCGTGCGCCACGACATGATCATCCGCACCGGCCACGTCGGCGCCGAAATCGCGGCGGCGGCCGCCGAAGGCAAGTTCGATCTGGTGGTGCTGGGCTCGAAGGGCCGATCGGCGCTCAAGGACCTGCTGATGGGCTCGGTCGCGCAGCGTGTGATGGAACTGAGCAAGGTGCCGGTGCTGATGGTGAAGTAGGTGGTCGTGCGCATCCTCCTCGGCTGGGCGATCCACGCGGGTTGCCTGCTCGCGGTGGCCTGGCTGGTTCCCGGGGTGATCGTCAGCGGATTCGTCAATGCGCTGATCGCCGCGCTGGTGCTCGGGCTGCTCAATCTGCTCATTCGCCCGATCCTGCTGCTGCTCACGCTGCCGATCAACCTGCTCACCCTCGGGCTGTTCACCCTCGTGATCAACGGCGTGCTGTTCCAGCTCGCCGCCTATTTCCTCGAGGGGTTTGCCGTCGAGAGTTTCGGCTGGGCTGTGCTCGGAGCGGCGGTCTACAGCCTGGCAAGCGGGCTGTGCAACCTGCTGGTGTTCCGCGACCGCGACTGACCGGCCACCCGTGACATCGGTCACCGCGGCCCGCGACGGACGGTCGACAATGCGCGACGTACGGCCGGTCGGCAAGGCCGGCAAGCGGGGGGCTGGCCATGCAGGGATACGACGTCGAACACTGGGTGACGCTGCACCGCGACGACCCCAACGCCTTCGATGCGGCCCGCCAGACCGTGATTGCGCTGGAACTGGCCAGGGTGCGCCCGGAGTTCACCGGGCCGGCCCGACGTCTGCTCGAGCGTCTGCGGGCCGATGCCGAGGGCGTCGGTCACGAGCAACGCCTGCGCCGTTCGGCGCTCTACATGATCGCAGCGCTCGCTCAGATGGCGCGCGCGCTCGAGGAACTCGGGGAAGCGGGCGAGAACAATGACTCCATCTCGCGCCGCAGGCGGTAGGCCCGGGTTCCGACGTCGATCGCAACGTCGTCCCAGGTGAGGCTGCTGCCCTGGCGCACCGGCCGCACGACGCGCACGCCGTGTGCCAGGCCCAGCGGCAGGCCACCCATGCGCGCCGAGGCCGCCGCCGGCAGCAGCTTGCCCCATACGGTATAGCCACCTTCGCCGTCTAGCATCTCGCCGACGGCGAGATCGCGCTTGGCCGTGGCCACGACGTCGGCATTCCAGGCGAGCGGCACGCCGGTCGGTTCGCCGCGCAGCGCAACGCTGGCCACGCTGACGCCAACCTCCAGGCCGATCAGGTGCCAGCGCTTGTAGAGCGTGAAGTAGCGCCCGCTGGGATCGGTGTGGGCGTTGTACTCCTCGAAGCAGTTGCGGATGTACTCGGTCTCACCTTCGACCGTGACCCACACGCCCATCCGGATGTCGTAGGGGATGCGGCGGCCGTCAGCTTCGAGGCTGGAGATCACTTCGACCATGCCCTTGCGCTCGAGCACACCGCCCTCGGCGAGCGGACGGGTCACGTAGGGGATGTCCTCGACGCTGGCCGGCGGATAGCGCAGGCCGTCGGAGGGCACGCTCAGCCCGGTGGCGTTGCTGACCGCCGTGCTCTCGATCGCCGGCTTGGAGCCATCGAGAAAGCTGTTGAACATCTTGGGGTTGAGGCCCCCGCGCGCCGCCTGCTCCGGGGTGAGGCCGTAGTTGCCCCAGACCGTCTCGGGCGTCGACTCGCAGAAGTGCGGCAGCCACTTGTGACCGCGGCCGGCGGCCACGACCGGAAAGCCGCACGCGCGCGCCCAGTCGACGAGGTCGCAGATCATGGCCGGCTGGTCGCCGAAAGCGAGCGAATAGATGACGCCCGCCTCCTGGGCGCGACGCGCGAGCAGCGGGCCGCAGAAGGCGTCGGCCTCGACCGTCACGTTGACGACATGCTTGCCATGGGCGAAGGCCTCGAGGCAGTGGTCGACCGCGGCGATCGGATGGCCGGTGCACTCGACGACGATGTCGATGGCCGGATGCCGGACCAGCGCCTGCCAGTCGTCGCCGACATGGGTGGTGCCCGCGGCGAGCGCGGCCTCGATGCCGGGTGCGGCGCTGCGTTCGGGCTCCCAGCCGACGCGGGCGAGATTGGCGCGAGCGCCGACGGGCGACAGGTCGGCGATCGCCACCAGATGCACGCCCAGGGTGCGCGGCACCTGGGCCAGATACATGGAACCGAACTTGCCGGCGCCGATCAGCCCGACGCGCACCGGCCGGCCCTGCGCGGCACGCTGCAGCAACCTGGCATGTAGGTTCATGCGGCCTGCCTGCGCTCGGCGATCGGCTCGTCGCTGGTCTGCAGCGCGCTGGCCGGCATCCCGGTCTCCCAGGGAACGCTCACCGGGTAGTCGCGGCGCAGGCAGTCGTCGGGCAGGCACTCGATCGGCGTGAAGTCGCGGTGCGCGATGTACTCGGGTCGGCGGAAGCGCTGGATGTGGTTGGAGACCGCGCAAAGGCTGAGGTACACGCTGACCCGGTTCCAGGGCGAGAGGTTGCTCGCCGATGCGTGCACCAGGCAGCCGTGAAAAAGGATCATGGAGCCGGCCGGACCCTTGGGGCTGACGATGCCGCCGTCCTTGCCACCGGCGCGCTCGACGAGCTGGGCGATGAGCGCGTTGTCTATCGTCCAGAGCGGATAGCTGGTGGTGGTGAGGTCGTGCCGGGCGTCGATGACGCCGCGCTTGTGGCTGCCGGGGATGAACATCAGCGGCCCGTTGAACTCGTTGACGTCGTCGAGGAAGATCGCGACGTTCATGGCGCGCGCGGCGGGCATCATGTCGTCGTTGAGCCAGGTGCCGTAGTCTTGATGCCACTGCCAGACGTCGCCCTCGAAGGCCATCTTGCCGTTGACCTTGAACTGGTGCATGTAGACCTGCTCGCCGAACAGGTCCTGCACGGGCTCGACCATCCGCGGGTGACGGGCCAGCCTGGCGAAGGGGCGGCTGATCAGATGCGCCGCGAAGTTCGTGCGCACCGCATCGCTGCCCTTCTCGCGGACATTGAAGGCCTCGCGGCGCCCGTAGAGCTCGGGCACGGCCGCCGACAGGGTGGCGATTTCGTCGGCGCCGAACAACCCGGGGAAGAACAGGTAGCCGTCGCGATCGAATTGCTCGAACTGTGCGCGGGTGAGTTTCATGGCGTATCTCCTCGAGCTGCCCTCGGGGCCCGGAAAGGTCCGCGAACCGGCTGCTGGTCGGTCGCGGGGCGATGGTGCCGGCTACCTGACTCGAACAGGTGACCTACCGCTTACAAGGCGGTTGCTCTACCAACTGAGCTAAGCCGGCGCAAACCATTTCAACCAGGGGTGTCGGGGACCGCGTCGCACTCACTTGACCCGGGTGAGGCGTGGCCGTCCGCCGGCAGGCGGAACCGGGCCACGGGGCTCGTCGGGCCCGGCGCCAGGCGACGCGGCTTCGGCCGAAGGGGAAGCGGAGGGCAACGGGACCAGGGCCATCGGCGAAGCCGGGGCCTCGGCCTTGCGGGTGCGGCCGCGCCGCCGCGGCGCCGGTTGCACGGTCGCCGGGCTCTCGGAGCCCGCTGCCGCCTGGTCGGAGACAGGCGCCGACGCATCGCCGGGGGCCGCGCCCTCCACGGCGGGCGGAAGTGCCAGCTCCGATCCGGGAGCATCGGGCTCGGGTGCGGCAGCAGCGAGCACGGGCGAGCCGCCGCGCGATGCGCGCGGCTGGCCCAGCGGCTTGGGAACCTCGAACGCCATGCCGTGGCCGTTCTCGGCGGCGTAGATGGCCGTGACGTTGGCTACAGGCACCGACACCTGGCGGGCGACGCGGTTGAAGCGGGCCTCGAACTCGATGCGCTGGTTCCCGATCACGAGGTGGTGAGTGGCTTCGGTCGAGACGTTCAGAACGATCTCGCCGCCGCGCACGAACTCCATGGGAACCACGGTAGTCTCATCGACCGCGACGGCGATGTAGGGCCGATACCCGTTGTCAGCGCACCATTCGTAGATGGCGCGGATCAGGTAGGGCTTGGTCGAAGGCTGGTCGCTCACACTGCCATCCTGGTACCCGCGGGGCTCAGCGCCGCATGACCTTCTCGGAGGGGGTCAGCGCCTCGATGTACGCCGGCCGCGAGAAGATGCGCTCAGCATAGCGCAGCAGCGGCGCGGTGGTCTTGGGCATTTCGATGCCGTAGTGATCGAGGCGCCAGAGCAGCGGGGCGAGCGCGACGTCGAGCATCGAGAAGTCCTCGCCGAGGATGAACTTGTTCTTGATGAAGATCGGCGTGAGCTGGGTGAGGCGATCGCGGATCTGCTGGCGCGCCCTATCCATCTGCTTGCCGGCATCCTTGTGGTGGTCGCGCCGCTCGAGCTGCTGGACGTGCACGAAGAGCTCGCGCTCGAAGTTGAACAGGAACAGCCGGGCACGGGCCCGCATCACGGGGTCGGCGGGCATCAGCTGGGGATGCGGAAAGCGCTCGTCGATGTACTCGTTGATGATGTTCGACTCGTACAGGATCAGGTCGCGCTCGACCAGGATGGGCACCTGGCCGTACGGATTCATGATCGAGATGTCCTCGGGCTTGTTGTAGAGATCGACATCGCGGATCTCGAAGTCCATGCCTTTCTCGAACAGCACGAAGCGGCAGCGCTGGCTGAACGGGCAGGTGGTGCCCGAGTACAGGACCATCATGGTGGACGGCTCCCAGGGTGGCGAAGCTTAAAAAAAATCAGGGTGAGCCGTGCGCCGGCTCACCCCGAGCGTGTGCGGCAGAGGGTTACTTGATGTCCTTCCAGTATTCGCGGTTCAGCCACCAGGCGAACACGGAGAAGACGGAGAGGAACAGCAGAACCCACACGCCGAGCTGGGTACGCGCGCGTGCCGACGGGTCGGACATGAAGGTCACGTAGGCGACGAGGTCGGCGATCGCATCGTCGTACCGCGCCTGCGGCAGCGTACCGCCCTGCGCCGCGCCAAGCGCGATCTTGCGCTGCTCTTGGTGGAATTTGCCTTCGAGCTTCTCGGCCTTCTCGGAGCGCGCGCCGGAAGCGTCGAAGGCGACCGTGATCTTCTGGAACCCGGCGACCGCGCCGGTCTTCTCGTCCTTGACCGACTTGACCTCCTCGATGGTCACGCCGCGGGCGCCCTGCAACTCCCAGAGCACGTGGGGCATGCCGACATTCTCGAAGAGCGCGTTGTTCCAGCCAGTGGCCCGCGTGGCATCGCGGTAGTAGGCGCGCAGGTAGGTGTAGAGCCAGTCGGAACCGGAGCCGTCGTGCGAGGCGCGCGCCCGCGTGATGACGGAGAGGTCGGGCGGCAGCGCACCGAACCACTCCTTGGCATCGGCGGGCGAGAGCGCCACCTTCATCTGTTCGCCGACCTTGTCGGTGGTGAACAGCAGGTGCTTGCGGATCTGGTCTTCGGCGATGCCGATGTCCTGCAACCGGTTGTAGCGCATCGACGATGCGCCATGGCAGTTCAGGCAGTAGTTGACGAACAGCTTGGCGCCATTCTGCAGCGCCGGCATGTCGGTCAGCTTGCTGGTCGGAAAGCGGTCGAGGGGGAAACCGGAGCCTGCGGCCTGGGCCAGCGACAGCCCCAGCGCCAGCGGCAGCGCCAGCAGAAACGAGCGTAAGGTTTTCATGATCGGCGTCCGGGACTCAGTGGGCCTCGAAGGTGACCCGGTCGGGCACCGCCTTGAACTCGCCCATGGCGCTCCACCAGGGCATCAGCAGGAAGAAACCGAAGTAGAGCAGCGTTCCGATCATGGAGACGAGCTGGCCGATCGCCGACGGCGCGAGCACGCCGAAGTACCCGAGGACGATGAAGACCACGACGAACGTTCCGTAGACCCACTTGTGCCAGCCGGGCCGGTAGCGGATCGAGCGTACCGGGCTGTTGTCGAGCCAGGGCATCGCGAAGAAGATCAGGACCGAAACCCCCATCGCCACCACGCCCCAGAACTTGGCGTCGGCCGCGAAGAAACCCGCGATCAGCACCAGGCTGACCGCCGGGGCGATCAGCTTGAAGATCGCGCGCCGGGCGCTGGCGATCACGAGCAGCGAGTACAGGATGAGGAACGGCGTCAGCCAGTACATCAGGAACTCGTCGGTGGTCGCTCGCAGGATCGAGTAGAACGGCGTGAAGTACCAAACCGGCGCGATATGCGGCGGGGTCTTGAGGGGATCGGCCGGGATGAAGTTGAGGAAGTAGCCGCCGAGCTCCGGCGAGAAGAACACCACCGCCGAGAAAAGGATAAGAAACACCGACACGCCGAGGATGTCGTGGACCGTGTAGTAGGGGTGGAAGGGGATGCCGTCGAGCGGCTTGCCGGTGGCGTCCTTGCGGGCCTTGATGTCGACGCCGTCGGGGTTGTTGGAGCCGACCTCGTGCAGCGCGACGATGTGCGCCGCGACGAGGCCCAGCAGCACCAGCGGCACCGCGATCACGTGGAACGAGAAGAAGCGATTCAGGGTGGCGTCGCTGACGACGTAGTCGCCCCGGATCCAGACGGAGAGGTCGGGGCCGATGAAGGGGATGGCCGCGAACAGGTTCACGATGACCTGGGCGCCCCAGTACGACATCTGACCCCAGGGCAGCAGGTAGCCCATGAAGGCCTCGGCCATCAGGCACAGGAAGATGGCGCAGCCGAAGATCCAGACCAGTTCGCGCGGCTTGCGGTACGAGCCGTAGAGCAGGCCGCGGAACATGTGCAGGTAGACCACGACGAAGAACGCCGAGGCGCCGGTGGAGTGCATGTAGCGAACGAGCCAGC
>JBILUW010000369.1:0-3004 GCA_044370795.1 Burkholderiaceae bacterium
CCATGCTGTCACCATCGTCTGGTATTACGTAAGCACAATGGTAGCACGTCGCCAGACCATGAAACACCGACCTCCAGCCTAGGCCCTGCGCCAGATCGGCCCGCGCCGGCGCACCGGCGCGAGCAGGTCCAGGTCGCCCGCGACGACCTGGTAGCCCTGCGGCGCGGGCGGGCGCGGCTCCACGCCGATCGCCTCGAGCACGCGCGGGTCCTGGTAGTAGCAGGTGACGGTCTCGAGGGCGAACTCGGCCAGAAAACCCGGATCGCGGGCGCGCAGCGCGTTGGCGAGCGCCAGCCGCTGGGCATCGTCGATCTCGAGGAATCCGCGGCCGTGCGCGGCGCGGGCCGCCGCGTCGAGCGCATCGAGCCCGGCGAGCACCGGGGGCAGCAGCGCCCGCGCCGGGCCGGCGAGCCGCGCCTGCACGCCCACCTGCGAGGCGCCCGGCAGGCCGCGCGCCGGCAGCGGCGGCACGATCAGGTCGAGCAGCGCGTCGAGCGCAGCGCGCCGGGCGTCGCCGAGCGGCAAGCCGCCGTCACCGGTGGTCGCAGCCGAGGTCGCCTGGGCGGATGGATCGTCGCGCATGATCAGTCGTCGAAGAGGTTGGCCAGGCGCTGCTTCATCTGGTCGGCGATGTAGAGCGCCACCGCCTGGATGGTCGAGGTGGGATTCACGCCGCCCGAGGTCACGAAGACGCTGCCGTCGATGATGAAGAGGTTCTTCACGTCATGGCTGCGGCCCCAGGGGTTGACCACCGAGCGCTCGGGATCGGTGCCCATGCGCGCGGTCCCGAGCAGGTGCCAGCCGGCGTAGCGGATCGGGCCCTCGGTGTAGATGTCGGTGCCGCCGGCCGCCCGCATGACCTCGCTGCCGCGCGCGAACGCATGCTCGAGCATCCGGCGGCTGTTTGCGCTCATCGTGTAGCGGATGCGCGGGGCCGGAATGCCGCTGCTGTCGGTCACCTCCGGGTCGAGCGTGACGGTGTTGTGTTCCTCGGGCAGGTCCTCGATGCAGATGCCGATGTTGACCACCTGCCCGTAGCGCCGCGCAAAGGCCTCGTGGTGCCCCGGCC
Organism: Burkholderiaceae bacterium; assembly: GCA_044370795.1. Lineage (GTDB taxonomy): Bacteria > Pseudomonadota > Gammaproteobacteria > Burkholderiales > Burkholderiaceae_E > Quisquiliibacterium. The sequence goes on from JBILUW010000369.1 coordinate 1,070, forward strand.
CCCACGGAATCTGGCCGCGCGCAAGGCCCTGGCGAGCGAGATTCACCGGCCCCGCGCCGCGCGTGATCTGCAGGTTGTAGCCGCGCACGAAACCGCGCGCGGTGTCGGTCTCGTAGAACTCCTTGCTCAGGATGCAGCAGCCGGAAGGCCCGTAGCGCGAATCGAGCGGCTCGTCGAACACGCCCTGCACCAGGCCCCAGGGGTGCAGCATCAGGTTGCGACCGACCAGCCCCGAGCGGTTCGCAAGCCCGTTCGGAAACCGCGCCGACGTCGAATTGAGCAGCAGGCGCGGCGTGCCGATGCCATTGCACGCCAGCACCACCACATGCGCGCGCACCCGGTGCTCGCGGCCCTCGGGATCGAGGTAGACCACGCCGGTGGCCATGTCGTTCTCATCGACCAGCACCTCGCGCACCCGCGCCCGGGTGCGCAGCTCCACCCCCGCGCGGCGCGCCACCGGCCAGTACGTGACATCGGCGCTGCTCTTGGCGCCACGCGCGCAGCCCGAGTGGCAGGGCCCCAGGTTGCCGCAGGCCTCGCGCCCCTCGTAGGGCACGGTGGCAATCGCGCTGTCCGACGGCCACCAGTGCCAGCCCAGCCGGTTGAAGCCGCGCGCCATCGCCTCGCCCATGCGGCCCAGCGGCACCGGCGGCATCGGCGGGCGCCGAGGCGGCGAGCCGGTGTCGCCGGCCAGCCCGGCCACGCCGATCATGCGGTCGTTGAGTTCGAAGTACGGCTCGAGCATGGCGTAGTCGATCGGCCAGTCGTCGGCCACGCCATCGAGGCTGCGCACGCGGAAGTCCGATGGATGAAAGCGCGGCCAGTGCGCCGAGTAGAGCACCGTGCTGCCGCCCACGCCGTTGAAGTTCACGATCGAGATCGGCGACTCGTGCTCGACGATCGGATAGTCGGTCTCGCGCCGCCGGATGTTGGGGCTGGTGGAGTAGGCGCCGTGGGCCTCGGCCTCCCACGACATGCGCGTGGTCGGATAGTCGGCCGGGTTCATCCAGTCGCCCTGCTCCAGGCACACGATGCGCATGCCGGTCTCGGCCAGGCTCCAGGCCACCGCCGCGCCCGAGGCGCCCGAACCCACGATCAGCACATCGATGATGTCTTCGGCCACGGCCCCTCCTTGCGCTTCGTCATGCGGCGCCGCCCGCCCGCTCGGCCAGGCCGCGGCCTGCCGGTCTCGCGGCCCTCAGCCGCCGCCGATGCGCGGTATCAGCACCACCTCGGCATCGGCCGCGAGCGGCTCGCCGAGCGCATCCTGGTGGATCTCGCCGTCGATCGCGATCGCCATCGACTCGCGCACGTGCTCGCCCAGCCCCGGGTGGCGCGCCTCGAGCGCGGTCAGCAGCGCGCGCACCGTGCCGGCCGGCACCTCGAAGCGCTCCAGCCCACCGGCGAGTTCACGCACCCGCTGGTCGACCGAACTCACCCAGGCCATGGCCTCAGCCCGCGGCGTCGAGCGCCTCGAGCAGCGCCGGCGGCGACAGCGGCAGGTCGGTCAGGCGCTTGCCCACCACGTGGCTGAGCGCGCACGCCACCGCCGGCAGCGGCGGCACGATGGGCGCCTCGCCCACGCCCTTGGCGCCATACGGATGGCGCGCGTTGGGCGCGGCCTCGATGAGCAGGGTGTCGATCATCGGCAGGTCGCTTGCCACCGGCATCCGGTAGTCCAGGAAGCCCGGGTTCTCGAGCGCGCCGCGGGCGTCGTAGCGGTAGGCCTCGTTCAGCGCCCAGCCCACGCCCTGCGCCACCCCGCCCTGGATCTGGCCCTCCACATACGAGGGATGGATCGCGCGGCCCACATCCTGCGCGGCGGTGTAGCGCACCACCGTGCTGCGGCCGGTTTCGGGGTCGAGCTCGATATCCACCAGATGCACGGCAAAGCCCGGGCCTGCGCCCTGCGCGGTGAGCGTCACCTCGGCGCCG
>JBILUW010000120.1:0-11170 GCA_044370795.1 Burkholderiaceae bacterium
TGCTGCTGTTCTCGTTCGCAGTCCTGCTGGGCCTGGCGCTGATGAAGCGGCGCAGCCCGGGCCTGTTGTCGTGACCGGGCCGCTGCGCATCCGGGTCGCGCTGGCGCGGCCGACGTTCACCCTGGACATCGACCTCGAGCTGCCGGGCAGCGGCATCACCGTGCTCTTCGGCCCGTCGGGCTCGGGCAAGACCACGCTGCTGCGCGCGGTCGCCGGGCTCGAGCCGCGGGCGAGCGGCGAGGTCCGGGTCGCCGGTCAGACCTGGCTGGACAGCGCCGCGGGCGTGCGCCTGCCGGTCTGGCGTCGGAGCCTGGGTTACGTGTTCCAGGAGGCCAGCCTGTTCGAGCACCTCGATGTCCGCGGCAATCTCGCCTACGGTCTGCGTCGCGCGGGTGCGGTGGCGCCTGGTGCCGGGCCGGCCGACATGGTGGCGGGCGACGGCCCGGCGGCGCTGCAGGCCGCGATCGAATTGCTGGGCATCGGCCATCTGCTCGGACGCGGCGTCGACGGACTGTCGGGCGGCGAGCGGCAGCGGGTGGCGATCGCCCGGGCGCTGGCCACCCGCCCGCGGTTGCTGCTGCTCGATGAGCCGCTGGCCGCGCTCGATGCGGCACGCCGCCACGAGATCCTGCCCTGGCTCGAGCGCATGCGCGACGAGCTCAGTCTGCCGATGCTCTACGTGACCCACTCGGCCGACGAGGCCGCCCGGCTCGCCGATCGAATGGTTGCCCTCGATACCGGCCGGGTGCGCGCCGACGGCCCCGCAGCCGAGGTGTTCGCCGCAATCGACGCGCCCGTGGTCGCGGGCGACGACGCCGGCACGCTGGTGCACGCGCGGCTGGTCGAGCGCGATCCGCGCTGGCACCTCGCGCGCGCCGAGTTCGACGGCGGCTCGTTCTGGGTGCGCGACGCCGGTCAGGCCGTCGGCGCGCGGGTGCGGCTGCGCGTGCTCGCGCGCGACGTGAGCGTGCAGCTCGATGCGCCTGCCCGAACCAGTGTGCAGAACCACCTTGCGGCCGTCGTCGAGGCGATTGCCGACGGTCCCGACTCCTCGCAGGCCCTGCTGCGGCTGCGTTGCGGCCCCACTGCGCTGCTCGCGCGGCTGACGCGCCGCGCCGTCGATGCGCTGGGCCTTGCGCCCGGCGTGCCGGTGTGGGCTCTCGTGAAGGCGGTCGCGGTCATCGGCTGAGCCGGCCGGCAGGCCCGATTCCGGAAAGCCGCGGCCGCTGCTTGGCAGCGGGCGCGTGGGGCGCCGAGACTGCGGGCCTTCGTTACCCGTCGAGCGAGCCCGAGCCATGCGCGAGAACACCGTCAAGACCATCTGGAAGAGCGGCGGCGCCGTCGTCAACGGCTGGCTGGGCATCCCGAGCTCGGTGTCGGCCGAGAACATGGCGCAGGCTGGCTGGGACTCGCTGACCTGCGATCTTCAGCATGGCCTGGTCGATTACCAGGCCGCGGTGCCGATGCTGCAGGCGATCAGCACCACGGCGACGGTGCCGCTGGCGCGGGTGCCCTGGAACGAGCCCGGCATCATCATGAAGCTGCTCGACGCCGGCGCCTACGGGATCATCTGCCCGATGATCAACTCGCGCGCCGAGTGCGAGGCGCTGGTCGGTGCCATCCGCTATGCGCCCAAGGGCTTTCGCAGCTTCGGGCCCACCCGCGCGATCTGGTACGCAGGCAGCGATTACGCGACCCAGGCCAACGACAACCTGCTCGCGATCGCGATGATCGAGACCCGCAAGGCGATGGACAATCTCGACGAGATCATGAGCACGCCCGGGCTCGACGGCATCTATGTGGGGCCGTCGGACCTCGCGCTGTCGCTCGGCGGCGTGCCCAAGCTCGACCAGACCGATCAGCCCATCGTCGATGCGATCCGGCGCATCGCCGACTGCGCGCGCCGCCACGGCGTGCACGCCGGCATCCACTGCGGCACCACCGCCTACGCGAAGCAGGCGATCGCGTGGGGGTTCCAGCTGGTGACCATCGCCGCCGACAACGCGCTGCTCGCCCAGGCCGCGCGCGGCGCCGTCAACGACATGAAGGGATCGGCCACCCGTCAGGGCGCCGCCGTCCCGTACTGACCTCGCCCGGTGAGCGGGCGCGCCGCCCGGTGAGGGCTCGCCCGCGCGGTCGGTCGCTCAGCCGGTGAGCTCGCGGCGCACGATCGCCGCGCCCTCGACCAGCGCCTTCAGCTTGGCGCGCGCGATCGGGCGCGAGCTTGCCGAGAAGCCGCAGTCGCAGGTCAGCCAGAGCCGCTGCGGCGCGCAGTGCCGAAGCACCAGGCGGATGCGCTCGGCCACGTCGTGCGCGTTCTCGACGTACATCGACTTCACGTCGACCACGCCGGCGGCGAGCTCACGCTCGGTGGCGATCTCCTGCCACAGGCCGACCTCGGCCATTTCGCGGTTGGCGAACTCGAGCGCGAACTGGTCGGCGCGCGCATCGAGCATGGCCGGAAACAGCGGCCGGTAGCTGCGCTTCATGCCGGGGCGGCCCTGGTTGTTGCCGAAACAGATGTGCAGCGCGATCTTGGCATCGACACCCTGCACCGTGCGGTTGAAGAGCTTGACGGTCTCGGCGACCGGCACGTCGCGCGTGCCGCCCGCCGCCGAGGGCTCGTCGATCTGGATGAAGGTGGCCCCCGCGGCGACCAGGCGCCGCAGCTCGGCGTTGACGATGTCGGCCAGGTCGTGGAGCAGCGCGAGATCGTCGCCCGGCGCGTAGCCGCCGGCGGCGACGATGGGCAGCGCCAGGGTCAGTGGCCCCGGGCAGCAGATCTTGGCGGGCTGCGCGGTGATCGAGCGCAGGAAGCGCCACTCGGGTACCAGACCCAGGCCGTCGGGCGGCGCGGTCACCCGCTCGATGGTTTCGAAGTGCGGCGCGCTGTCGTAGCTCATCACGCCGAGCTTGCGCCGTGCCGGCACCACCCGCAGGCCGTGCAGCCGCTCGACGATGTTCCAGAGAAAGCGCTGGCGTGCCATCTCGCCATCGGTGAGGACGTCGAGGCCGGCCTCGTGCTGGTCGGCCACCGCGATGCGTACCGCGTCCTCGAGCGCCTCCTCCATGTCGGCCGGACCGGCCTCGCCGGCGCGCAGCGCGCGGCGCGCGCTGAACAGCCACGAGGGCGAAGCATGGGATCCCACCCCCTGGGTGGGCAGCAGCGGCAGTTCGACACCATCGAGTTCAGGCATGATCGGGCTCTCCTCGTCGTCGGCACGGCTCGACGGCCGTCGTGGCGCCGTGGGGCGCCCTGATCGGGGTCCGGCGGATGCGGCGCCGCGTCCTGCGAGCATAGCGCCGGCGCTCCGCTTGCGGGCGATCAGCGAGCACCCAGCCGACGGGGTCTGGCTCGCACGGCGCTTGACCTGCATCAAACGGCGGCGCGGCGCATCCGCGATAACTGGGCTCTTCAGTGTCCTTTTGGGGAGCCTGCGATGCGATTCCATCCTTGCGCGGCGCCACGCCGAGTCTGCGCGCTCGCCTGCGCGATTGCCTTCGTCACGGCGGCCGCGCCAGCCCGCGCCGGCCCCGTGCTCGCCGACGACTTCGACAGCGGGGTCGTGAACTTCAGCGTCACCGGGCCGGTCTCGGGCAGCGTGCAGCCGGTGCAGATCCGTCCGGCGGGCGACACCATCAACACCGCCACCACCGCCGGCTTCGACGGCTTCTTCGGCAGCGGCGGCCGGTTCCTGGTGATCGGCGACTTCAACGGCGGCATCGGCAACGGGACGCCTTCCGGCCCCGTCGGCAACGCGAGCTCGCAGATCAGCACCGCGCGCTTTGCCCTGGGCACCTTCGCGGCCGGCAGGCACAGCCTGGGCATCGGCTTCGATTTCGCCTTCGACACCAGTCTTGCGCCGGGCACGACGCAGATCCGCAATCCGGATGACTTCGTCGTGAGCCTCACCGATGGCAACGGGTTCCTGCTGGAACTGCTGCGGTTCGATGATGTGCTGCGCAACGAATCGTCCCGGCGGGGAACGTGGTCGGGCGATGCCGTGTTCAGCCTGGCGAGCGCGCAACCGCTGTCGCTGGTTTTCAGCCTCACCGAGTATTCGAACAACGGCGACTCGGCCGCCGGGATCGACAACCTCTCGGTGGTGCCCGCGGCCTCGCCTGTGGCGCTGGCTGGCATCGCCCTGGCCGCGCTCGCCTGCCTGCGCCGGCGCCGCGAGCCGCGCGCCTGAGCGTTGCGGCGCGCGCCGCCTCGCGCGGCGCGCCGGCTGCGGTCAGGGCTCGAGCATCGCCCGGCGGATCTGTTCGCGGATCGGCCGCACCAGATAGCTCAGCACCGTGCGTTCGCCTGTGACGATGTAGACCTCGGCCGGCATGCCGGGCTGCAGTGCCAGCCGGGCGCCGGCCTGCGCATCGAGGCCGATCTGCGCGACGTAGAAGGCCTGCCCCTGGGCCGAGTCGGTAAAGCGGTCGGCCGACACCCGCAGGACCTCGGCGGGAAACACTGGTGTCGTGCGCTGGTTGAACGCGGTGAATCGCACTTCCGCGGCCATGCCCCGATGCACCCGGTCGATGTCCTCGGGACGGATCCGCGCCTCGACGACCAGTCGTTCGTCGCGGGGCACGATGTCGAGGATGGCCGCGCCCGGCTGGATCACGCCGCCGCGGGTATGCACCCGCAGCCCGATCACGGTGCCCGGCTGCGGGGCGATGACACGCGTGCGGCTCAGCGCGTCGTCGGCGGCGGCCAGCCGTTCGGTCACTTCACGCAGTCGGGCCCGCAGGTCCTGGATGCGATCGCCCGCCTCGCGCCGCTGCTGATTGCGCAGGTCGATCATGCGCAGCTCGGTCTCGCCTATCGCCGCCCGGGTTTCGGCGATGTCGGCGCTCAGACGGCCGAGGTCCGAATGCAGATCGGCTTCAGCGCGCTTGAGGGCGTAGTACCGGGTCTTCAGGTAGATGCCCACCTCCAGCAGCGACTCGGCGCCGCGCAACTCCTCGGTGATGTAGCCGAGCTTGGTGCGCGTGGCGTTGGCTTCGGCTTCCCGTCCGGCGATCTTCTCGCGCGCCTGCTGCTGACGCTGCGCGAGCACGTCGAGCTGGCCGCGCAGGGCGGTCTGGCGGCTGGTCAGAAGCTGGGCTTCGCCGTCGAGCAGCCGCGCAATCCTGGGGTCGTCGCGGCGTGCGAGCAGCTCGGCCGGAAACGCCGCGCTCGCCCGGCCGTCGCGTTCGGCGTCGAGGCGGGCTAGCTCGGCCTGAAGCGCGTCGCGCTCGCCCTGGAGCAGGCTCTGCCGGGTCCGGGCGGCGATGTCGTCGAGCACCACCAGCGGGTCGCCTGCGTCCACGCGCTGGTCCTCGCGCACCAGGATCTCGCGCACGATGCCGCCCTCGAGGTGCTGCACCGTCTTGCGTTCGCCGGCCACCTTGACCACCCCGGTGGCTACCGTTGCCGATTTCATGGGGGCAAGGGCCGCCCATGCCGCCAGCGCGCCCACGCCGACGATCACCACGCCCATGCCCCAGCGCGACAGCCGCACCTCGCGCCCGGCGATGGCGGCATCGATGTCGGCGGGCAGCACTTGCGGCACCCTGGCTTGCTCGTTGGTGGGAAGGTTCATCGTGCGTCTCCCTGGGCGGTCTGCAGGCGGGGTGTGGGGGCGGGCATCACGCTCGCCGCCGCGGTGCTCGGGCGTGCCGGTGCGATCGGACCCAGGCTGCGGATGATCTGGGCCGCCGGTCCGAAGCGCTCGACCGCGCCGTTGCGCAGCAGCAGCAGCTTGTCGGCATGACGCAGCAGGCTGGGCCGGTGGGTTATGACGACCAGGGTGGCGCCGGCCTTGCGCACGATCTCGAGGGCGCGCGCAAGCGCGGCCTCGCCTGCGCCGTCGAGGTGGGCGTCGGGTTCGTCGAGCACGACCAGCCTGGGCGTGCCGTACAGCGCCCGGGCCAGCCCGATCTGCTGGCGCTGGCCGGCCGACAGGTGAGCGCCACCTTCGCCGATCGGGGTGTCGAAGCCGCGTGGCAGGGAGGCGACCACCTCCCGCAGCCCGGCCAGCCCGGCCGCGGCGACCATCGCCTGGCTGTCGCCCGATCGCAGGCGGGCGATGTTCTCGTGCACCGTGCCGCGCAGCAGCTGCACGTCCTGCGGCAGATAACCGACGCTATGGCCCAGCTCATCCCGATCCCAGGCGGCAAGCTCGAATCCGTCCAGGCGCACCTTGCCCGCGCGTGGCTCGTGCAGGCCGACCAGCGTGCGGGCCAGCGTGCTCTTGCCGGCGCCGCTCGGGCCGACGATGCCGAGGAATTCGCCGGGTTCGAGCGCGAACGACACGCCGCGCAGCAGCATGCGGTTGCCCTCGGGCGCGGGGATCACGAGCTGGTCGACCTCGATCCGTCCGCTGGGTGTTCCCATGCGGGTCGGCGAGGAGCCGGCGCGCGCGGCGTCCTGCGCGATCAGCGCGCCGATCCGACGGTAGGCCTGCCAGGCGCCGCGCGTGGCCCGCCATGAGGCGATCATGCTTTCGAGCGGAGCCAGCGCGCGGGCGCTGAGCAGCGACGACGCGACGATCGCGCCGACCATCAGCCGGTTGTCGAGGTAGAGCCAGGCGCCGACGCCGTAGATGACGATCTGCAGCAGGGTTCGCACCATGCGCGCCAGCGTGCGCATGGTCGCGGCGCTCTCCGCGCCATGCGCCAGCCGCAGCAGCGCCTGGCCGTTGCCGGCGCGCCAGCGCTCGGTGGCGGCCCCGACCATGCCCATCGCGGCTATCGCGTCCGCGTGCCGCGCGAATTCGTCGGCCTGGGCCTGCGCGCGGCGGCTGGCCTGCAGCGCGTCGTCGATAGGCCGGCGCGTCAGCCGCTCGTTGAGCAGCGCGATGACCACCAGCGCCACGCCGCCCGCGAGCGTCACGATGCCCAGCAGCGGGTGCAGCAGGAAGACGGCGAGCAGGTACAGCGGCGCGAAGGGCACGTCGAAGAACGTGAAGACCGACGGACCAGTCAGAAAGCCGCGCAGCTCGGCGGCATCGCGCAGCGGCTGAGCGCTGCGATGGCTGGTCGATGTGGCCTGTCGCAGCGTGGCGGCCATCACCGTGGGGGTCAGCTGCGCGTCGAGCGCGATGGCGGTGCGCGCGAGCAGCCGGGCGCGGATCACGTCGATCACGCCCTGCACCAGCAGGGCTATCGCGGCACCCACGCTCAGGACCAGCAGCGTGTCGGCGCTGCGGCTCGTCAGCACGTTCGAGAACACGCCGAGCATGTAGAGCGGAACCGTCAGCACCAGGACATTGACGACCAGGCTGAACAGCCCGGTGGCGACGAATGCCGAACGGTGGCGGGCGAGGATCGGATGCAGGGGATGGTCGGTCATCGCGGCCCAAGGGAGAAGTGAACGAATGGCCAGCCGACCCGCGGCTGGCCGCAGCGAGCGCAGGCGGGACAGACCGTCGCCGGTCCGCACCCGCCGCGCAGCCGGGGCGAGAGCCCCGGCAGGAAGGCGGCCGCGAGGCCGCCTTGCTCAGTCATGCCTGGGTCAGGGCATGTAATGAACCTCGATGTTGATCGAGCCCTTGAGTTCGACCAGCGAATCGATGCCGGACGCCCCCGGGGCGATGCCCATGCCGCGCAGCACGATCGAATCCTCGGCGTCGCCGGTCCAGCTCTCGTCGCCGTCGCGGTCGAACCAGATCGTGACGTCCGTGCCGTTGTCGACGACCTTCACGAACGGGTCGAGCAGCGCCGCGGAGGTGATGGCCGCGTTGTCGACGTTGAAGTGCAGGATGTCGATCAGCTCGGGATCGAGGATGTAGTCGGTGCTGGTCAGCGGCAGGCTGTCCATGTAGCTCCAGTCGGTCGTGCCGTTGGGTCCTGCGCCGAGCGAGACGTCGAAGTAGAACCTGTCGGCGCCGGCCCCGCCGGTCATCGTGTCGTCCTGTTCGCCGCCGACCAGCGTGTCGTTGTCGGTTCCGCCGTTCAGGACGTCGTTGCCGTCGCCACCGCGCAGCGTGTCCTTGCCAGCATCGCCGAACAGCGAGTCCTGCTGTTCTTCGCCCTCGAGCACGTCATCCTGGGCGCCACCGCGCAGCGTGTCGTCACCGGTGCCGCCGACCAGGGTGTCAAGGCCTGCCGCACCCAGCATCGAGTCGTTGCCCTCGTCGCCGTTCAGTGCGTCGTTGCCCGTCCCACCGTTCAGCGTGTCGTCACCGAGCGCGCCGGTCATCTGATCGTTGCCGCCGCCGCCGAGCATCGAGTCGTCGTTGTCGCCGCCGTCCATGACGTCGGCACCCTCGCCGCCGAGCATGGTGTCGTCGCCGTCCTCGCCGCTCATCTCGTCGTTGCCGGCGCCGCCGTCCATCGAGTCGTTGCCGGTGCCACCGTAGATCGCGTCGTTGCCGTTCTCACCGAACAGGCTGTCGTCGCCGTCGTCGCCGTTGACCTCGTCGCTGTCGTCGCCGCCGCGCACGGTGTCGTTGCCGGAGCCGCCCGACAGCGTGTCGTTGCCGCCGTTGTCGATCACCAGGTCGTTGCCCTTGCCGCCGTCCTGCTCGTCGTCGCCGGAGCCGCCGTAGGTGGAGTCGTTGCCGTCACCGCCCATGATCGTGTCGTTGCCGATGCCGCCGTCGATGCTGTCGGCACCTTCGTAGCCGTCGATCGAGTCGTTGCCGTCTTCGCCGAGGATGGTGTCGTCGCCGGTGCCGCCGTTGGCGGTGTCGTCGCCGGTGCCCCCGGAGATCGCGTCGTTGCCCGAGTTGCCGGCGAGCATGTCGTTGCCGGTACCACCGCTCAGCGTGTCGTTGCCTTCGCCGCCCGACACCTGGTCATCGCCGGCATCGCCGTTGAGCACGTCGTTGCCCGCGCCGCCGGTGAGGGTGTCGTTGTCGTTGCCGCCGCTCAGCCTGTCGTCACCGGCGTCGCCAGCCATCAGGTCGGTTCCGTTGCCGCCGAGCAGCGTGTCGTTGCCTTCGCCGCCGTTCAGCGTGTCGGCACCGTCGCCGCCGTTCATGCTGTCGTTGCCGTCCTCTCCGTTGAGGAGGTCGTCGCCGGCGTCGCCGAGCAGCGTGTCGTTGCCGTCGCCGCCGTTGAGTTCGTCGTCGCCGACGCCACCGCTGGCGCTGTCGGAGCCGTCGCCGCCGTTCAGCGTGTCGTTGCCGATTTCGCCGAACAGGCGATCGGCGCCGTCGTCACCGTTGAGCTCGTCGTCACCGTCGCGACCGTACAGCGAGTCGTTGCCGCCTTCGCCGAAGACCTGCGAGTTGTTGCCGGCGATGGTGTCCTTCCAGATGTTGTTGCTGCTGGATAGGACGTAGGTTTGATCGAATGCCATGTTTGGACTCCGTGGAGAACATAGGGACCCCGCGGCCTGGTTGTCCGCCTTCGCGGGCCTGGCCATCGGGCGAAGGGTTTCAGCAGGGTTCGTGCCAGCGACGCAAGCTGCTGATAAACATGGAGAAGTCGTTCTGCGCCCTGCTTGCTGCGGCCCGTTTGTGTTTCATCGGAGGCATCGTCGATATCGTTGTCGATACAACTTTTTCCGCCGGACGCATTCAGTGCTCGGCCCGCAGGTTCAGCTTGTGGATCAGGCGGTACAGCGTGACCCGCGACACGCCGAGCTGGCGCGCGGTCTGCGAAACCTTGTTGCCGTTGGCCCGCAGGCTGGTCGCGAGCAACTCGCGTTCGAAGCGCGCCCGCGCGTCGTCCAGCGTCAGTCCCGGGCGGCTGGCGCCGGGCGCCGCCAGACCGAGGTCGGCGGCGCTCACCAGCCGGTGCTCGCCCATGACGACGGCACCCTGCACCCGGTTGATCAGCTCGCGCACGTTGCCCGGCCAGTCGTGGGCCAGCAATGCTCGGCGGGCGTCCGGGGCGTAGCCACGGGGCCGGCTTCCCGTGTGCTGCGCGGCGAAGCGCTGCAGGAAGATCTCAGCCAGACCAAGGACGTCGTCGCCGCGCTCGCGCAGCGGCGGTACCACCAGGCGAAGCACCGCCAGCCGGAAGTAGAGATCCTCGCGGAAGGTGCCACCGCGCACTGCCGCCTCGAGGTCGACGTGCGTGGCCGCGATGACCCTGAAATCGACCGGTATCGACTGCGTCGAGCCCACGCGCGAGATCGTGCGCTCCTGCAGCACGCGCAGCAGGCTGGCCTGCATGTCGAGCGGGAGGTCGCCGATCTCGTCGAGGAAGAGCACGCCGCCGCTGGCCGCCTCGATCCGGCCGATCTTGCGCTGCGTGGCGCCCGTGAATGCGCTCTTTTCGTGGCCGAACAGTTCGGACTGGATCAGCGTCGGCGGGATCGCGCCGCAATTGACCGCGACCATCGGTCCGCCGCCGCGTCGCGACAGCCGGTGGATCGCGTGCGCGACCAGTTCCTTGCCGGTGCCGGTCTCGCCGCCGATCAGCACCGGGGCGTCGGAGTCGACCACCTTGGCCAGGCGGTGGAAGAGCGTGGCCATCGCCGGGCTGTCGCCGGAGATCCCGAATCGTCGCGCCGGGTTCGCCTCGTCGGGCGGTTGCGCCTGCTGCGCGCGGCGCAAGGCGGCTCGCCCGCAGGCGTGACCCAGCGCCGTCGACAGCCGCGGCATGTCGACCGGCAGCGTGTGGTGGTCGTGGAAGCTGCGCAGCAGGAACGCCTGAAACGACGGCGCCGCCAGACGCTTCGGATCGACGATGGCTATCCAGTCGGCGGCGCATGGCGTCGCGGTCAGCGCCTCGACCTCGTCCTCGGGCAGCGCCGAGTGGCCATCCAGGACCGCCACCGCGGCGTCGAGCCGGTTGCCTTCGGTGAGCCGGCGAGCCTGCTCGATCGAGCGCGCATGTCTGAAGATCATCCGCTCGCCGCCCGCATGCGCGGCGAGGGTCCCGGCGACGGATCCCGCCGCATCCAGCACTAGAACTTCCCGATTGGTCAATTGCCCCGTCCCGTCGTGGTCGGCAGCGCCCGCGGGCCGGGGGCCGGCGCGGCGCGCAATCCAGGGCGCATTCTCGGCGCGCCCCCGGGCGGCCGGCTTGCGGAGGATCAAGCGGCCGGCTGGCGCCCGGCAGGGCGCGTATGTCGGCTGTCTGGGCGCGCGGGCATCCGGGCGCGTTAGCGTGGTCGTTGACCTCAGCAATTCGTGTGCGATGCTTCATCAACTCGACCGCAATACGCTCGATGTGGTGACGATGGTCGTGGCCTTCGTGCCCGCCGCCGTCGCCTTCAGCATCTGGCGCATCAACA
>JBILUW010000121.1:0-11163 GCA_044370795.1 Burkholderiaceae bacterium
CAGGTTCTGCAGGATGCGCTGGAACAGCATCGGCAGTTCGGTGGCCGGGCGGTCGCCGTAGCGTTCGGCGATTCGCAGCATCGCGTCCTGGACGACGTCGAGAGCGGCTTCCTCGTCGCGCACCGCGTAGACGGCCTGCTTGAATGCGCGGCGTTCGACACCGGCCAGGAAATCCGACAGCTCCTGCCGTGTGGCCATGGGGACGTGGGCGATCCGGTACGCTGGGGCGGAAGCGCCGGATGCTATCAGACGAGCCGTCGTTCGCCGGTCGGCGCTGGTGCGTGCCTGAGCGGCAGGGCGCCGTCCGAGGGCGTTTCTTGACCGAAAGCAAGCCGGACCGTATAGTCTCCGGTTCCCGTAAGCGCCCCGGGGCATTTTCGGTCGGGTCTTCAATTGGAAGCCCCGTGCCGTCATGACCGAGAGGTGCTCGGGCATCCCAAAGCGCCGATCCCGCCCACAAGGCGGGAGCCGGGCGACCAATCAACCTCGCAGGTCCCGTGCCAAGGTCTGCGTCGATGCGAGCCGAGAGGCTGCGCGTTGGCGCCGGCGGGCGGGCTCCCTGGATCTTGAAAGGCAGTCTTTCATGGAACTCACCGGTGCAGAAATTGTCGTTCGCTGTCTCCAGGAGGAGGGCGTCGAGCACGTCTTCGGCTATCCGGGTGGCGCGGTTCTCTACATCTACGACGCCATCTTTCAGCAGGACAAGGTCAACCACATTCTGGTGCGCCACGAGCAGGCCGCGGTTCATGCCGCCGACGCCTACTCGCGCTGCACCGAGAAAGTCGGCGTCTGTCTGGTCACCAGCGGTCCCGGTCTGACCAACGCGGTCACCGGCATCGCTACCGCCTACATGGATTCGATTCCCATGGTGGTGCTGTCGGGGCAGGTGCCCACGCACGCGATCGGCCAGGACGCCTTCCAGGAGTGCGACACCGTTGGCATCACGCGCCCCTGCGTGAAGCACAACTTCCTGGTCAAGAACGTCAAGGACCTCGCCGACACCATCAAGAAGGCCTTCCACATCGCGCGCACTGGCCGCCCCGGGCCGGTGCTTGTCGACATCCCCAAGGACGTCACCCGCGAGAAGTGCCGGTTCGAGTACCCCGAGACCGTCCAGATGCGCTCGTACAACCCCGTGGTCAAGGGCCATCAGGGGCAGATCAAGAAGGCCGTGCAACTGCTGATGCAGGCGCAACGTCCCATGATCTACACCGGCGGGGGCGTCATCCTCGCCAACGCGGCACCCGAACTCAACCGGCTCGTCGATGCGCTCGGGTTTCCTTGCACCAACACGCTGATGGGCCTGGGTGGCTATCGGGCCTCCGACCCCAAGTTCGTCGGCATGCTGGGCATGCACGGCACCTACGAGGCCAACATGGCCATGCAGCACTGCGACGTGCTGCTCGCCGTGGGGGCCCGCTTCGACGACCGCGTGATCGGCAATCCGAAGCACTTCGCCCAGAACCCGCGCAAGATCATCCACGTCGACGTCGATCCGTCATCGATCTCCAAGCGGGTCAAGGTCGACGTCCCCATCGTGGGCGACGTGCGCGAAACCCTCTCCGACCTGCTCGCGCTCATCGATCCGCAGATCGCGGCCGGCACCGGCCCCGACCGCTCGGCGGTCGCGGCGTGGTGGAAACAGATCGACCAGTGGCGCGAGCGCAAGTGCCTGTCCTACGACCAGAACGCCGACATCATCAAGCCGCAGTACGTGGTCGAGAAGCTCTGGGAGGTCACCGGAGGCGATGCCTTCATCACCTCCGACGTCGGTCAGCACCAGATGTGGGCCGCCCAGTTCTACCGCTTCGACAAGCCGCGCCGCTGGATCAACTCCGGTGGTCTGGGCACGATGGGCGTGGGGCTGCCCTATGCGATGGGCGTCAAGCTTGCGCATCCCGACGCCCAGGTCGCCTGCGTGACCGGTGAGGGCTCCATCCAGATGTGCATCCAGGAGCTCTCGACCTGCAAGCAGTACCACCTGCCGGTCAAGATCGTGAACCTGAACAACCGCTACCTGGGCATGGTTCGGCAGTGGCAGGAGATTGAATACGGCAGCCGGTATTCGGAGTCGTACATGGATGCGCTGCCCGATTTCGTGCGCCTCGCCGAGGCTTACGGTCATGTCGGGGTGCGTGTCGACCGCAAGGCCGATGTCGAGCCGGCCCTGCGCGATGCCTTCGGCAAGCACCGCGATCGCCTCGTGTTCCTCGACATCATCACCGACGCCAGCGAGAACGTCTGGCCTATGGTCCAGGGTGGCAAGGGGCTGACCGAGATGATCCTGTCGTCGGAAGACCTGTGAGCGCGGAGGCTACGATGAAACACATCATCTCCGTCCTCCTCGAAAACGAGCCCGGCGCCCTGTCGCGCGTGGTGGGGCTGTTCTCGGCGCGCGGCTACAACATCGAGTCGCTTACGGTGGCGCCCACCGAAGACAAGTCGCTTTCGCGGCTCACCATCGTCACCAGCGGCTCCGACGACGTGATCGAGCAGATCACCAAGCACCTCAACCGGCTGATCGACGTCGTCAAGGTCGTCGATCTCACCGAGAGCCCCTACATCGAGCGCGAACTGATGTTGATCAAGGTCCGCGCCGTCGGCAAGGAGCGCGAGGAGGTCAAGCGGATGGCCGACATCTTCCGCGGCCGGGTGATCGACGTGACCGACAAGGCCTACACGATCGAACTCACCGGCGACGGCAGCAAGCTCGATGCCTTCATCGATGCGCTCGAGCGCTCGTCGATCCTCGAGACCGTGCGCACCGGCGCCTCGGGCATTGCCCGTGGCGAGCGTGTGCTCAAGGCCTGAGCCCTGCGGCAGGCGGCCTCACCCCATCCGGCGCCGCGCGGCGCCATCCCGATCCGAACCAGGAGATGACGCGATGAAGGTTTTCTACGACAAGGACTGCGACCTCAAGCTGATCAAGGGCAAGAAGGTTGCGATCATCGGCTACGGCTCGCAGGGCCATGCCCATGCCCAGAATCTCAACGATTCCGGCGGCAAGGTGGTGGTGGGCGTGCGCAAGGGCGGCCCTTCGTGGGACAAGGTCAAGAAGGCCGGCCTGAAGGCCGCCGAGATCGCCGATGCAGTCAAGGGCGCCGATTTCGTCATGATGCTGATGCCCGACGAGCATATCGCGGCGGTGTACCGTGAAGAGGTCGAGCCCAACATCAAGAAGGGCGCCACGCTGGCCTTCGCGCACGGTTTCAACATCCACTACGGGCAGGTGGTGCCGCGCGACGACATCGACGTCGTGATGGTCGCCCCCAAGGCGCCGGGCCACACCGTCCGCTCCACCTACGCCGGCGGCGGCGGTGTGCCGATGCTGGTCGCCGTGCACCAGGATCGCTCGGGCATCGCCCGCGACGTTGCGCTTTCGTACGCCTGCGCGATCGGTGGTGGCCGCGCCGGCATCATCGAGACCAACTTCCGCGAAGAGACCGAGACCGACCTCTTCGGCGAGCAGACCGTGTTGTGCGGCGGCACCGTCGAGCTCATCAAGATGGGCTTCGAGGTTCTCGTCGAGGCCGGCTACGCGCCCGAGATGGCCTACTTCGAGTGCCTGCACGAGCTCAAGCTGATCGTCGACCTCATCTACGAGGGCGGCATCGCCAACATGAACTACAGCATCTCGAACAACGCCGAATTCGGCGAGTACGTGACCGGCCCGCGCGTGATCACCGAGGAAACCCGGCAGGCGATGCGCGAGACGCTCAAGGGCATCCAGACCGGCGAGTACGCCAAGCAGTTCATTCTCGAGAACCGCGCTGGCGCCCCCACGCTGCTGTCGCGCCGCCGCCTGATGTCCGAGCATCCGATCGAGGTTGTCGGCGAGCAACTGCGCGCCATGATGCCCTGGATCAAGGCCAACAAGCTGGTCGACAAGAGCCGCAACTGAGGCCGGTCAGCACCCGCGGGCAACCGCGGGTCTGTCGAGTCCCGGGGCGCCCCCCCGGGGCTATACTGCCGCGCATGTCGTCGATGCTCGCACCCCCGCCGATACCCCGCCTGTCACCAGAGTGGCAGGACTGGCTGGCGGGCAACGTGGTACGCGGCTGCGCCGATGGCGAGATGCTCGAGGCCATGCGCGGCAGCGGCTTCGACGAGCACTACGCGCGAGTTGCCATCTCGGTCGTTCGGTCCATGACCGAACGGGTCCAGCAGCAGGCGCCCGAGATGATCGCGGCTGCGACCGAGGTGGCCGTGCGAGCCGATCCCATTCGTCTGCCTGCAGGCTCCCGGGTGCGAGTCGCCGATCGCGAGGTCGGCATCGGCTTCGTGCTCGCCGATCCCAACGTCGCGCTGGTGCGCGATCTGCTCTCGGAGCAGGAATGCGAGCGTCTGATTGCCATGTCAGCCGGCAAGCTTACCCGCTCCAGCGTCCTCGACCGGCGCACTGGCAGCGACCAGATAAGCGCGGTCCGCACCAGCGCCGGCACCTTCTTCGAGCGCGGCGAGAACGCCATCGTCAGCCGCCTCGAGCAGCGGATAGCGGCGCTCACGGGCCTGCCGGTCGAGCACGGCGAACCTCTGCAGATCCTGCACTACAAGCCCGGCAACGAGTACCTCGCCCACCACGACTGGTTCGACCCCGCCGATCCGGGCAGCGGTGAAGTGCTGCGCAACGGCGGGCAGCGCGTCATCACCGTGATCGTCTACCTCAACGAGGTCGCGGCGGGCGGCGAGACGAGGTTTCCCGAGATCGGCCTCGACATCCGGCCGCATCGCGGCAGCGCCGTCTACTTCGAGTACCTGAATGCCGCCGGCGATCTCGATCGTCGTTGCCTGCACGCCGGTGTGCCGGTCGAGCAGGGCGAGAAATGGATCGCCACCAAGTGGCTACGACAGGGCCCCTACCAGCGATGATTCCCCGCCGTCGATTCCGTGTCACGCGTGCGCCGCTGGCGCCCGGTGAGCCGCCGCGGCGCGGCCGTGGCATCTATCTGCTGCCCAACGCGTTCACCACGGCGTCGCTGTTCTGCGGCTTCTACGCGATCGTGCAGGCCATGAACGCGCGCTTCGACTACGCCGCGGTGGCCACCTTCGTGGCCATGCTGCTCGACAGCCTCGACGGTCGGGTCGCCAGGCTGACCAACACCCAGAGCGCCTTCGGCGAACAGTACGACAGCCTTTCCGACATGGTGTCCTTCGGCGCCGCGCCGGCGCTCATCATGTACGAGTGGACGCTGCGCGGCCTGGGCAAGTGGGGATGGCTCGCGGCCTTCGTCTACTGCGCAGGTGCTGCCCTGCGCCTGGCCCGCTTCAATGCCAACATCGGGGTGGTCGACCGCCGCTACTTCCAGGGCCTGCCCAGCCCCGCCGCAGCCGCGCTCGTGATGGGCCTGATCTGGATCGTCACCGATCTGCGCGAAACGCGCTGGATCACCGCCTCCCCCGCCGACCTCGCCTGGGTGGCCTGGGTTTTCACGGTGTATGCCGGGCTGACGATGGTCTCGAACGCGCCGTTCTACAGTTTCAAGGACATCAACCTGCGCCGCAGCGTGCCCTTCATCGTCGTGCTGGGCGTGGTGCTGCTGTTCGTCCTGGTCTCGAGCGATCCGCCGGTGGTCCTGTTCTCGCTCTTCGTCCTGTACGGCCTGTCGGGCTGGGCGGTCTGGCTTTGGCGCCTGAAGTCGGGCCGTGCGGCGCCCTGGCGCGAGTCGGCTGGCGGATCGGCTCAGCCCCCGGCCGCCGCGGCACCGCCTCCGCCGCCAACCGTCGCGCCACCACGCGAATGACCGTCTGCGGCTGACGTCGGTCGGACGCAGCAGTTCATTTGACGGGCTTGGCCTGTAAGCCCTAAAATTTCGGGTTCACCTGAGGCCCACCAAGGCAATGGAATCCCGGCGGTCGAGCGCCCGCAGACCCCTGGTCGTGGGCAACTGGAAAATGCATGGCGGCACGGCCGCCAACGAGCGGCTGCTGGCCGATTTGCGGGCGAGGCTCGATGCCCACGCGCTCGAGGCCGTCGACGTCGCCGTGCTTCCGCCCTATCCCTACCTCGCGCAGGCCTCGGCATGGCTGGCCGATGCCGCAGTGTCCTGGGGAGCCCAGGACGTTGCTGCCTGGCCCGAGGGCGCCTACACCGGCGAGGTTTCCGCGGCCATGCTGCTCGATCTGGGCTGTCGCTGGGCCGTTGCCGGTCATTCCGAGCGGCGCGCTCTTCTGGGCGAAACCGACGCCCTGGTCTGCGCCAAGGCCCAGCACGCCCTGGCTGCGGGCCTCGGTGCCATCGTGTGCGTCGGCGAAACCCTGGCCGAGCGCGAAGCCGGCGACACCGAGGCCGTGCTTCAGCGCCAGATCGGCGCGCTCGACCCCCTGGCGGAGCAATCGTTCGCCGCCGAACTCGTCATCGCCTACGAGCCGGTGTGGGCCATCGGGACGGGGCGCAGCGCCACGCCCGAGCAGGCCGGCGCCGCCCATGGGTTCCTGCGCTCCCGACTGGCTGCCGCGGGTTTCCCGGCTGATCGCATGCGCATCCTCTACGGCGGCAGCGTCAAGCCTGAAAGCGCTGCCGCGCTGTTCGCACTCGCCGAGGTCGACGGTGGTCTGGTCGGCGGCGCCTCCCTCGACGCTGCGGCTTTCGCCGGCATCTGCCTGCACGCCGCCCATTCCGCAAGGACGTCTGCATGAGCATCCTGATCTCACTCATCGTCGTAGCGCAGGTTCTCAGCGCGCTCGGCGTCATCGTTCTCGTGCTGCTGCAGCACGGCAAAGGCGCCGACATGGGCGCGGCATTCGGCGGCGGCGCATCGGGCAGCCTGTTCGGCGCCACGGGGTCGGCCAACTTCCTGTCGCGCCTCACTGCGGTCCTGGCCACGGTGTTCTTCATCAGCACGCTGGCGCTCTCGTTTGCTGGCGGGCGGCAACGCAGCGAGGCGCGCAGCGTCATGGAGCAACCGGCCGGAGCCACCACGGGCGTGCCCAGCGCGCCTGGCGCGCCTGCGGCGCCCGTTGCGGCCCCAGCCACGGGCGTGCCCGACGCCCCGGCAGCCACCCCGCCGGCGGCAGGTTCCGCAAGCGGCACGCCTGTCGATGCGGCACCGCAAAAAAGTGGGGCGACCGGTCAGATTCCGAAGTAGAATACGCGCCGTCCGGAAGCGTCTTCCGGCGTCCACGAGCCGACGTGGTGAAATTGGTAGACACGCTATCTTGAGGGGGTAGTGGCGAAAGCTGTGCGAGTTCGAGTCTCGCCGTCGGCACCAACAAGTTCCGCCCTGGCAGGCTTACGTGCCAGGGCGCATCCAAAGGTCACCGCATCCCGGCGCGCAGCGCCGCATGCAGTGGCTTGCGCGGCACTCTGGCATTCCTTCGGACCATACCCAGTTCAGGTCATCCCGTGAGTCTCGAGCCCTATCTCCCGGTTCTGCTCTTCATCCTCGTGGGCATTGCGGTCGGGGTCGGTCCGATGGCCATCGGCAAGCTGCTGGGGCCGTCCAACCCCGACACCGAGAAGCTGTCTCCCTACGAGTGCGGCTTCGAGGCATTCGAGGATGCCCGGATGCAGTTCGACGTTCGCTACTACCTCGTGGCGATCCTGTTCATCCTGTTCGACCTCGAAATCGCCTTCCTGTTTCCCTGGGCGGTCTCGCTCGATTCGATCGGCTTCTTCGGCTTCGCGGCCATGATGGTCTTTCTCGCCGTGCTGGTCGTCGGGTTCGTTTACGAATGGATGAAGGGCGCGCTCGACTGGGAGTGATCCCGGCCGGCCGCCGCCAAACAAGCGCTCGGAGCGGCACAGATGAGCATGGAAGGCGTCCTGGGTGAGGGCTTCGTCACCACCCAGATCGACAAACTGGTTAACTGGACCCGCACGGGGTCGCTGTGGCCCATGACCTTCGGGCTGGCCTGCTGTGCGGTCGAGATGATGCACGCCGGTGCATCGCGCTACGACCTCGACCGGTTCGGCGTGGTGTTCCGGCCCAGCCCGCGGCAGTCCGATCTGATGATCGTGGCGGGCACCCTGTGCAACAAGATGGCTCCGGCTCTGCGCAAGGTCTACGATCAGATGCCCGAGCCGCGCTGGGTGCTGTCGATGGGCTCGTGCGCCAACGGCGGCGGCTACTACCACTACTCCTACTCGGTGGTTCGGGGCTGCGATCGCATCGTGCCCGTCGACGTCTATGTGCCCGGCTGCCCGCCAACTGCCGAGGCGCTCATCTACGGGATCATGCAGTTGCAGAGCAAGATCCGGCGAACCAGCACCATCGCTCGCTGAGGACTCCATGCCTCCTCTCGAATCGCTACGCCAGGCCCTGGCCGAGGCGCTCGGTGAGCGCGCCCGCGGCATCACCGAGTCGCTGGGCGAGATCACCGTCGAGATCGCGGCGGCCGACCTGCCGGCGGTCGCGCTCACGCTGCGCGATGCGCCCGCGCTGGCCTTCGATACCCTGATCGATCTCTGCGGCCTCGACTATCTTCACTGGGGTGACGGCGCGCACGACGGTCCGCGCTTCGCTTCCGTGATCCACCTGCTGTCGGTGGTTCGCAACCATCGGGTGCGGGTGCGGGCCGTGTGCGCCGACGACGACTACCCGGTCGTCGCCTCGCTCATCGACGTCTGGCCGGCCGCGAGCTGGTACGAACGCGAAGCCTTCGACCTCTACGGCATCGTCTACGAGGGGCATCCCGACCTGCGCCGCATCCTCACCGACTACGGTTTCGTCGGCCATCCGTTCCGCAAGGACTTTCCGGTCTCGGGCTACGTCGAGATGCGCTACGACCCCGAGCAGAAGCGCGTGATCTACCAGCCCGTCTCGATCGAGCCGCGCGAGATCGTGCCCCGCGTCATCCGCGAGGAAGGATACGGCGCCGACCGCTGACCCGGTCCGCGCAACGCCCAGCCATGGCAGACATCAAGAACTACACGCTGAACTTCGGTCCGCAGCATCCGGCCGCCCACGGCGTACTGCGGCTCGTCCTCGAACTCGACGGCGAGGTCGTGCAGCGCGCCGATCCGCACATCGGGTTGCTGCACAGGGCTACCGAGAAGCTTGCCGAGACGCGCACGTATCTCCAGAACGTGCCGTACATGGACCGCCTCGACTACGTCTCGATGATGTGCAACGAGCACGCCTACGTGATGGCGATCGAGAAGCTGCTCGGCGTCGAGGTGCCGCTGCGTGCGCAATACATCCGGGTGATGTTCGACGAGATCACCCGCGTTCTCAATCACCTGCTCTGGATCGGCGCCCACGGCCTCGACGTCGGCGCGATGGCGGTCTTCCTGTATGCATTCCGCGAGCGCGAAGACCTGATGGATTGCTACGAGGCGGTTTCGGGCGCGCGCATGCATGCCGCCTACTACCGCCCCGGCGGCGTGTACCGCGATCTGCCCGAACAGATGCCGCGGCTGCGCGAGAGCCGGCTGCGCAACGAGACCGCTGTCAAGGAATACAACCGCGACCGAGAGGGCTCGCTGCTCGACTTCATCGAGGCCTTCACCCGCCGCTTCCCGGGCTGTGTCGACGAGTACGAAACGCTGCTCACCGACAACCGCATCTGGAAGCAGCGGCTGGTCGGCATCGGTGTCGTCGATCCCGATCGCGCCAAGGCCCTGGGCTTCACGGGCCCCATGCTGCGCGGCTCGGGCGTGGCCTGGGATCTTCGCAAGACCCAGCCCTACGAGGTCTACGACCTGCTCGACTTCGACATTCCCGTCGGGCGCAACGGCGACTGCTACGACCGCTATCTGGTGCGCGTGGCCGAGATGCGCCAGAGCAACCGCATCATCCAGCAGTGCATCGAGTGGTTGCGCAACCACCCCGGGCCGGGGATCACCGACAGCCACAAGGTCGCGCCGCCGGCGCGCGGGGGCCTGAAGAGCAACATGGAGGAGCTGATCCACCACTTCAAGCTCTTCACCGAGGGCTTCCACGTGCCGGCCGGCGAGTGCTATGCCGGCGTCGAGCACCCGAAGGGCGAATTCGGCATCTACCTCGTCTCCGACGGCGCCAACAAGCCCTACCGGCTGAAGATCCGCGCCCCCGGATTCGCGCACCTGCAGGGTCTCGACGAGATGTCGCGTGGTCACATGATCGCCGACGTGGTCACGATCATCGGCACCCAGGACATCGTGTTCGGCGAGATCGATCGCTGAGCATCCCAAACCGCTGGAACCCGACATGAGCGCCGTTCCCCAAGCCGCGAAACTGCTGTCGGATGCGTCGTACGCGCGCATCGACCGCGAGATCGCCAAGTTTCCGCCCGATCAGAGACAGTCGGCCGTGATGGCCGCGCTCGCAATCGCCCAGCAGGAGACCGGCTGGGTCTCCGAGGCCGTCGTCGAGGACATCGCCCGCGTGCTGGGCATGCCCCCGATCGCCGTCTGGGAAGTGGCCACCTTCTACAACATGTACGACACGAAGCCGGTCGGGCGCTTCAAGCTGGCGGTGTGCACCTGCCTGCCGTGCGCGCTGCGCGATGGCGCCAGGGCCGGCGAGTACCTGAAGGCGAAGCTCGGCATCGACTACAACGAAACCACGCCCGACGGTCTGTTCACCCTGAAGGAAAGCGAGTGCCAGGGCGCCTGCGGCGACGCGCCGGTCATGCTGGTGAACAACCACCGGATGTGCAGCTTCATGAGTGCCGAGCGCATCGACGCGCTGCTCGAGGAACTGAAAGCGAAGGCCTGACCCATGGGTGCCCAAGATTTCGGGGCCGAACTGGCCCGCGTCCGAGCGATGGAGACCTGCTTCCACGGCAGGCACATCACCCCCCAGATCTTCGCCGGGCTGAATTCGCCCGACGCCTGGCGGCTGCCCGACTACGAGGCCCGCGAGGGCTATCAGGCGCTGCGCCGCATCCTTGCCGAGAACATCACGCCCGAGCAGGTGATCGCCGAGCTCAAGGCGGGCTCGCTGCGCGGCCGGGGCGGCGCGGGCTTCCCCACGGGCCTGAAGTGGAGCTTCATGCCGCGGCAGTTCCCGGGTCCGAAGTATCTGGTGTGCAACTCCGACGAGGGTGAGCCGGGCACCTTCAAGGACCGCGACATCCTTCGCTACAACCCGCACATCGTCATCGAGGGCATGATCATCGCGGCTTACGCGATGGGCATCCCGGTCGGCTACAACTACATCCACGGCGAGATCTTCGACGTCTACGAGCGCTTCGAGCGCGCCCTCGAGGAAGCGCGAGCCGCCGGCTACCTCGGCAACAACA
>JBILUW010000132.1:0-10600 GCA_044370795.1 Burkholderiaceae bacterium
GCCGCCTTCTTCCCCCGTATCACCCTGACCGCGAGCGCCGGCAGCGCGACCCGCGCGCTGAGCAGCCTGTTCAGCGGCGGAACCTTCGCCGCCGGCATCGCCGGTCAGCTGGTCGCGCCGCTGTTCGACGCCGGCCGCAACCAGGCCACCCTGCAATCGGCGAACGTGACCCGGGAGCAGGCGATCGCGCAGTACGAGCGTGCCATCCAGCAGGCCTTCCGCGAGGTGGCCGACGCACTGGTGGCGCGCAGCACGCTGCTCGAGCAGGAGCAGGCGCAGCAGGCGCTGGTGCAGGCCGAAGCCGGCCGCGCGCAGCTTGCCGAAACCCGCCATCGTCATGGCGCGGCCAGCTACCTGGAGGTTCTCGACGCGCAGCGCTCGCTTTACGCGGCGCGCCAGTCGCTGACCGTGGTGCGTGGCCAGCTAGCGCAGAGCCTGGTCGGGCTCTACAAGGCGCTGGGCGGGGGGTGGGGCTAGGCCGCCATCCAGTCGCCCGACTTGCCGCCATGCTTTTCCAGCAGGCGCACGTCGGTGATGGTCATGCCCCGATCGGCGGCCTTGCACATGTCGTAGATGGTGAGCAGGCCCACCTGCACGGCGGTGAGGGCCTCCATCTCGACGCCGGTCTGGCCGCTGCACTCGACGCGCGCGCGTGCGATCACCTGGCTGCCCGCCTCGTCGAGCTCGAAGTCGATCGTCACCCGCGTGAGCGCGATCGGGTGGCACAGCGGGATCAGGTCGGCGGTGCGCTTGGCGCCCTGGATCGCGGCGATGCGCGCCACGCCGAGCACGTCGCCCTTGCGGGCGCCGCCGTCGCGCACCAGCGCGAAGGTGGCCGGCAGCATGCGGATGCGGCCTTCGGCGAGCGCCACCCGGCGGGTGACGGCCTTGTCGCCGACGTCGACCATGTGGGCCTGGCCGGCGGCGTCGAAGTGCGAGAGCGGAGAGGTCATTGGCAGATGGGCACACCGCGCGCTGTCGCGCGGCCGGGCGTTGGAACGGTTGGGTCTATGATAGTCGGGCAAGCACCCCCACGACGCCTTGTCCGGCCAGCACTCCCCCCGTCTTTTCGCCCGCGCCGTGGCCGTGCTGGTGGCGCTCGCGCTGGCGGGCGCGCCGATGGGCGTCGCCTCGCAGACCGACAACCTGCCCAGGCTGGGCGATGCTGGCGGCGAGGAGCTCTCCCCGGCAGCCGAGCGCCGCCTCGGCGAGGCGATCATGCG
This sequence comes from Burkholderiaceae bacterium, assembly GCA_044370795.1. Classification (GTDB taxonomy): domain Bacteria; phylum Pseudomonadota; class Gammaproteobacteria; order Burkholderiales; family Burkholderiaceae_E; genus Quisquiliibacterium. The sequence goes on from JBILUW010000132.1 coordinate 1,224, forward strand.
CGACTTGCGCCGCGACCCGGCCGTCGGCGACGACGTCGAGGCGGGCGAGTACCTCAACGCCCTGGGCGCGCGGCTCGCGCAAGCGCCATCGGTGGCCGGTTTCTCGTTCGAGTTCTTTCTGGTGCGCGATCCCTCGATGAACGCCTTCGCGCTGCCCGGCGGCTTCATCGGCGTGCACAGCGGCCTGATCACCGCCGCGCAGTCCGAATCCGAGCTCGCCTCGGTGCTCGCCCACGAGATCGGCCACGTCACGCAGCGACACATCGCACGCATGCTCGCGCAGCAGCGGCAAACCTCGATGGTCACGCTGGCCGCCACCATCCTGGGCGCGCTGGCCGCGCGCTCCAACCCGCAGGCGATGGCCGGCGTGGCCGCGATGGCCGGGGGTGCGCAGCAGCAGCAGATGCTCGCCTTTTCGCGCGATGCCGAGCGCGAGGCCGACCGGATCGGCCTCGAGACGCTGCGGGCGGCCGGCTTCGAGCCGGCGGGCATGGTCGCGTTCTTCGGCCGGCTGCAGCAGGCCTCGCGCCTGTCCGAGAGTTCGGCCCCGGGCTACATGCGCAGCCACCCGCTCACCGCCGAGCGCATCGCCGACATGCAGCTGCGCGTGCAGGACGAGCGTTACCGGCAGCGCCCGGACAGCGTCGAGTTCCGCCTGGTGCGCGCGCGCCTGCGTGCGCTGGCCGCCACCACCGTCGATGGCCTGCGCGATGCGCGCGCGCTGCACGAGCGGCAGTTGCGCGACCGCTCGACGAACGATGAGCTTGCCGCGTGGTTCACCGTTGCCACCGCGGCGCTCGCGCAGCGCGACTTCGCCGCCACCGGCCGCGCGCTCAGCGAGGTGCGGCTGCGTCTGCCCGATGGCCATCCCATGGTCGAGCGCCTGGCTGCCGAGGCGCGCCTGCGCGCCGGCGACCCGGCCGGCGCGTTGCAGCTCGCCGCCGCGGCCGCCGCGCGCTTTCCGCAGTCGCGGGCGCTGGTCCACCTGCAGGCCGAGGCGCTGCTCGCCACCGGCGATGCGCCCGGTGCCGTGCAGTTCCTCAAGGAGCAGATCGCGGCCGCGCGCACCGACGCCCGGCTGTGGCGCCAGCTCGCGCGGGCGCATGCCATGCTGGGCCAGACGGCGCTCGCGCACGTGGCCACCGGCGAGGAGTACGGGCTGGCCGGGCAGTGGCGGGCCGCGGTCGAGCAGCTGCGCATCGCGCGCCGCCTGGGCACGCTCGACTTCTATACGGGGTCGCTGGTCGATGCCCGCATGCGCGAGTTCGAGGCGGCGTTTGCGCAGGAGCAGCGCGAGCAGCCGCGGTAGGCGGCCGCAGACGGGTCGGTGACTTCAGGTCGAGTGCCTGTACCCGCTCTCGCGCTGGCTACGCACCGCGAGAACGAAGACCGTGTCGATCGCGGTCACGAAGCGGTAGAGCGCGACGTACCCCCGCGCCCCACGGCCTATCACCAGTTCGCGCTTGCCGCCCTTGACCGGACGCCCGATCAGGGGACTGTGCTCCAGGACCTGGACGGCGTCGGCGATCTCACTGAGACGCTGCGAAATGTGGTCGACCTCGAACGTTGCCAGGTGATCAACGATACGGTCGAAGTCGTCCAGGACTTCGGGCGCCAACTCGATCCTGGCCATCCATGGACTCAGCGCTTTGGCAAGCGTGCGGCTGGGCGACGTGGCCGTTCGCCGCGTGCACGAGCATCGAGCCATGCCCTGGCGTCGGGCCAGGCGACGGACTTTCCGTGCGCCAGCAGCGCGGCCCACCGTTCATCGGCGATCCGATCGAACGCCTCATCGAGCTCGGCCTGCTCGACCTTTTGCGCAATCGCGTCGACGATGAACGCGTGTGCCGTCTTGCCTGCTCGTTGAGCGGCAACTGCGATGCGGGACTTCAGTTCCTCATCGATGCGGATGGTCGTCGTGGACATGCTGCGGCTCCTGATCGGCACAAGAAATATAGCACTTATGTGCTATGTCTGGTTGCGCTCGAACCCGATCGCCTCGCGCCGAGGGCGATCTCGATCGGCCGCCTGGCGGCGCGTTCAGCCCGCCTCGCCCGCCGTCTGCACCGTCACCTCGAGCGCCGGCGGCCGCGCCAGCGTCTGGTAGATCACGCAGTAGCGCTCGGTGAGCCGCAGCAGGGTCTGCACCTGCTCGGTGCTGGCATCGGTGTCGAGCGAGATGGCCAGCCGCACCGCGCTGAAGCCCACCGGCGCATCCTTCGCGACGCCCAGCGTGCCGCGGAAATCGAGATCGCCCTCGGCGCGCAGCGTGGCGTCGCGCAACGTGATGCCCAGCGCGGTGGCTACCGCCTTGAGCGTGACCCCAGCGCAAGCCACCAGCGCCTGCAGCAGCATGTCGCCCGAGCAGGCCGACAGCCCGTCGCCGCCCGAGGCGGGATGCAGTCCTGCCTTCACCAGCGCCTGGCCGGTCTGCACGCTGCAGGTCACGCCTTCGCCCAGGCGGCCCTCGGCGTTCAGGGTGATGAAGGCGGCCTGCGGCTGCTGGCGGTACTGGTCCTTGAGGGGCGCCTGCAGGGCGCGCAGTTCGTCGGCGTTCATCGGTGACTCCTGGGGGGTGATGGGGGTCGGGAGGGCTGGGGGCTGCCTCGGGTCGCGCAGCGTTCAGCCGCGCCCGGGCCGCACGGCCGCGCCGGGGTGGCGCGCCGGCAGCAGCGGCCCCTCGCCGAAGAGCTTCTCGCGCAGCGTGCCCTGCGCATAGGCGGTCTTGCAGGCGCCGCGCTGCTGCAGTTCGGGTACGACGAGGTCGACGAAGTCGTCGTAGCACTCGGGCACCACCGTGCGCGCCAGATTGAAGCCGTCGATGCCGGTGTCCTGCGCCCAGTCGATCATGGCCTCGGCCACCTGGGAAGGCGACCCGCAGATCAGCGCGTAGCGCCCGCCCAGGGCCATCTCGGCGAGCAGCTCGCGCCGGGTGCGCGGCTTCGGCCCGCCGGTCACGAGCTTGACCGCCGACTGCATCGCGTCGCCCTGACCGGCGCGGCCGCTGCCCGGCGGCGCCACCGGCTCGTCGAGCCCGTAGCGCGAAAAGTCGATGCCGGTGCCCGAGGCGAAGTGGGCGAGCCCGGCCTCCGGGCTCGCGTGGTGCACGTACTCGCGCAGCTTCTCGGCAGCCTGGGCCTCGGTGGGCGCCACCACCACGCTTGCGCCCATGAACACCTTGATGTCCTCGGGGCGGCGGCCCTCGCGCACCGCCTGCTCGCGCAGCCCGCGCACCAGCGCGCGCGCGCCGTCGCGCGACTGGCCGGAGATGAACACGCACGCGGCATGCCGCGCCGCGAAACGCTGGCCGCGGCCCGATGAACCCGCCTGGTAGAGCAGCGGCGTGCGCTGCGGCGACGGCTCCCACAGCGCCACGCCCTCGACCTTGTAGTTCGCGCCGCGGTGGCGCACCGGGCGCACGCCGTCGGGCCGTGTGTAGACGCGCGCCGCGCGGTCGCGCACCACGGCGTCGGCGTCCCAGCTGGCTTCCCAGAGGCGGTAGGCCACGTCCATGAATTCGTCGGCCTGATCGTAGCGGCTGTCGTGCTCGGGCTGCGCGGGCAGACCCATCGCGCGGGCGGCGCTGTCGAGGTAGCCGGTGACGATGTTCCAGCCCACGCGGCCGCGGCTCAGGTGGTCGAGCGTGGCAAAGCGCCGGGCGAGCAGATAGGGGTGCTCGTAGGTGAGGTTGACGGTGATGCCGAAGCCCAGGTGCGTCGTGGCCGGCAGCAGCGCGCCCACCAGCGGGATGGGGTCGGAGAGCGGCAGCTGGATGGATTCGCGCAGCGTGACGTCGAGCGAGTTCTGGTAGACGTCGTAGGCGCCGACGATGTCGGCGAGGAACAGCCCGTCGAAGAACCCGCGCTCGAGCGTGCGCACGATGCCGCTCCAGTGGGCGATGTCGTTGTAGTCGGCCGAGCGGTCGCGCGGGTGCGTCCAGAGGCCGTGGTTGATGTGGCCCACGCAGTTCATCGCGAAGGCATTGAGCAGCAGCGGGCGGGCGGGTGTCATGGCTGTCGATGATAGGGCAGGCGCTGCCCGCCGCGCGGAGGCCCGGTTCCGGCAGCTGGTGGGCCGCGCGCACCGTCGGGCTCGGACCCCGCTGCGGCAAGGCGCAGACTCCGCGGCGCTGGTGCCGCTCGCGCAGCCGTCAGCTCAGCGCATCAGCCCAGATGTTGCGCGCCCAGCTGAGCGCGTAGATGCCCTCGAGCTCGTTGCGCACGCTGCTCAGGCCACCGGCTCCCTGGACGGGCACCAGGGTCTTCTGTTGGGCGCTCCACTTGTGGACGCTCGCCACGTGCACGACGTCCTTGTCGCTGACGAAGCTGTAGCACGTGTTGGCGATGATCGGCGCCTCGTTGACGGGCTGGCCGGTAATCCGCGCGACGATGGCGTCGGCCACCACCTTGGCGTGGTTGTTCGCCTGGAAGCCGCTCTTGGGCATGCCGGGTGCTGCCGCGATCGCGTCGCCGATCACGTGCACGCCCGGCGCCCGGCTCGACTCCCAGGTCTGGAACTCGACGCCGACCCACTGGTTGTCGACGCTGATCAGCGGCTGGGCGATGCGACCGGCCTGCTGCGGGGGGATGATGTTGAGGAGGTCGGCCTTGACGTCGTCCACCTGAAGCTTCGCGACGTTGCGCTTCACGTCGAACTCGACGAGTTCGGCATTAGGGCGATACTCGATGATGCCCTTGTACAACTCTTCCCAGGCCTTCAGGAACAGTGCCTTCTTCGAGACCAGGTCGGGGTTGGCGTCGAGCACCAGCACCTTGCTGCGCGGCTTGAACTTGCGGAAGTAGGCCGCGACCACACTGGCCCGTTCGTACGGTCCCGGCGGGCATCTGTACGGCGCCCTCGGGATGGTTATCGCGAACACGCCCCCATCGGGCAGCGCCTGAAGCCGCGCGCGCAACTCGGTAGTCTGGGCGCCCGCCTTCCAGGCGCGCAGCACCTCCCCGGAGGCTGCCGCCTGGGCGAGGCCGCCGATCCGGTCGAACTGGAAGTCGATGCCGGGCGCTACCACCAGGCGGTCGTAGGGGAGTGACTCGCCGCGGGCCAGCCGGACCTGCCGCCGTTCGAGGTCGATGGCACTTGCCTCGTCGCGCACGAGCCTGATCCCGTACTTGCTCAGACCGTCGTAGGGGATCGTGATCTCGCTGATCGGGCGGAATCCGGCGACGACCAGGTTGCTGATCGGGCAACTGACAAAGGTCGGATTGCGCTCGACCAGGGTGACCTCGATGCGAGGCTCCCACATCCGGATGTACTTCGCGGCGGTCGCGCCGCCGAAGCCGCCGCCGATCACAACGACGCGCGCGATAGGCTTTTCCTTGCCCACGCCGGCGCAACCAGCGAGTGCCGTTGTCGAGCCGGCCAGGCCAGCGAGCAGGACTCGGCGTCGGTCCAGGGTCATCGCGTGCTCCTTACCGGGTGGCGAAGACCGCAGCGATACGCCGCAATTCATCGTCGGTGTAGCCCTTGGCGTGCTGGTGCATGACGGTGGCAGCGGGACGTTGGTCGTTCTTGAACTCGAGCAGCGCACGGTGGATGGTGTCGGCATCGCGGCCGATCGGCGGTATGCCGCTCTGGCTTTGTCCGGTAGTGCCATGGCAGGCGGCGCAGCTTGCCGCCCACGCCCGTGCCTGGCGGTCGACGGTCTGGGCGTGGAGCGGGGCAGCGAGCAGCAGAATGATCGGAATGACGTACGGCGATTTCATGATGCGCCCGGGGAGCTGCGGCGGGGTGGAGATGAGCGATGGTGCGTCTGCGGCGGTATCTGGCGCAACGAAGAAAAGCACCACAGCTGATGCGCTCTGCGCATCAGCTGTAGGCTGAGCCTGTGGCGTTGGTGCGCGCGAGAGGCGTTCCCGCACTCTGCCCCGCGATTCAGGCCCTCGGCCGCCGCACGAAGCCCAGGCTGACATCGGCGTCGCCCGCAAGTGGCGCGAGCGCGATCCATGTCGCGCCCACCCGCAGTCGCATACCGGCCATGGCTCCTGGTGGATCGTTGCGCACGCAACCATCCGCCGCTTCGCCCTCGTCGATCTCCAGCCCGCCGAGGTCGAGGTCGTGCAGTACCCCCGGCCCCATCGCGGTCTCGAGAAAGACGTTGCCGTCCGCGTCGATCCAGCCGGTGCCGGGCGTGTCGAGCGGATAGCCGGTGTGCGTGACCAGCCTCGCGGCCAGCCCCTCGCCGACCACCCGCAGCACCAGCGGCGCGAGGTCGATGTCGACATAGACCCGCTGTGGCCCGTTCTGCCAGTACCAGCGCCCGGTGTCGTCGGCGCCGTAGTTGCGGCCGATGAAGTCGAGGATGGGCGGGCTGGTGATCTCGCTGCCAGCGCCGTCGCGCGCCTCGTCGAAACCCGGGCGGCCGCGGTCGACGAGCAGCCAGCGGCCGCGGCGCTCCAGGCGCAGCCAGCCGTGGACCGCGGGCACCTGCGGCCAGCGCTGCATCGCGCGCTCGACCTGCTCATCGATGGGCATCGAAACTTTCCAGCAGATAGTCGGCCAGCCAGCGGCCCGCGCCGCTCCGGCCACCGGCGTGAAAGCCCACGTGCCCGCCCTGGCGGCTGTAGTGCAGGCGCACGCAGGAGGCCGCCTCGTCGGAGCGGGCGAGCGCCTGCGGCGGCAGGAAGGGGTCGTTGAGCGCGTTGAGCACCCGAGTGGGCACCCGCACGCCGCCCAGGAACTGGCGGCACGAGGACCGCCGCCAGTAATCCATGCAGCCTGCAAATCCGTGCATCGGCGCGGTGACCACTTCGTCGAAGTCGAAGAAGTCGCGCGCCGCGAGCATCTTCTCGCGGTCGAACAGATCCGGGTGCTGGGCGAGCTTGCCCAGGCTCTTGCGCTTGAGCGAGACCAGGAAGTGACGCGCGTAGCCCAGGCTGATGCCGCGCGAGAGCGCGACCGCGCCGGCGTGCAGGTCCTGCGGTGGGCACACCGCGGCGGCCGCGCGCACGAAGCCTGCCGCCTCGCCGCGCTCGCCCAGCCACTTGAGCAGCGCGTTGCCGCCCAGCGACACGCCGGCGGCAAACAGCGGCTGGCCCGCCGACGCCGGCTCGGCGGCGAAACGGCGCAGGATCCAGTCGATCTCGTTGGAGTCGCCGGAGTGGTAGGCGCGCGGCGCGCGGTTCAGCTCGCCGCTGCAGCCCCGGAAATGGGGTACGGCGCCGCGCCAGCCGCGGGCCGCGACCGCCGCCATCAGCGCGCTCGCGTAGGGGCTGGCCGAATCGCCCTCGAGGCCGTGGAACATCACGATCAGTGGCGCGGGCCGCCCGGGCGGCGCATCGACCCTGTCGACGTCGATGAAGTCGCCATCGGGCGTGTCCCAGCGCTCGCGCCGCATCGGTACCCGCGCGCGGCGTGCGATCAGCGCCGGCCAGACGGTCTGGAGATGCCCGCCGGGCAGCCAGCGCGGCGCGCGGTAGGCCGGCAGGTCGGTCACGACGGCGCGGCTAGTGCAGCAGCTTGGAGGCCGAGGGCGGCGGCTGCTCGCCGGGCTGCTCGAGCGGCGGGCTGGCGTGATGCAGCACGAGGCGCCAGCCATGCACGGTCTTGACGTAGGCGTTGGTGGCCGCGCATTCGAGGAGCCGCGGCCCGCCCGGCGTGTCGGCAACGATGCGCTCGAGCAGCGAGTGCACCGCGAGCAGGCCGCCGGCGTGCACCCGCGCCTCGGCCGGCTGCACTCGCACGCCTCCGCCGGCGAAGATTTCCTCGAACGATGCGCGGATGGCCGTGAGCCCGACCGCGCGGATGCCCGACGGATGCACGCACACCACGTCGTCCTCGTCGGCCCAGAGGGCCATCATGGCGTCGAGGTCGCCGCGGCGCATCGCATCGTAGAAGGCCTCCTCGGCCGACTCGGCGCTGGCGAAAGGATCGACGACGCGCACCCTGGCCGCCCGGTCAGCGGAACACGACGGTGCGGTGACCGTTGAGCAGCACCCGGTGCTCGACATGCCAGCGCACCGCGCGCGCGAGCACCACCGACTCGACGTCGCGGCCGATCGCGGCGAGCGATTCGTGGGTCATGGCATGGTCGACGCGCTCGACGTCCTGCTCGATGATGGGGCCCTCGTCGAGGTCGGCGGTCACGTAGTGCGCGGTGGCGCCGATCAGCTTGACGCCGCGGTCGTGGGCCTGGACGTAGGGCTTGGCGCCCTTGAAGCTGGGCAGGAAGCTGTGGTGGATGTTGATCGCGCGGCCCCTGAGGGCGGTGCATAGCGGCGCCGACAGGATCTGCATGTAGCGCGCGAGCACGACGAGGTCGATGCGCTCGCGCTCGACGAGTTCGAGCAGCCTTTCCTCCTGGCCCGCGCGCGTCTCGGGCGTGACCGGCAGGTAGAAGAACGGGATGCGGTAGCTGTGCGCGAGCGGCTGGAAGTCGGCGTGATTGGAGACGATGGCCGGGATCTCCATGGGCAGCTGGCCCGACGACCAGCGAAACAGCAGATCGTTCAGGCAGTGGCCGAACTTCGAGACCATCAGCAGCACGCGCGGACGCACGCGCAGGTCGTGGATGCGGGCGTCCATCGCGTAGCGCTGCGCGATGGGATCGAAGTCGGCGCGGATCGTCTGCGCGTCGATCGGGCCCACGGCCGAGAAGTGCACGCGCATGAAGAACAGGCCCGTGCTCGCATCGCCGAACTGCGCCGAGTCGATGATGTTGCAGCCGCGCTCGAAGAGAAAGCCGGTGACGTGGTAGACGATGCCGGTCGTGTCGGGGCACGACAGGGTGAGGACGAATTCGGGCTGGGCGCTCATCGGGGGGGCCGTTCGGTCTGGGGTTGGAGCGCGCGGCGCAATGACTCGAAAACCGCGGCGGGGGCGATCCCGTTGAGGCAATCGGTGTGGCCAAGCGGGCACTCGCGGGCGAAGCAGGGGCTGCAGGCCAGCCGCAGCCACTCGACGCGCGCGCGCGGCGAGCGCGGCGGCGTGTGGCGCGGGTCGCTGGAGCCGAACAGGGCGATCTGGGTGCGCCGGTAGGCCGCCGCCACGTGCATCAGGCCCGAGTCGTTGGACACGACGGCATCGGCGCCGGCGATCAGGGCGAGCGCCTCGTCGAGCCGGGTTTCGCCGCAGAGATTGTGCAGTTCCTGGCCCGACAGCGCGGCGATCTCGGTGGCCAGCGCGCGCTCGCCCGCCGAGCCCAGCAGCACGACCCGCGCCTCGGGCCACTCGGTGAGCGCGAGCGCCGCGAGTGCCGCGTAGTGCCGCGCCGGCCAGCGCTTGGCCGGGCCGTATTCGGCCCCCGGGCACAGCACGAACAGCGGCTCGGGGCCTGCCAGGCCGAACCGGGCGCGCACCGTGCGCTCGAGTTCGGGGTTGCGGGCGAGCACCGGGTCGGGGACGGTGCCGCCGAGCGCGGGAAA
>JBILUW010000026.1:0-24217 GCA_044370795.1 Burkholderiaceae bacterium
GTTGAGCAGCAGCCAGCGCGATTCGCCGTGATGCCCGATGCGCTCGGGGATGCCCGCCAGCCAGGGCGCGAGCGCCGACTTGGCCGAATTGGGCAGCACGTAACAGCGCCGGTAGCCGCGCGTGCGCAGCCGGCGCGACAGCAACCAGCGTTCGCGCCACTGCGGGCTGCCGTGGCGGTTGGGCGCCTCGAGCACGTCGGCCACCTCGGCCATCGCGCGAAACAGCGGCGCCACCGCTGGCGGCGCGAGCACGTCGATCGGGCGCTCGGGATCGGCGGCGCGCAGCAGGGCGAGCAGCGGCTGCGCCATCACGGCGTCACCGATCCAGTTCGGGGCGATCACCAGCGTGCGCACCCGCTGCTCCGCCGGGCCGGCTCAGTGATGACCCTTGACCACCGCGCCGGGCTTGAGCCGGTACACCGTGCCGCAGTACGGGCAGCGACCCTCGCCCTCGTGCGTGACGTCGATGTACACCCGGGGGTGGTGGTTCCAGATCGGCATGCGCGGGTTGGGGCAGAACGCGGGGAGGTCCTTGCCGTCGAGTTCGACGGCCGGCTGCCCCGCGCGGGCCGACGCGGCGTTGGGCTCGCTCATGCGTTGCTCCGGGCGATGCTCAGACAGGGCTGAGCCAGTGGCGATAACGCTCGCTGCGACCGGCGACCACGTCGAAGAACAGCGACTGCAGCCGCTCGGTGACCGGGCCACGGCGGCCTTCGCCGATGGTGCGATCGTCGAGTTCGCGGATCGGGGTGACCTCGGCGGCGGTGCCGGTGAAGAAGGCCTCGTCGGCGCAGTACATCTCGTCGCGGGTGATGCGCTTCTCGATGACGTCGATGTTGAGGTCGCGCGCCATGGTCATGACGGCGTCGCGCGTGATGCCATCGAGGCAGGAGGCGAGGTCGGGCGTGTACAGGCGACCGTCCTTGACGATGAAGACGTTCTCGCCCGAGCCCTCCGACACGTAGCCCTCGGTATCGAGCAGCAGGGCCTCGTCGTAGCCGTGGGCGGTGACTTCCTGGTTGGCCAGGATGGAGTTGATGTAGTAGCCGCTGGCCTTGGCGCGCACCAGCGACACGTTGACGTGGTGGCGCGTGAACGAGGAGGTCTTGACGCGGATGCCGCGCGAGATGCCGTCCTCGCCGAGATAGGCACCCCACGGCCACACCGCGATCGAGCAGTGGATGGTGTTGCCCTTGGCCGACACGCCCATTTTCTCGGAGCCGATCCAGGCGATCGGGCGGATGTAGCAGGAGTCGAGCTTGTTCAGACGCACGCAGTCTTTCTGCGCCTGCATCAGCTGCTCGGGCGTGTACGGGATCCTCATCTGGAAGATCTTCGCCGAGTTGAAGAAACGCTTCGTGTGCTCGGCAAGCCGGAAGATCGCGGTGCCAGACGGCGTCTGGTAGGCGCGTACCCCCTCGAAGACCGCCATGCCGTAGTGCAGCGAGTGGGTCAGCACGTGCAGTTTCGCGTCGCGCCAATCGACCATCTTGCCGTCGAACCAGATCAGTCCGTCGCGGTCGGCCATCGACATGGGGGAGCTCCTGTGGTCGGAATTCGTCGGAACCCGCGAGTTTATCGGAACGAGGGGGTCTGCCCCAATCGGCGATTCCGACTCCGGGGGCTAGACTGCCAATCCCGGCCGTCCCTGGACGGCTCCCCGCCCGGACGCCCCGATGCTCGAATCCCTGCGTGCCCAGGTCGCGCTGCTCGCCACGATGCAGGCGCTGGTGCTCACCAACAACGTCACTCTGGTCGCCATCACCGGGCTGGCGGGTTTCCAGCTCGCCGACGACAAGCTGATGGCCACCCTGCCGGTCACCGGTTACGTGCTCGGCGGGGCGGTCTGGGCAATGCCGGCGGCCGCCTTCATGCGCCGCTACGGCCGGCGCGCCGGCTACAGCGTGGGTGCCGTCGCCGGGATGGCCGGCGCCTTCGCCGCCTGGTGGGCGATGAACCAGGCCAGCCTGCTGATGCTGTGTCTGGCCACCTTCATCACCGGTCTGTACAGCGCGTTCGCGGCCAGCCTGCGGTTTGCCGCGGCCGATGCGGCCGACGCCTGGCGGCCGACCTTCAAGGCGCGCGCCATCTCGCTGGTGCTCACCGGGGGCATCGTCGGCGGCGTGATCGGTCCCGAGATCTCGAAGTGGTCGCGCACCTGGCTGCCCACCCAGTTCGCCGGCTCCTATCTCACGCTGGCCGGTTTCGCGCTGCTCTCGCTGCTGCTCGCGCAGTGGCTGCGGCTGCCGGCGGGCGCGCAGGCCGCGCAGGCCGCCGCCGACCCCCGGCCGGCCCGGCCGCTGGCCGAGATCCTGCGCCAGCCGGCCTGCTGGACCGCGATCGTCACCGCCGCCTTCGCCTACGGCATCATGAATCTGCTGATGGTCGCCACGCCGCTGGCGATGGAGGTCTGCAAGCATCCGTACGCGCTGGCCGCGCTGGTGCTCGAGTGGCACGTGATCGGCATGTTCGCCCCGGGGCTGTTCACCGGGTCGCTGATCCAGCGCTTCGGCGTGCTGCCCATCATCGTGACCGGTTGCGCGCTGATGCTCGCCTGCTCGCTGGTCGCGCTCACCGGGGTCGACCTGATGCAGTTCCTGGTCGCGCTCACGCTGCTGGGGGTGGGCTGGAACTTCATGTACACCGGCGCCACCACCCTGATCACCGGCGCGTACCGGCCGTCGGAGAAGAACAGGGTCCAGGGCTTCATGGACCTGTGCGTGTTCACCACGATGGTCACCTCGTCGGCGGCCTCGGGCGCGATGCTGCTGGTCAATGGCTGGTCGGTGCTCAACCTGCTCGCGCTGCCTTTCGTGGTGCTGGTGCTCGGCTGCGCGCTGTGGCTGGCGCCGCGCGTCGGCTGGGCGCTGGGGCGCGTGCCGGCCCGCTCGGCCTGACGTCAGCCAGGGTCCGATGAAGGCGCGGCTGCTCGCGCGCCCGGCCCGGCGGGCGCGTTTTCGCGCCGGCCTCGCCGCGGTGGCCCCGGCGCTGCCGGGGGTGGCCGCCTGGGGGGTGGTCACCGGCGTGGCGCTGGTCGAGGGCGGTCTCACCATTGCGCAGTCGCTGGGCATGAGCTTCCTGCTGCTGTCGGGCACGACGGCCCTGATCGCGCTGCCGATGCTCGCCGCCGGGGTGTCGCTGCCGCTGATCGCGCTCACCGCGGTGCTCACCGGGTTGCGCTTCCCGCTCTACTCGGCCGCGCTGTCGCCCGACCTCGAGCGCATCCCGGCGCGCTGGCGCTGGCTCGCCGGGTTCCTCATGACCGACCCGGGCACCGCGGTCTACCTCGATTGCCGGGCCCGCGAGCGGCCCTTCGTCAATCGGCTCGCGTTCTATGCCGGCGTCACCTGGGTGGTCTGGCTGCCTTGGCTGGGCGGCATGGTCGCCGGAATCTTCCTGGCCGCGGCGTTGCCCTCGTCGGGGCGGCTCGCCTACCTGGGCATCCTGGCTATGCTCGCGCTGGTCGCGCCGATGCTGCGTGGCGCGCCCGCCTGGTCGGCGGCGCTCGCGGCCGGCGTCGTCGGCCTGGCCGGTGCCGGCTGGCCGTGGAAGCTGGGCCTGATCGCCGCGGTGCTCGCGGGGCTGACCGCCGGGCTGGTGGCCGAGTCGCGCCAGCGGCGCCGTCAGGACACCGCATGAAGACCTCCGACGCCGGCATCTGGGCGGCCATCCTGATGCTCTCGGCCATCATCGTGCTGCTGCGCGCCCTCTACCTGTACGCGCCGCGGCGCTGGCAGCCGCGCGGGGCGGTGGCCCGGGCGCTGCGCTACGCCCCGATGGCAGCGATCGTTGCGGTGGTCGCGCCCGAGGTGGCTGCGCCGCTGCGCGAGGCTGGCCGCATCGACTGGGCCGTCGTGCTCGACCCGCGGCTGCTGTCGGCGCTCGCGCTGCTCGTCGTCGGCCGGTTCACCGGCAGCATGCTCATCGCGATCGCGGCCGGGGCCGCTGTGCTCCTGCTCGTCTGACCGGCGTCAATGCGGACGCCGCGGGGCGCCGCTAGGCTGATCGTTCCGCCGCCTGCGCGCCCCTGCCGAGATCCAAGATGCCCGGACTGCTGCCCCACATCGACCCCGACGGACTGCTCGAGTATTCGGTCGTCTACACCGACCGCGCACTCAACCACATGTCCGATCGCTTCGGTCACGTCATGCGCGACATCGCCAGCGTGCTGCGACAGACCTACGGCGCGCGCTCGGTGGCCGTCGTGCCGGGCAGCGGCACCTTCGGCATGGAGGCGGTGGCCCGCCAGTTCGCCACGGGCCGGCCCGTGCTCGTGCTGCGCAACGGCTGGTTCAGCTACCGCTGGTCGCAGATCCTGCAGGCGGGGTCGATCGCCACCTCCGAGACGGTGCTCAAGGCCCGTCCCGACGGACCCGGCGCGCAGGCCGTGTGGTCGCCCGCCCCGGTGCGCGAGGTGGTGGCCGCGATCCGCGCGCGCCGGCCGGCGGTGGTGTTCGCGCCGCACGTCGAGACTTCGGCCGGGATGCTGCTCACCGACGATTACCTGCGCGAGGTGGGTCAGGCCACGCGCGAGGTCGGCGGGCTGTTCGTGGTCGATGCCATCGCCTCGGGGGCGGTCTGGGTCGACATGGCGGCCACCGGCATCGACGTGCTGGTGAGTGCCCCGCAGAAGGGGTGGAGCGGTTCGCCCTGCTGCGCTTTCGTGATGCTCGGCGAGCGCGCCCGGGCCGCGCTGGACGCCACTGCGAGTACCAGCTTTGCGGCCGATCTGCGCCGCTGGTGCCAGGTGATGGAGAGCTACGAGTCGGGCTCGCACGCCTACCACGCCACCCTGCCCACCGATGCGCTGGCACGCACCCGCGATGCGATGCTCGAGACCCGCGATCTCGGTCTGGCGGCGCTGCGCGATGCCCAGTTCGCGCTCGGCGATGCGGTGCGCGAGCGGCTGCGCTCGCGAGGCTACGAGTCGGTGGCCGCGCGGGGCTGGCAGGCGCCGGGCGTGGTGGTTTGCCACACCGACGATCCGGCCCTGCACAGCGGCCGCGCGTTTGCCGAGGCCGGTCTGCAGACCGCCGCCGGCGTGCCTCTGCAGTGCGACGAGGCCGCGGGATTTCGCACCTTCCGGATCGGACTGTTCGGCATCGACAAGCTGCGCCATCCGCAGCGCACCGTCGCCGCGCTCGATCGGGCGCTCGATGCCGCTGGCGCGGCCGTACCTGCCGCGCGGGTTGCGGCCTGAGCCGGGGCCGGCGGCTCAGGCCTCGCCCAGGACCTGCCGCCAGAGGGCACGCACCGCCTCGCGCTCTGGCGCGAACTCCCCGGCCGGCACGCGCGCGTAGGAGGCGTCGTTCTGGCGCAGCTGGTGCTGGCGCTGCCGCAGCTGGCGGTAGGCGTCGGCCACCCGGGTGGCCAGGTCGGCGTTGATGAGCCCGGCCTGTCCGGCACGCCCGAGCAGCGCGATGTTGCCGACGTTGTCGAGCATCGCCGGATGGGTGGCGCCGTGGGCCAGCACCAGGTGCTGCACGATGAATTCGATGTCGACCATCCCGCCGGCGTCGTGCTTGAGGTCGAACTGGTCGCTGCGATTGGGATGACCCTCGTGCATGCGCGCGCGCATCGCGACCACCTCGGTGCGCAGCGCGGCGATGTCGCGCGGCCGGGCGAGAATGGCCCGTCGTTCGGCCTCGAACGCCGCGCCGATCGAGGCATCGCCGGCCACGAAGCGCGCGCGCGTCAGCGCCTGGTGCTCCCACACCCAGGCGGCCTCGCGCTGATAGCGGGCATAGCCCTCGACGCTGATCACCGGCAGCCCGGCGTTGCCGTTGGGCCGCAGGCGCAGGTCGATGTCGAAGAGCTGCCCGGCGGCGGTACGCGCCGACAGCCAGTTCGACAGGCGCTGCACCAGCTGCGCATAGGCCTGCTGCGCCCGCTCGTCGTCGTCGTCGTAGAGAAAGACCAGGTCGAGGTCGGAGGCGTAGCCGAGCTCCTTGCCGCCGAGCTTGCCGTAGGCGATGACGGCAAAGCGCGGCCGCTCGCGGTGGCGGTTGCGAACCGTCGGCCACACGCAGTCGATGCCGATCGCGAGCACCCGGTCGGCGAGTTCGGAGAGCAGGTCGGCCAGCCGCTCGACCGTGTGCTGCCCCTCGAGATCCTGCACCAGCAGGCGAAAGACCTGCGCGTGATGCGATTCGCGCGCGACGTCCATCTGGCGCTCGAGGTCGGGCTGGCCGTCGGCGGCCTGCGCGTGGCCGATCGCCGCGCGGGTGGCGGCCTCCCAGGCGGCGTAGTCGACCGGCGCGAGCACCTGGCCGTCGAGCAGCTCGTCGAGCACGATCGGGTGGCGCATCAGGTACTCGGCGGCCCAGCGTGACAGGCCCAGCAGCCGCATGACCCGCCCCTGCGCCTGCGGGTACTGCGACAGCAGCGCGAGGTAGGCGGGTCGGCCGATGACGGTCTCGATCAGCTCGATCAGGCGCAGGAAGGCCTGCTCGTCGGTGCGCTGGTCGCGGGCGCGCGCGACCAGCCGCTCGACCGCGGCGCGGGTTTCCTCGCGGGCCGAGCGCCAGCGCGCGCCCGCGCGCAGCGCGTCGAGGCGGGCCGTCACGCTCTGCGGGATGACCGGGGCGCCCGCTTCGGCCGAGCCGGGTGCGCCGATGGCGGCGTCGCCGGGGCCGTCGGCCTCGCTGAGCAGGCCGTCGAAGACGCGCTGCACGTCGGCGCGCGCCCGCTCCAGCCGTGTCTCGAAGGCCTCGACCGACAGGCCCAGCATCGCCGCCACCTGGGCGCGGCCGTCGGGGTCGGGCGGCAGCCGGTGGGTCTGGGCGTCCTCGCGGTACTGCAGGGCGTGCTCGGTGCGGCGCAGCAGCTCGTAGGCCTGCGCGAGCGCCTGCGCGTCGGCGGCCGGCAGCACCCCGCGTTCGGCCAGCCGCTGCAGCGTGACCAGCGTGCGCCGATCGCGCAGGCCCGAGTCGCGTCCGCCGCGCACGATCTGGAACAGCTGGGCGGCGAACTCGATCTCGCGTATGCCGCCGCGGCCCAGCTTGACGTCGATGCTGCCGGCGGAGCGGGCGTCGCGCCGCGCGACCTCACCGCGTATCAGGGCATGCAGATCGCGCAGCGCGCCGACCGCGCGGAAGTCGAGGTAGCGGCGGAACACGAAGGGCGTGACGATGCCCGCCAGCGCCTGTTCGTCGCGGCGGCGCGCAGCCTCGCCGGCCAGCCCGGAGTCGGCGATCACGCGACCCTTGAGCCAGGCGAACCGCTCCCACTCGCGCCCCTGGGCGTAGAAGTACTCCTCGAGCATGCCCAGCGAGGCCACCAGCGGTCCGGACTCGCCGTTGGGGCGCAGCCGGGTGTCGACGCGGAACACGAAGCCATCGGCGGTGGCTTCGGCGAGCAGCGCGATCGTGCGGCGTGCGATCCGTTGCATGAGTTCGCTTGCTGCCATCGACGGACGGGAACTGGCGGCCGGCGGTTCGCACGTGCCTTCGTCGCGGTGCACGAACACCAGATCGAGGTCCGACGACACGTTGAGCTCGTCGGCGCCGCCCTTGCCCATGGCCACCGCAAGCAGATCCTGCGGCGCGCCCTGGCCGTCGAGCGGACGGCCGAACTGCCCGGCGAGTTCGCGGCCCGCCTGCGCCATCGCGGCTGCCGTGGTGGCGGCGGCGAAGGCCGTCATGGCGCTGCACACCTCCTGCAGGGGGGCGTGGCCGCGCAGGTCGCGCTCCATCAGGGCGACGATGAGCAGCTGCCGGACGCGGCGCAGCTCGCGGCCGACCGCCATGCCCGCCTGGGCGGGATCGACCGAGCCGGCCGCCTGGGCGGCTGCGCTTGTCATGGCCTCATCGACGAGGCGACGGACGATCGCCGGATCGAGCGGGGCGTCGATCAGTTCGTGCAGACGGGCGATCGCCTCGTGCCGCCCTCGCGACTCGAGGGCGCCCAGGGTGCGGCGAAAGAATCCGGAGTGACGGTCGGCGACGAAGGGCATGGGTGTGATGGCGGGCGCGGTCAACGGGTATCCTACCGGCAGGCGGCAGCGGCGGGCAGATGCCGGCTGCGGCCAAGTCGGGCCGGCTGCCGCTGCCGCGCGTGCATCCGGCGCAACCTCTCGAGCGCATCGCCGCCACGCACCGTGCCCGCGCCCCTGAAGCCTTTCCTGAGCGCCTGGCGCCGGATCGATGCCCGTCTGGCAGCGGCGATCGGCTGGCTGCTCGCCGGGGCGCTCATGGCGCTGCTGCTGGCCCTCGCGGTGCTGCGTGCCTACGTCTGGCCGCGTCTCGACGCCTGGCGCGAGCCGATCGCCACGGTCGTCGGCCAGCACCTGGGCCTCGAACTGCGCATTGGCGCGCTGGTTCCCGGCACCGAACTGTGGCTGCCGTCGCTCGAGGTCCGCGACATCGTGGTCACCGACGCCGGTCGCCCGGCGCTTGCGGTGCCGCTGTTGCGGCTGCGGCTGTCGCCGCGCGCGCTCTGGACGTTGCAGCCGCGCTTCGACCTGATCGAACTCGAATCGCCGACCGTCAGGGTCGAGCGTCGCGGCCCCGATCTTCTGCGCGTGGCCGGGTTCGATGTCGACCTGAGCCGACCGGGCGACGGCCGGGCCCTCGAGCGTCTGCTCGGGCAGCAGCGGGTGGTCGTGCGCGCTGCCCACCTGGCCTGGGCTGCCACGCCCGGCGCTGCGGCCCGCGATATCGGCCCGATCGATGTCGGTCTCGACAGTGCCGGGCGACAGCACCGGATCGGGTTCAAGGTCGGCGCCCTGCCGGGCGCCTGGGACGGGCTGCACGCCACTGGCGAGTTCCGGCGTGCGCCGCGCGTCCCGGCCTCCGACTGGCGGCGCTGGACGGGCGAGGCGTCGGTGGGCGTCGATGGTGGCCGGTTCGCCGTGCTCGTGCCTGTCGTTGCCGACCGGTTCCCCGGCGCGCTGCCCGCGGGCGTGCTGCCCGAGACCGGGCAGGTCGACCTGCGCGGGGTCCTGCGCGCCGATGCCGACGGCGGCCGCGAGTTCGGATTCCGCATCGCCGGCCGCGACGCCCAGTGGGGGCCCGTCTCGGTCACGCGGCCCGCCGTCGGCGCCTTCGAGGCCGAGGGCCGCTACACCCTCGCCGCGGGCCGCCGGACCCTGGTGCTCGATGCGGCGCGGCTGCGGGCTTCCTCCGGCCTCGATCTCGTCAGCGAAGGCCCGCTGCGTGCCGTCTTCGATGACGAGGGTCGGCCCATGCGCCTGGAGGGCGGGCTGCGCCCCTTCGACCTCGCCGGCGCGCTCGCGCTCGCGCGCCGCGCGCCCCTGCCCGAGGCCTGGACGCAGGCGCTGGCGGGCACGGTGGGGGCCGGGCGGGTTGCCGCGCTTGGTGTTCGCTGGGCGCGCCAGTCCGAGCCGGCCGGGCCATTGGGCGAGCGCCTGGCTGGCGACATCGAGGCCTGGGCCGAGCTCGACCGTGTGTCGCTGCGTCTGCCGGCCCACGAGGAGCAGGGTGCGGCTGCTCCGGGCTGGCCGTGGTTCGCCAACCTGAGCGGCCGCGCCCGACTCGACGGCCGCGCGCTCGAGCTGCGCGTGGCGTCGCGGGCGGTGGTCGTCGGGTTCCCGGGACTGTTCGCCGATCCGGCGATCGGGCTCGACGAACTCGACGCCGAGATGCGCCTGCGCTTCGATGAGCCCGGGCCGGGGCCTGGTCCGGTGCTCGAGATCGCATCGGCGCGATTTGCCAACGCCGATGCGGCAGGCACGGTCAGCGGCCGCTGGCGCGGCGGCGGGCGCGGGGCGGGCGTCGTCGACGTCACCGGCCGCCTCGAGCGCGGGGAGGGCAACCGGGTCTGGCGTTACCTGCCGGGGCTGATTCCCGACATGGTGCGCGAATGGGTCCGTACCGGCGTGGTCGCCGGTCGCATCGACGATGCGCGGTTCGCGCTGCGCGGCGATCTCGCCGATTTCCCCTTCCTGAAGCCGGCCGAGGGCGAGTTCGTGGTCGATGCCCGCCTCACCGATGCCATCCTCGACTACGCCGAGGGCTGGCCGCGGATCGAGGCGCTGCAGGGGCGCCTGCGGTTCGAGCGCAACGGCCTGCAGGTGGCGGTGCGGGCTGGTCGCGCCCTGGGCGTCGAGCTCGGTCCTACCGTCGCCGCGATCCGCGACTACGAGGAGTCGGTGCTGCGCATCGAGGGCGGTGGCGGCGGCTCGGCCGCCGAGATGCTGCGTTTCGTCGATCAGAGTCCGCTTGCCGCGCGGTTCGACGACTTCATCCGCGATGCGACCCTCGAAGGCGACGCGCGGCTGCAGCTGCGCCTCGAGGTGCCCCTGTACGAGCTCGACAACACCCGGGTCGACGGGTCGGTGACCCTGGCCGGCAACACGCTGCGCCTCGACGAGGGCATTCCGCCTTTCACCGATCTGGCTGGCCGGCTCGAGTTCACCGAGCGCTTGCTGGCGCTTCGAGGCGTGACTGCCCGCCTGGTCGGTTCGCCGTTGCGGGTCGAGGGCGAAACCCCCGAGCCGGGACGCTTCCTGCTGCGGGCGGGCGGCAGCATCGAGGCGGCGGCCATGCGCGAGCTGGTCGACAATCCCCTCACGCGGCGCATGGCCGGCCAGACCGACTGGCGCGCCGAGGTCGATCTGACCGGCCGCGCGGTCTCGATGCAGCTCGAGAGCGATCTGCGCGGCCTGGGCGTGGCGATGCCGCCGCCCTTCGACAAGCCGTCCGGGCAGGCTCTGCCCCTGACCGTGCGGGTGGCCGCGCACGCGCCCGTCGACGTCCGATCGATGTCGCCGGGCGATGCGATCCGCGTCGATCTGGGCCCGACGATGCGCCTGGCCCTGGAGCGCGAGCGCGACCTGGCGAGCGGGCGGCTGCGCATCGCCCGCGGCGCCTTCGCGATCGATGCCGAGCCCGTGCTGCCCGACAGCGGACTGGCGCTGTTGCTCGACACCGCCGAGATCGACCTCGATGCGTGGATGCCGCTGCTCACGGGCGCGGAGCTGCGCGATGCCAGCGAGCGCGCAGCCGAGGAGTTCGCGCCCGGCTTTTCGCTGCTGCCTTCAACCATCGCGGCCGTCGCCGACCGTCTGCTCGTTGGCGGCAAGCAGTTCAACAAGGTCGTGATCGGCGCCACGCGCAGCGAGGGCTACTGGCGCGCCAATGTCGTCTCGCGCGAGGTCGACGGCTACTTCAGCTGGCGCGATGCTGCGCCCGGCCAGCCCATCGGCACCCTTGCCGCACGCTTCAACCGTCTCGAGATTCCGCGCGCGCGCACCGGTGAGTACGAGGCGCTGCTCGATTCCTCGCCCGAGGCGCTGCCCGCCCTCGACATCGTCGTCGACGACTTCATCCTCAATGACCGGCGGATCGGGTCGCTGTCGCTGCGGGCCACCAACGGCGGCACCGCCGCCGCGCCGGCCTGGCGCCTCGATGCGCTCGATCTGCGCCACGGCTCGGCTGCGCTGCGGGCCAGTGGCACCTGGGCGCCAGCGCGCCCCGAACTGCCGCGCAGCACCCGGCTCGACTTCGAGCTCGACGTGATCGATGCGGGCGCGCTGCTGGCCCTCTATGGCGTGCCCGAAGGCGTGCGGGGCGGCGCCGGCCGGCTGTCGGGCGCGCTCGGATGGCAGGGTTCGCCGCTTGCGATCGACTACGCCAGCCTGTCCGGCACGATGCGCCTGCAGGTCGGCAAGGGGCAGTTCCTCAAGACCGAGCCCGGCCTGGCCAAGCTGATCGGCGTGCTCAACCTGCAGGCGCTGCCGCGGCGGCTGGCGCTCGATTTCCGCGACGTCTTCGCGGAGGGGTTCGCATTCGACGAGATCGCCGGCGAGGTGGGTGTCGACGCCGGTGTCGCGCGCACCGAGCGCTTCGAGATGCGCGGTCTGCAGGCCCGGGTCGAGATCAGCGGCGAGGCCAACCTCGAGCATGAAACCCAGTCGTTGCTGGTCACGGTGCGCCCTGATCTGAACACCGGCATGGCCTCGCTCGCCTACGCCGCGATCGCCAACCCGGCCATCGGCATAGGCTCGATCGTCCTGCAGTCCATCCTTCGTCGGCCGTTGCAGGAGATCTTCTCGTATCGCTACCGGGTGAGCGGCTCCTGGGCCGATCCGCATGTGGTCGAACTCACACGGGGGGGCGCACCCGAGCCCGAGCCCGGCGCGCCGATCCGCTAGGATGGGCGCCCTCGCGTCCGCATGCCGCCCATCCAGGAGTCCTGTCCGATGTCCGTCCCGCCCCTCGCTTCCGAGTCTTCCGCGGCTGACGTGCTTCCGGTCGCGGCGGTGCAGATGGTCTCCGGCGTCAGCCCGCAGGGCAACCAGGACGCGGCGGCCGCCGGCATCGCGCAGGCCGTCGCCGCCGGTGCCCGGGTGGTCGCCCTTCCCGAGTACTTCTGCCTGCTGGGCCGGCGCGACACCGACAAGGTCGAGCTGCGCGAGGCCGACGGCGCGGGCCCGCTGCAGTCCTTCCTCGCCGCGCAGGCGCGCGAGCACGGCATCTGGCTGATCGGCGGCACGGTGCCGCTGGTGGCCTCGCGGCCTTCGCGGGTGCGCAACACCAGCCTGGTGTTCGACCCCGAGGGGCGGCGGCTCGCGCGCTACGACAAGATCCACCTGTTCGGCTTTCAGCGCGGCACCGAGCGCTTCGACGAGTCGGCCACCATCGAGCCCGGGCGCACGCCGGTGGTGGTCGATGTTGATGGCTGGAGGATCGGGCTGTCGGTGTGCTACGACCTGCGCTTTCCCGAGCTCTACCGGGCGCTCGCGCCGTGCGACCTGATCGTCGTGCCCTCGGCCTTCACGCACACGACCGGGCAGGCGCATTGGGAAGTGCTGCTGCGCGCGCGGGCGATCGAGAATCAGTGCTATGTTCTGGCCCCGGCTCAGGGTGGCACGCACGAGAATGGCCGGCGCACCTGGGGCCACACCATGCTGATCGACCCCTGGGGCGAGGTCCTCGAGGTGCTGCCCGAAGGGCCGGGCGTCGTGCTCGGCGAGTTGCGCCGCGCCCGTCTCGCCGAGGTCCGCCGCAGCCTGCCGGCACTCTCCCATCGCATCATGTAGGCGTCACACCGAGGAGTTCGCATGCATCCCGCCGATCAGGGCATCGACCGTCTGGCCCTCGCCCGCCAACGCCTGCTCGAACCGTCCGGGCTCGACGAGCGCGATCTGGCGCGCGCGCTTGCCGAGGTCTTCGAGCATCGCGTCGACTACGCCGATCTCTACTTCCAGTACACCCGCAGCGAGGGCTGGAGCCTCGAGGAGGGCATCGTCAAGTCGGGCAGCTTTGCGATCGAGCAGGGCGTGGGCGTGCGCGCGGTTTCCGGCGAGAAGACCGCCTTCGCCTATTCCGACGAGATCAACGCCGGCGCGCTGTCGTCGGCCGCGCGTGCCACCCGCAGCATCGCGCGCAGTGGCGCGGGCCGCATCAAGGTGGCCGGCAGCCTGCAGCCCGGCGTCGGCCGCGCGCTCTATCGCGCCGACGACCCCATCATCGGGCTCGATGCGAGCGCCAAGGTCGCCCTGCTCGAGCGGGTCGAGAAGCGCGCGCGCGCGCGCGATCCGCGGATCGTCCAGGTCATGGCGAGCCTCGCCGCCGAGCACGACACCGTGCTGGTGGCCCGCTCCGACGGCCTGATCGCCGCCGACGTGCGCCCGCTGGTGCGGCTGTCGGTCACCGTGATCGCCGAGAGTGGCGGGCGGCGCGAGCAGGGCAGCGCCGGTGGTGGCGGGCGCTTCGGCCTCGACTACTTCGACGACGACATCGTCGAACGCTATGTCGGCGAGGCGGTAGACGCCGCGCTGCTCAACCTCGAGTCGCGCCCGGCGCCCGGCGGGGTGATGCCGGTGGTGCTCGGCCCGGGCTGGCCCGGCGTGCTGCTGCACGAGGCGATCGGCCACGGCCTGGAAGGTGACTTCAACCGCAAGGGGTCGTCGGCCTTCGCGGGCCGTCTTGGCCAGCGCGTGGCCGCGCCCGGGGTCACCGTGATCGACGACGGCACCATTCGCGATCGTCGCGGCTCGCTGAACGTCGACGACGAGGGCAACGCCACCCAGCGCAATGTCCTGATCGAGGACGGCATCCTCAAGGGCTACCTGCAGGACACCCTGAACGCCCGCCTGATGAAGGTGCCGGTCACCGGCAACGGCCGCCGGGAGTCGTTCGCGCACTTGCCGATGCCGCGCATGACCAACACCTGCATGCTGGCCGGTGATCGCGATCCGGCCGAGATCATCGCGTCCATCGACCGCGGCATCTATGCGGCCAACTTCGGCGGCGGCCAGGTCGATATCACCAACGGCAAGTTCGTGTTTTCCGCCTCCGAGGCCTGGTGGGTCGAGAAGGGCAAGCTGCTCTATCCGGTCAAGGGCGCCACGCTGATCGGCAACGGCCCCGATGCGCTCACACGCGTCACCCTGATCGGCAACGACATGCGCCTGGACAGCGGCGTGGGCGTGTGCGGCAAGGACGGCCAGAGCGTGCCCGTCGGGGTCGGACAGCCGACCCTGCGCATCGAGGGCCTGACCGTCGGCGGAACGGCCTGAGCCGCCACGGCGGCGTTGCGGTCCGCCACCGGCCGACTTGCAGCCCCTGCCGGCGGGGCATACACTCCGGGCCATGCGCCTGATCGTCTACGCGTTCGTGTTTGGTTTCGGTCTCTCCGCCGGCGGCGGAGGTCCGGAGCCCGCGCGCTGCTAGCCCAGGCTCCCGCCCCCCAGACCGCCGGCCCAGAGCCGGCGGTTTTGTTTGGTGCTCCCGGAACAAGCCCAGGATTGCCCCGATGCCCACCACCGACGACGTACGCATCCGCGAAATCAAGGAACTTGCCCCGCCGTCCCACCTGCTGCGCGAGCTTCCGTGCGGCGAGCGCGCGGCCCGTGTCACCTACGACGCGCGCCAGGCGATCCACCGCATCCTGCACGGCATGGACGACCGGCTGCTGGTCGTGGTCGGACCCTGCTCGATCCACGATCCTGTCGCTGCGATCGACTACGCGCGTCGTCTGGTGGTCGAGCGCGAGCGCCTGGCCGGCGACCTCGAGATCGTGATGCGGGTCTATTTCGAGAAGCCGCGCACCACGGTCGGCTGGAAGGGGCTGATCAACGACCCCGACCTCGACAACAGCTTCCAGATCAACAAGGGGCTGCGCATCGCCCGCAACCTGCTGCTCGACATCAACGAGCTCGGCCTGCCCGCCGGCAGCGAGTTCCTCGACATGATCACGCCGCAGTACCTGGCCGACCTGATCGCGTGGGGTGCGATCGGCGCGCGCACCACCGAGTCCCAGGTGCACCGCGAACTGGCCAGCGGCCTGAGCTGTCCGGTTGGCTTCAAGAACGGCACCGACGGCAATCTGCGCATCGCGCTCGACGCCATCAAGGCGGCCTCGCAGCCACACCACTTCCTGTCGGTCACCAAGGGCGGTCACTCGGCGATCGTGTCCACCAACGGCAACGAGGATTGCCACGTGATCCTGCGCGGCGGTCGGGCGCCCAATTTCGACGCGGCCGCGGTCGATGCGGCATGCCGCGAGGCGGCGGCCGCGGCGCTGGCCTGCCGGCTCATGATCGACGCGAGCCACGGCAACAGCCAGAAGAAGCCCGAAAATCAGGTGCCGGTGCTCGCCACCGTTGGCGAGCAACTCGCCGCCGGCGACATGCGCATCTTCGGGGTCATGGTCGAGAGCCATCTGATCGCTGGCCGCCAGGACCTCGCGCCCGGCCGTGCGCTCGCCTACGGCCAGAGCATCACCGACGGCTGCATCGGCTGGGACGAAACCGTCGGCTGCCTCGACCGTCTGGCTGCGGCGGTGCGCGACCGTCGCCTTGCCGCCGCCGACTAGCGGGCAGGCCGGCGCGGGCGCCGCGGGCCGCGTGCTATAACCGGCTCACTCGCGAACAGGGGCAGGTGATGGGAATCACGCAGCAGGCCGAGCCGTCGCTCGGAACGGGCGCGTCAACGGCGCGCTACACGCCGCATGAGCGGCTGGTTGCAGCCGGAGCCCGCCCGGTTGGCGGCGCGCTGGAGTTCGCCGACGAAATCCACCGGCTGATGTCGGGCACGCCGCTGTTCGCCGGCCTCGACATCGCCGAAACCCGTGCGCTGGCGCGGCTCATGTTCGTCTACGAAGCCGACGTCGCCAGCACCCTCATCAGCGAGGGCGACTCCGGCGACTTCCTGCTGCTGCTGATGACCGGCATGGTCGACGTGCTGCGCCGCAACCGCTACGACTACGCGGCCCGCATCTCGGTCGCGTTGCCGGGCCAGACGCTGGGCGAGATGTCGCTGTTCGACGGTGAGCCGCGCTTCGCCTCGTGTGTTGCGCTCGAACGCACCCGGTTCGCCGTGCTCAGCCGCGAAGGCATGCTGCGGGTGCTTCACGACGAGCCCGCGCTGGGCAACAAGATCATGCTGCGGCAGGTCCAGATGCTGTCGGCGCGGTTGCGCCAGACCAGCTCGCGCCTGGTCAGCTACATCGAGGCCAGTCGAGAGGTCTGACCCCAGGCCGGCTCAGACGCCCTCGCCGCGTACCACGGCGAGCGCCTGCTCGCACAGGCGGCTGGCGCGCTCGAACTCCAGCCCTTCGATCGCCTGCTCGAGATCGCGCAGCATGGGCGCGGTCAGGGCGCCCAGCCTCGACCTGATGCGATCGAAGACATCGACCGCCCGCATGTCGGAGGCCTGCAGAAGCCCGAGCAGTTCCTGCAGCGAGCGCTGCAGCGCCTGGCGGCCCGGGTCGGCGCCCGACTCATCGGCGGGCAGGCCCGCTGCGCTGAGCAGCGCCGCCGCAAGCGCCTCGGCGCCCGTCGCAACCTCATCGCCCAGACGTTGGAGCCTGGCGGTCTCGTCGCCCGGCGCATCGTCGGAGCCGCCGGGGCGCAATGCGTGTTCGACGCGGGAAGCGCAGGCCTGCAGATCTTCCGCCCCGAGCATGCCTGCCAGCCCCTTGATGCCGTGCGCGACCAGCGCGGCCTCGCGCCGCTCGTCGGCTGCCAGATGTTCGCGCAGTTTTTCGAGGGTGTCGGGGAGGTCGCGCCCGAAGGTGCGCAGCATGCGGGCATAGACCGGCGCATTGCCCTCCAGCCGGCGCAGCGCCGGCTCCAGGGCGATGCCCGAGCGGCGGGCCTGCAGCACGAGTTCCGGCGGCGCCTGCGGGGCAGCCTGCGCCGCAGGCGCCCGGGCGAGCGGCCGGCCGGTCAGGCGCAGCAGCGTCGCCACGAGATCGGCGAGTTCGAAGGGCTTGCCGATGTGGTCGTCCATGCCGGCGGCAAGGCAGGCGGCGCGGTCCGATGCGAGGGCGTTGGCTGTCATCGCGATGATCGGCAGCCCTGCGAAGCGGGATTCAGCGCGGATCCGCGCTGTTGCCGTGTAGCCGTCCATCACGGGCATCTGGATATCCATGAGCACCGCGTCGAAGGGCGGCGAGGCGGCCAGCACCGCGGCAACCCCGCGCTCGCCGTTGTCGGCCAGTTCGACCACCGCGCCCTCGTTGAGCAGCAGCTCCTGGGCAACCTGCCGGTTGTTCGCATTGTCCTCGACCACGAGCAGCCGCAGCCCTTCGAGACGGCGCGCTCGCCCGGGCGCCGCGCCGGCCGGCTCGAGCGCATCGGCCATGCCGGCGTGCTCGACCGCATCGAGCATCATCGATGCGGTGACCGGCTTGACCAGGAAACCGGCGAGCAGCGTCTCGTCGCGGTCATCGTGCCTGGCCAGCGTCTCGCGGCCGTGCGCGGTGACCAGCATGATCAGCCGGGGGCCGCCGCCCTCGGCCGACGCGCGCAGGCGCACGCCTGTCTCCCAGCCATCCATGCCCGGCATCTGCCAGTCGACGAAGGCGGCGTCGTAGGAGCGCCCCTGTTCGCCGGCCCGACGGGCGAGCGCCAGCGCCTCGCTGCCGTTGGCGGCCGTCTCGATCTGCCAGCCCAGCGAATCGGCCATGCGGGCCAGCGCCCCGCGCGCGGCTGCGTTATCGTCGACGACGAGAATGCGCAGCCCGGCCCGTCGGCCCGGCGCCGGCGGCTGCGCCTGCCGCGTCTCGGGGATCGGCAGCGGGATCGTGAACCTGAAGCTGCTGCCCTTGC
Source organism: Burkholderiaceae bacterium (assembly GCA_044370795.1). Classification (GTDB taxonomy): domain Bacteria; phylum Pseudomonadota; class Gammaproteobacteria; order Burkholderiales; family Burkholderiaceae_E; genus Quisquiliibacterium. Next base: position 18,023 of record JBILUW010000026.1, read on the forward strand.
CCGGGCTGCTTTCGAGCGCGATGCGCCCGCCCATCAGGCCGACCAGTCGCTGGCTGATGGCCAGTCCCAGTCCGGTGCCCCCGAATCGACGCGTCGTCGAAGCCTCGGCCTGCGTGAAACCGCTGAACACCTGCGCCTGCTGCTCGGCGGCGATGCCGATGCCGGTGTCGGTCACCGAGAACTCGATGAGCGCCTGGTCGGGGCCGCGCTCGAGTTGGCGCAGCCTGATCACGACCTCGCCCTGGTCGGTGAACTTGATCGCGTTGCCACCGAGGTTGATCAGCACCTGCTGCAGCCGCATGTCGTCGCCGATCAGTTCGCGCGGCAGCGCAGGGTCGACGTCGAACACCACCTCGAGTGGCTTGGCCCCGACGCCGGCCGACAGGATCACCGACAGGTCGCGCAGCAGGCGGTCGACGTGAAACCGTCGGGGGTCGAGGGTCATCATGTCGGCCTCGACCTTCGAGAAGTCGAGGATGTCGTTGAGCAGCAGCAGCAGCGAGCGCGCCGCGCTCTCGGTCTTGGCAACGTAGTCGGTCTGGCGAGGGGTCAGCGTCGTCGACTGCATCAGCTGCAGCATGCCAAGCACGGCGTTGAGCGGCGTCCGGATCTCGTGGCTCATGTTGGCCAGGAACTGGCTCTTGGCCCGGTCGGCGCGTTCGGCCGATTCCTTGGCCTGGCGCACATCGCGCAGGTTTTCCTCGCGCTCGCGGATCAGCTGCTCGAGCAGATCGGAGATCGCCCGCAGCTCGCCGGCGTCTTCCTGGGCCGCCGCGGCGTGCCCGGGGTCATCCGCGCCGGGTGCGCCGGCCGATCGCTCGCCGGTCTGCATCTGCGCGGCAGTGCGTCGCAGGACCGCGAAGGCACTGGCACGGTTGCGGTTGGCCGCCTGCAGGTTTTCCGACAGCCGGTTGAAGCTGTCGACCAGCACCCTGACCTCCCCGGAGGCGCGAACATCGACGCGGCCGCCGAGCTCGCCGCGGGCGAGTTGCGCTGCCGCCTGCGCCAGCCGGATGATGGGCTTGGAGAGGTTGCTCGCCATCGTGTAGGCAAGCACCGCCACGGCGATGGCCGAGCCAGCCAGCAGGGCCAGGAAGAATCGCAGCGCCGACTCGAAGTCGCGCGACAGCAGCTTGCCGGGCACCGCGTAGGCCAGGCGCAGGAACGGCGAGTCCGGCACGATCGTGAGGTCGCGGACGGCCAGCAGTCCCAGGGGGTGGCGGCGAAACACGGTGTCGAGAGCCGGTTGACCATCGGCAACATCGGCGGCCGTCAGCGCGAGCCCGGGCTGATCGGGACCGACCAGCGGCTCGCCCGCCGGCGTGAACAGCCAGACCGGCTGCTCGTCGAAGATCCGAACCTTCTTGAGCTGGCCGACGAAGCCGTCGAGCGACAGCCGGATCGCGATGACCCCGCTTACCGCCCCGTTGTCGAGATCGAGCGCCGGCAGACCAGCCAGCAGCGTGAGGCGGCCTCTTTCGTCGCGAAACGGCCCTTCGAGGGTGATCTCGCGGGGTGGCATGAACCACTCCATGTTGCCCGATGACAGGAGCGCCGGCGTGGTCCGGATCCGCTCGATCAGCCGGGCGAAGTTGGCGCGAGTGGGCGCGCTCGCGTCGCCTGGCGCCGCGGCTCCCCAGCGCGTGCGGCGTCGGTCCTCGACGCTGGCGATCATCTCGCCCGAGGGCGCCGCGTAGTAGATGCCCGAATAGCTCGAGTAGTCGGTCTGCAGGCGCAGGAAGGCCGTCTCGATGCCGCGAGCGTTGACCAGACGCTCGTTCTCGGAGGCGCCCTGGTAGGTGGCAAGGGCTTCCGAACTGGCGATCTGCTTGAGCGAGCGGGTCAGGCCGAGGCCGAATTCCTGCTCGAAGGTTGCGGCGATGATCGCGACCTGCTGGCCGATGCTCTGCTCGGTGCGCAGCCGCGCCGAGTCTCGGCTGAACTCGAACGAGACGTAGATCAGCGGGGCTGCGATCAGCAGCCCGACCGCGAGAAAGGTCAGCAGCAGACGCTGGAAGATCGGCATCGTCGGCGTGCGGTGGTCGGGCGCTCTGGCGCGGCTCAGCGCTGCAGCGCCAGCGACTTCTCGACGATCTCGTCGATCAGGTACATCGCGCTGTCGAGCCGGATCCCGAGTGCCCGAGCGCGGTTGCGGTTGACGAGGTAGGGTCCGCGGTCTGGCGTGCGCACCGCCATCCGCGCCGGATTCAGTCCGTTCTCGAGGATGCCGTGGGCCATCTCGAACGCCATGTGGCCCTGGTTGTAGCCGGAGTCGTTTGCCGTCAGCAGCATGCCCTCGAGCACGAACTGGTCCTCGTGCGAGGCCTCGGGAATCCGGATGTTGTTCAGGTACCAGCGACCGACGTCGAGCATGTCGACGTGGCGGCCCTTCGCGTCGCGCAGCGTGTCGTGGTTGAGCACGAAGAAGGCATCGATGCGGCGCGACAGCTCGAGGGCGCGCGCCTTGAATTCCTCGAGCGAGTTGGTGAGCACCTTGTCGACGAGCTTCAGGGGCAGGCTGCCACGCTGCGCGAGCTGCTCGATCATCTTGGCGTTGGGGCGCGACGATTCGGAGTCGCAGGCGAGGATGGCGAAGGTCTGCGCCCTGGGCACCAGGCGCTTGAGAAGGTCGAGGCTCTCGCGGTGATAGCCCGACTGCCATACCCCGGTCACGTTGCGTCCCGGGGCATCCATGCTCTCGATCAGTCCGTACTTCAGCGGCAGCCCGTTGATTCCCCAGAAGACCACCGGGATCGGCGAGTCGAGCAGCTGGCCGCCGATGTAGCGCGCCGCGTTGTCGTCGCCAACCATGACCAGATCGGGCCGGAAGGCCTTGATCGCCTCCATGATGCGCACGGTCGCATTGGCCATCTCGATGCTGCTGTCGCGCCGCTTGGTGTCCATCCAGTCCTTGCGCACGACGATTCGTGCGTTGTCGACGTAGTCGTTGCGCTCGAGCGCAGCCACCTGCGCGTCGTTCTCGAGCCAGCCGAGCTTGCGCATCGCCGCGCTGACGCCCCGCTGGGTCGACTGTGACCACAGATAGGCTCGGTGGTAGCTGCTCACGATGAACAGCCGCTTCTTCACGTGCAGCGCCATCGCGGGGGCGCCGTGCAGGGCTGCCGCCAGGCCGCCGACCAGCGCGCGGCGCCGCGGCATCGGGGGCGCGCGGTCGGGCGCGGCCGGTGTCGGAGCGAACGCGGCGCTCACCGGATCAGACCTTCCTGCGGGCACGCCATTTCGCGTAGATGTCGTCGACCTGAGCCGCGTAGAGATCGAGCGCGGCCTCCGGGGTGCGGCGGCCGGAGGCGACGTCGGCGAACATCCTGGGTATCAGCCATTCCTTCCATATCTCGTCGATCGAGGCGCTGGCATAGCCGGGATGCCCGACGCCGACGGTCCAGCGGTCGGCGTCAGCGAAGATCGCGTACTTGTCCGGGGGCGTGGCCTTCGGGTCGCTGGCGATCAGGGTCTGCAGATCGGGAACCAGTTGCGGGAAGGTCGGAAAGTTGTAGAACCCGCTCGCCAGGAAGGCATTGCGCGACTGGCCGGCGAGATCGACCAGGAAGCGCTTGGCTCCCTCGATGTTCTGCGCGAACTTCCAGATCACGTAGGCGTTCATCAGATGCATGACCGCCAGTTGCGCGGCCGGGCCGCGCGGCGGCCGGGCCAGCAGGATGCGGCTGGCAACCGGGATCTTCTCGTTCTCGCCGGTGCGCGTGATCGAGATCGCGTTGAGTGTCAGCGAACCTTTGCCCGCCAGCATCAGGCGATTGTTCGACGAGGCGTCCCATGAGAAGACCTCGTCGGTCATGGTCTCGGTGAACAGCGCCTTCGCGTACTTGAGCGCCTCGATGGTGTTGCGCGACTTCAGGCTTGGCCGGCCGTCGGCGTCCTGCACGCCGGCGCCGAAACACAGCAGGATCGAGCGCAACGCCATGCTGCTGTCGAGTTCGTTCGACATGCCGATGCCCACCGGGATGCCGTGCTTCTCGCGTATCCGGCGTCCGCCTTCCCGGATCGCGTCCCAGGTGTCGGGCCGCACCCCGACATCGTCCCAGAGGTCCTTGCGGTAGTTGACCGGGTCGGGAACGTAGCTGTCGGAGAATCCGAAGTACTTGCGCGTGACCGGGTTGTAGGTGCTGCGGATCGCGATGTCGAGCGGTTTGCCGTAGCGGCGCTCGCACTCGGCGTAGATGTCGCGGTGGTCGATGACGTGGTCTTCGTAGGAGGCGGGCGGGCTGAGGAACATGCACAGGTCGTGCCCCTGCCTGCGGGCGATCTCGGTCGCGGCCCGGCCCTCGATGCTCGTCATGCCGACGTTGGTGACGACGACCTCGGTGTCGTTCTTCTCGCCCCACTCCCTGATGAAGCGGCGGTTGAACCATTCGTCGAATGCCGGCACGAAGTGGTTCCACTGCAGGATGCGCAGCGTGCGTCGCGCAGCCCGAGCCCGCGGAAGCAGCGGCGGGGCCAGGGCGGACAGCGTGGCGAGGCTGCCAGCGCCCCGGACGATCGCGCGTCGCGATGTTCGGCCGACGTCGGCCGGTGGCGGCGCATCAGGCGGGGACAGATCCAACGGGGCCTCGCTCGGTGGGACGCCGCGATCGGCGGCGGTGCGCGCGAACCGTGGCGGTGGCTCTTGCCCGATGGTAACGCCTGGGCGACCTGCCGGGGCGGGCGGTCAGTCCGGCTTGTTGCGCTTCGGTCGCCAGAGCACGTCGGCGCCGCCGGCATGGCGGTTGAGCACGCGGGCGAGGACGAAAAGGAGATCGGACAGGCGGTTCAGGTACTGGCGGCAGGCCGGCCGCACGGCTTCGACCGCACCGAGGGCGACGACCGAACGCTCGGCCCGCCGGCACACGGTGCGCGCGATGTGGGCGATCGAGGCCGCCCGCGAGCCGCCCGGCAGGATGAACTCCTGCAGGCGCGGCAGCGTGGCGTTGTGGTCGGCCAGCAGCGTGTCGAGGTGCGCCACCTGGGCATCGCCGACATTTTCGAAGCCCGGGATGCAAAGCTCGCCGCCGAGATCGAAGAGATCGTGCTGGATGCCGATCAGGGCCTCGCGCACGTCGTCGGGCATCGATTCGACGAGCAGCAGGCCGATGGTGGAGTTGAGCTCGTCGACGTCGCCGAGCGCCGCCACGCGCAGGCTGTCCTTGCGCACCCGCGAGCCGTCGCCCAGACCGGTCGTTCCGTCGTCGCCCGTGCGGGTGGCGATCTGAGTCAGTCGATTTCCCATGGCTCGCAGTTTACCGAAGCGGCGGGCTGGACCCGCCTCGACCCCGGCGGGCGCGGGGCCGATGCCGGACCCGGCGGACGAACTCCGGTCAGGTCTGGCCGCGATGCGCCCACGCGGTGGTGTTGCGCTCGATCCAGGAGAAGAGTTCGTACATCGCCATCGCCATGATCGCGATGACCACCAGCCCCGCGAAGGCCAGGGGCATCTTCATCGCCGACCCGGCCGAGATGAGCAGATAGCCGATGCCCTCGTTGGAGGCGTTCATTTCGGACACCGTGGTGCCGACGAAGGCCAGCGTGATCGCGACCTTCAGCGAGGCGAAGAAGTAGGGCATCGACCGCGGCAGCCCCACCTTGATCAGCACGTCGAGGCGCCGTGCGCCGAGCACCCGCAGCACGTCCTCGAGTTCGGGCTCGAGCGTGGCCAGCCCGGTGGCGATGTTGACCATGATCGGGAAGAACGAGATCAGGAAGGCCGTGAGGATGGCCGGGCCCGCGCCGATGCCGAACCACACCACCAGGATGGGCACGAACGCGGCCTTGGGCAGCGCATTGAACGCCGTCATCAGCGGGTACATCGCCGTGTAGGCCAGGCGCGACGAGCCGATCAGGAAACCCAGCAGCACGCCGACCGTGATCGAGATCGCGAAGCCGACCATGGTGGTCCAGAAGGTGCGCCAGGCGTGCCCGGCGATCGGGCCGGCGAATTCGAACAGCGAGCGCACGATCTGCAGCGGGCTCGGGAAGACGAACTCCGAGACGTCGAACAGGCCGCAGACCGCCTGCCACAGCGCCAGCGCCGCGACCAGCAGCACCAGCGGAGACCATTTCTCGAGCGTGCGGTTGGTGGCCATGAAGGTGCCTCAGGTGTTACGGACCTTGCCGATCCGCGCGCGCAGCTCGTGAACGAGCTCGGTGAATCGGTCGGTGTAGGTGTTATCGAGATGAGGGGGA
>JBILUW010000370.1:0-2985 GCA_044370795.1 Burkholderiaceae bacterium
CAGCTTGTTGCTGGCTGGTCGGCTGGGGTAGCCGACCCTCCTGAACCCTGCGGACATGCGGCAGGGGCCGCGCCGTGCGCGGGTCGCTTGCGGAGGGTAGGACAGGCCCTGCGGCCTGTCCGGGGGTATGAGAAAGGGTGGTTTCCCCGGACGTGGTGTAGAAGCTGAGCGGTGAAGGCGAGCCCAGCTCCGGATCCGAAGCCGTCAATCGCGTTTCGCCGCGGCGCGGAATTCATTCGGTGACTGACCCAGGCAGGCCTGGAAGCGTTCGAGGAACGCGGTACGTGACAGATGAGCGCAGTGGGCCAGCTCGAGCAGCGTCCAGCGACGCTCCGGCTGCTCGTGCAGGGCCAGGAGCGCGGGGGCCAGCCGTGCGTCGGAGGCGGCGGCCAGCCAGCCGGTGGCGGGCCGCGTGTCCAGCAGTGCCTCGCGCAGGGCCTGGATGAACAGGATCTCGGCCGCACGCCGCAGCACGGCGGGCGACACACCGGCGGGCTGCGCGGCCTCTTCCCGAACGAGGGCCAGCGCAGGTGACAGCCGCGCGCACGCTGCTGTTGCTGCACGCAGGACCATGATCGCGGGCAGACCGCCAACGATGGCCTTAGCCAAACGCATCTCGGCCGTGAAGCTGCCCGTCAGCAGTCGGGTGAGCACCCCGCCACCACCGTAGGTGAGGCTGCTCGCACGGCGATCGCGCCTGTCGATGCCGGCGATCGCCGTGACCGCGACAGCGGGTCGGCCCGCACGGTCGGAGATCGCGTGGACCTCATCGCGCGGGAGCACGACGACGTCCCCGGCGCTCAGATGCAGGGTCGTTCCGTCACTCGCCAAGGTCACGACGCATTCGCCTTCAAGGACGGCATGGATGGCCGCCAGGCGACCGCCTGGCAGTTGCAGCGCCCATGGCGCGCTCAACTCGCTGACGCAGAAGAACCAGCCGCGAAAGCGCAGGGAATCCAGGACCTGCGTGATCAGCGCCGCGCGGGGCGAACGATCGGCATCGGGAGCCGCACTTTCGGCCGCGCGTTGCGCCGCAGGGCTGCCTATCGTGGTGACCATTGGTGATCCAGGAGCACTTCCGATGAAACAAGTTTCTCACGCAGGCCGGCGCCTCATGCTGGGCTGGATCGCCCGTGTGGTGACCATCCTGCCGGTCGCGGGAGCCGCACAGGCGACAGGACGGATGAAGCCCACACCTGCGGTTACGGTCGGGCCTTTCTATCCGCCCGATCCGATGGGACTTCCATTCGTCAGCGCCACAGTGCTCAGCCCGCTGCCCGAGGGCAACGACCTGACTGCAGGCGCTGGCGGTAGGCGCGCTGAGGGCGAGCGGATACTGCTCCATGGCCGTGTCATGAACACCGCCGGCCAGCCCCTGGCAGGCGCCCGGGTCGAGATCTGGCAGGTGGATGCTCGGGGCCACTACGCGGTAGAGACCAGGGCCAATCGCGACCCCGGCTTTTCCGGCTACGGGGCGCAGCAGGCCGACGCGAGCGGCCGTTATGCGTTCACGACCATCCGGCCGCGCGGCTACGGGCGCTACGGCGGTCTCATCAAGCGCGCTGCGCACATTCACTTGAGGGTAGCCGTGCCCGGACGGGCGCCGCTCGCCACCGAAGTCTGGTTCGAGGGCGAGCCCGGCAACGAGCGCGACTCGTTCATCAGCCGGATCACGGACGCGGAGCTGCGCGACCGCATGCTGGTCCGCCTGGTCCCGGGCATCGATGGCCTGCCCATGGGTGCTTTCGATGTCGTGCTGCCCGAGGCCTGAGGAGCGACGATGAGACTCGTGGTGTTTGGCGCTTCCGGCGCCACGGGCCGGCACGTTGCGAGCCTGGTGTCCCCGGCCACCGGGAGCCGCGCATGACCGTCGAGCGATACCACCCTGCACTCGTGGTGCTGCACTGGCTCCTCGGAGGGCTGATCGTGCTGGGCCCCCCGTGCCAATATGACCTGCGCCACCTCCCCCCGAGAGATCAGTGAGCAAAGAGGTAGGTATGACGGTCAAGCAGCAGTCCAAGGACGCGATGCACGAAGTGAAGGTTTCTTCCGATCCGGGCGCATCGCAAGGAGCCCGTAGGGCGACTGAAGATGCGCCCGGATCGGCGCCGTCGCCGGTGGCGCCCGGCAGCGACTCCGAGGTGGTGTCACGCGCTCGGCGCCGCACGTTCACCAACGCCGACAAGCGCCGCATTCTGCAGGCCGCAGAGCTGTGCACCAAGCCCGGCGAGGTCGGCGCGCTGATGCGCCGCGAGGGTGTGTACTCCTCGTCGCTGAGCACTTGGCGACGCCAGCGCGAGGCCGCTGACCTGGCGGCACTCGCGCCGCAAAAGCGCGGCCCCAAGGCCGACCCCGCGCGCATCGACGCGCTGCAGATCGCCCAACTCACCCGCGAGCGCGACCGGCTGCGGGTCGAGCTCGGCAAGGCGCAGCTCGTCATCGAGGTCCAAAAAAAAGTTACTGCGCTGCTGGATCTTCTGCCGACGCCGGATCAGCGCGGGAACTCCTGATGGCCGCCGTGCAAGAACTCACCCCGGTGCTCGGGGCCGGTGCGGCGTGTCGAGCCATGGGTCTGTGGCGCGGTGCGCCCGCGCGCCAGCAGGCGCGTTTGTACCGCCGCGCCCTGGTGGGTCCACCGCAGCCGCGCGCACCCCGGCCTTGCCCGCCCCTGGCCCTGGACGCCCAGGAGCGGCAGGCGCTGCTGGACGCATTGCACAGCGAGCGCTTCTGCGACACCGCGCCGGCGGCCGTGCACGCCACGCTGCTGGGCGAGGGCACCTACCTCGGCTCGGTGCGCACCATGTACCGCTTGCTGGCGGCCACCAGCGGCTGCCGCGAGCGGCGCAACCAACTCACCCACCCCGCCTACGCCAGGCCCGAGCTGCTCGCGACGGCGCCCAACCAGGTCTGGTCCTGGGACATCACCAAGCTCAAGGGGCCGGTGAAGTGGACATGCTTTCACCTGTACGTGATCCTGGACATCTT
>JBILUW010000122.1:0-11098 GCA_044370795.1 Burkholderiaceae bacterium
GTGATAGAATCATCGTCTTCGGATCGTTCCTGACCGTGGCCGACGCCCTTGCGGCCAGGCGAGCATCGAGTGGCGGTTCCTGAGCATGGCATCTCGATCCCGCGCCGACACCTCCGCTGCCAACGCCCCCGATCCAGCCCTTCCGCTAGAACGCCAGGCGAGGCGCCGTCTCATCGGCGCCGCCACGCTGGTGCTGGTCGTCGGCGTGCTCTTTTCGCTTTTCTTCGACGCCGAACCCCGAGGCACACGCGACGACGTGCAGGTTCGAATCCCTGCGCGTGAGGCCGCCGGCGCCGCCGGTGCGCAGCCGGGCGGCAGTGCCGCACCCGTTGGCCCGACCGCCGCCGCAGGCGCTGGTGCCGCCACCGATGGCGCTTCCACGGGCCCTGCGGGCGGCGGTGCTGCGCCCGGCGCGCAGTCCCAGGCCGGCGCGGCCGCCGGGCAGGCTGGCGAGCCGCGTCATGAGGCCGTGGCCGAGGCTGCGCCTGCCGGGCAGGGCGTGGCCGAGCCGGTTCCCCCCTCGCCCTTGCCGGCGCCGCTTGCCGCCGCCTCCAAGGCCGAGACCGCCGCCTCCAAGGCCGAGACCGCCGCCTCCAAGAACGAGGCCGGCGCTCGCCCGCCAGCCAAGACGGCCCGAGCCGAGGCCAAACCCGACGCGAAGCCCGATGGGAAGGTCGGGGGCTACTTTCTGCAGGTAGGTGCATTCGCGAGCGACAAGGCCGCCACCGATCAGGTCGAGCGCATCCGACGACTTGGCGCCTCAGCGTTCAAGGAAACCATCCGCACCCAGCAGGGCGAGCGCATCCGTGTACGGCTCGGTCCGTATCCGACCCGCGAGGCCGCCGATCCGATCAGGAATCGGCTTCGCGCTGCCGGGATCGATGTCACACTCGTGACTCCCTGATCCCGAGTCTGCACCGGCCGAAGACAGTGATGCCTACCCTGACCGGATGGGACTGGTTCGTACTCCTGACCGCGGGGATTTCCGTCCTTTCGGGCGCTGCCACCGGTCTGTCCCGAACGCTCGCCGGTCTTACCGCCTGGCTCATCGCGCTGGCGGGTACGCCCATGATCGCGCCGCCGGCGGTGCGCAGTCTCGGTCTGCAGACCTACGAGGTCCTCATCTGGCTGGGCCTGTTCATCGCGCTGCTCGCGCTGGCCAGGCTGGCCGCGTTCCTCATGACCCGCCCCCGGCGCGGCCTGGGGCCCGGTAGCGGTGACCGGATGGCCGGCGCGGCCTGGGGATTCATCCGCGCGCTGTTGCTGGTCATCGCGGCCGTTGGCGCGGCGCAGATGATCGGGCTCACCGACCATCCATCCTGGCGTCATGCCCTGACGCGTCCGGCGCTCGACTTCGTGCTGCAGGGCGTGCAGCCTCATCTGCCCGTCTTGCGAGGCGGCGACTTCAGGAACTGAAAGCGAGGCTGAGCATGTGCGGCATCCTAGGCGTGGTATCACGCTCCCCGGTCAACCAGCTTCTCTATGACGGGTTGCTGCTGCTGCAGCATCGCGGCCAGGACGCCGCCGGCATCGCCACGGTCACCGGCAAGAAGTTCGCGATGCACAAGGGCAACGGGCAGGTGCGCGATGTCTTTCGCACCCGCAACATGCGTGCGCTGCCCGGCAACTCGGGTATCGCGCACGTGCGCTATCCCACGGCCGGCTCGTCAGGCGATTCGGATGAGGCGCAGCCGTTCTACGTCAACGCGCCCTTCGGCATCACGCTCGCCCATAACGGCAACCTCACCAACTCCGCGCAGCTCAAGGACGAGATGTTCCGGCGCGATCGGCGCCACATCAACACCGAATCCGACTCCGAGGTCCTGCTCAACGTGCTGGCCAACGAGCTGCAGGCGGTGGGCGTGGGCGAACAGCTCGACCCCGATGCGGTGTTTCGAGCTGTTGCCGGGCTGCACCGCCGGGTGCGCGGCGCCTACGCCTGCGTAGCCGAGATCGCGGGCTACGGGGTGCTCGCCTTCCGTGATCCCTATGGCATCCGGCCGCTGTGCTACGGCGTCGCCGAGACCGACCACGGCACCGAATATCTGGTGGCATCCGAGTCAGTGGCCCTCGAGGGCACGGGCTTTCGCATGGTTCGCGATGTCCAGCCCGGCGAGGCGGTCTTCATCGCCCTCGACGGCAGCTTCCACGTGAGGCAATGCGCCACGGCCACCGTGCTTGCGCCCTGCATCTTCGAGTACGTGTACTTCGCGCGGCCCGACTCCGTGATCGATGGCGCTTCGGTCTATGCAACCAGGCTGCGCATGGGCGAGTACCTGGCCGAGCGCGTCGCCAACGAACTGCGCTTGGGCGACATCGACGTGGTCATGCCCATCCCCGACACTTCGCGGCCGTCGGCGATGCAGCTTGCCCGGCGGCTGAACCTCGACTATCGCGAAGGCTTTCTCAAGAACCGCTACGTCGGGCGCACCTTCATCATGCCCGGGCAGGCGGTGCGCCGGAAGTCGGTACGCCAGAAGCTCAACGCGATGAGCGTCGAGTTCAAGGGCAAGAACGTGCTGCTCGTCGACGATTCCATCGTCCGAGGCACCACGTCACACGAGATCGTCCAGATGGCACGCGATGCCGGAGCCAACAAGGTCTATTTCGCGTCGGCCTCCCCGCCGGTACGCTACCCCAACGTCTACGGCATCGACATGCCGACCCGCGGTGAACTCATCGCCAACGGGCGCAGCGACGACGAGATCCGCATCGCCATCGGAGCCGACGCCCTGGTCTACCAGGACATCGAGGCGATGAAGCGCTCGGTCACCGATGTGAACCCGAAGCTGCGCCAGTTCGAGGCCTCATGCTTCGACGGCCGCTACGTGACCGGCGACGTCTCGCCCGAGTACCTTGACCGGGTCGAGAGCGGCCGCGGGCAGGGGCGTGGCGCCGCCGAGGAAGAGGGCGGCAAGGCCCAGGTCAACCTGCAGTTCAGCGTCGCGGGCGACTGAGGGCTTTGGGTATAATCGCCGGTTCCGGAGGGGTGGATGAGTGGTTTAAGTCGCACGCCTGGAAAGCGTGTTCAGGTTAACGCCTGACGGGGGTTCGAATCCCCCTCCCTCCGCCAGGGGCTCTTTCCAAAGGGGCCCAAGAAGCCCGAAGAAAACGCTTAAAGCCCTGAGCAATCAGGGCTTTTTGTTTTTCTGCATCCGGACATCCGTTGACAGGCGGGCCCATCCGGGGCGCTACGGTGGGCATGCGGGGCACTCGTCCGCCGTAACGCCACCCGCGCACGCGGCGCGAGCACGCTGGGCGGTGTTCAACCCGCGGTGTCTTTGCCGGGCATTCGACTGTCGTCATCAGAGGTTCGGTGTGAGATAGCCTTGCATTGATGGATTTGTATTCCATAAGTGCACGGATGATCATTCGCCGACTCATCACCGCGCTCACCGGCGCGCTCGCCGAGGCACCCGCTGTGGCGCTGCTCGGGCCGCGCATTCCCGCAGAGACCCTTCGCCGCCTCTGGACGATGCTCGCCCATAGCCAGGGCGGCCTGCTCAACGCGGCGGCGTTCGCACGCGCGCTGGCCGTGGACGGCAAGACGGTCGCCTCCTACCTGGATCTGCTCGCGGACCTGCTGCTGGTGCGCCGCCTGGTGCCTTGGCACGCCAATGTCCGCAAGCGTCTGGTCAAGTCGCCCAAGGTCTATGTCCGCGACAGCGGTCTGGCGCATGCGCTGCTCGGCATCGGCGACCGTGAGGCCTTGTTGGCGCACCCGGTGGCTGGCGGGACCTGGGAGAGCCTCGCGATCGAGTCACTGATCGCCGCCGCGCCAAACGGCACCGAGCCGTGTTTCTTTCGCAGTGCGGCCGGCGCGGAGATCGACCTGCTGCTGAAGCTGCCTGGTCACCCTGCGCCGTGGGCAATCGAGATCAGGCGCGGACTTGCTCCAAAGATCGAGCGGGGCTTTCACCTGGCGTGTGACGATGTGCAGCCTGGGCGACGCGTGGTCGTGTACGGCGGAACCGAGCGCTGCCCGATCGCCGGGAATATCGATGCGATGCCGCTCACCGACTTGTGCCAGCAGCTCGCGGCGGCATGATCCGCGTCGGATGCAGGCACTGCGGTCGACAGCTGATTGATGAAGACGGTGTCTGAATGGCGGTCTGCTGATGGCCGGGCCCGTCGGCGATACCCGGATTGCCGAGATCGATGCGGCCGCAACCTGGCAACGTCGGAGTCAATCTGGTCCACGCTGCATGCTCCTCGCTTCCGACGCCTCGGCCCGGCCACCAGCCCCCCGAGCGCCGCCGCAAGCGTCTGGTGCAGACTGCCCCGGTCGAGTGCGAGTGGCTTGCCGATTGCACGGCGAGGCACGCCGCGGACGGGGCGCGCGCCCCGGCGTGTGTCTCATCGAGTGGCACGCTTCGTGCTGCGCCTCAGGCATGACACCCGCCGACCTCATCATCCGCAACGCTCGCCTGGCCGATGGCCAGCTTGTCACCGTCCGCATCGCGCAGGGGCTGATCGCCTCCATCGACCCGGCATCCCCCGGGGGGGCGCCCGACGCCGCCCTGCAGCCTGGCTCTGAGCCCGGCGGCCCGCCATCGCTCGACGCCGAAGGCGACCTGCTGCTGCCGGCCATGGTCGAAGGCCACACCCACATCGACAAGACCTGGTTCGGCCTGCCGTGGATGGAGAACGAAACCGGGTTCGGCGTCGCCGAGCGGGCGGCCTACGAACGCGCGGTCGAGGCGCGCATCGACTACCCGACCGCATTGCGCGCGGGGCGTCTGATCGAGCAGATGGTGGCCAACGGAAGCACCCGGATCCGCACGCACGTCGACATCACGCCCACGGAGGGGCTCACCCGGCTCGAAGGCGTGCTCGAGGCTCGCGAGAAGTACCGAGATGTCGCCGATGTGCAGGTGGTCGCCTTTCCGCAGCTGGGCGTGATGCCGCATCCGGGGATGGTCGATCTGCTCGATGCGGCGTTGAGGGCGGGCGCCGACGTGCTCGGTGGCATCGATCCGGCCACCATCGATGGCGACGTCACCGGCCAGCTCGACGCGGTGTTTGCCCTGGCGCAGCGGCGCGGCGTCGGGCTCGACTTCCATCTGCACACCAGCGGGTCGCTGGGCATCCACGAACTGGAGCAGGTGGCGGTTCGCAGCGCGGCGGCCGGCATGCAGGGGCGGGTCGTCGCCAGCCACGCCCACGGCCTCGGTTCGTCTTCCCCCGATGTGCAACGGGCCACAGCCGAGCGGCTGGCCCGTGCCGGGGTGGCAATATGCACCTATGCGCCGGGTTGGGTGAACCTGCCGCCGCTGGCGCTGCTCACCACCGCCGGCGTCACCGTGTTCGCCGGCTCCGACAACGTGCGCGACGCCTGGGTGCCGTACGGCACGGGCGACATGCTGGAGCGCGCCTGGATCGTCGCGTACCGCAGCGGCTTCCGGCGCGATTCGGAGTTCGGCTTTGCCTTCGAGATGTGCAGCCGGCTGGGCGCGCTCGGTTGCGGTTTCGCCGGTCATGGTCTTGCGCCCGGATGCCAGGCCGACCTCGTGCTCGTTGCCGCGGAGAACGTGCCGGATGCGATCTGCCGGCGGCCGGCGCGTCGCTGGGTGATCCGGCAAGGCCGGATGGTTGCGCGCGACGGACGCTTCGTCGGCTTCGAGGGACGGGTTGCCGGCTGAAGGCACGCATCGCGGGTTGCCACGCGGTTTCCGGCCGGCACCCTCGCCGTTGCGAGCGCAAGCCGCTCAGCGCGCAGCCGTGCCCGGGGGCGTCTTCTCGGTCGGATCGACGACGAGCATCACCAGATCGGTGCCGGCCTCCGCGGTGCTGATCCTGTGCAGCCGGAGACCTATCCGGCGCATCCGTCCCGACTGCGCGATGCGCAAGGTGAACTGGCGGGGCCTCGGCTGATCGCCCGGCATCGCATGGATCTGAAGCGCCTCGCGCAGCACCGGGTTTTCCCAGATGCCGCCACCGAGGCTGAACAGGCTGTGGCCCGCGGCCTCGGCAAGAGAGCCCCCGAAGGCGCCGAAGTAGGCCTGATTGGCGGTGACGAGCTTCGACTGGGCATCGAGCACCAGCAGCGGCGTGGGCACCACTTCGACGATGGCCTGCGCGAGCGCGCGTGCGCCGCGCCCGGCGACTTCCCGGGCGCGCTCGCGCTCGGTCACGTCGGCGAAGGTCAGCACCACCCCGTCGATGACGTTGTCCACCGTGCGGTACGGCTGGATGCGGCCGAGGTAGCGGCGGTCATCGGCCGTGGTCACCTCCCTCTCCACCGGCACGAGAGAATCGAGCACGTGCCGGGCGTCGGCCAGCAGGTCGTCGCCCTGCAGTTCGCTGCGGATGTCGGCCAGAGGGCGACCGATGTCGGTGCTCTGGAGGCGGTAGATCTGGGTGGCGTCGCGCGTGTAGCGCCGGATGCGCAGCTGTGAATCGAGAAAGACGATGCCCAGACGGATGCTGTCGAGCAGGTTCTTCATGTCGTCCTGAATGTCCGACATCTGCTCGAGCTTGTTCTGCAGCTCGGCGTTGACGGTGGCCAGCTCCTCGTTGAGCGACTGCAGCTCCTCCTTGGATGTCTGAAGCTCCTCGTTGGCCGACTGCAGCTCCTCGTTGGTCGACTGCAGTTCCTCGTTGGCCGACTTCAGATCCTGGATGGCTGCCTGTCGCTCCTCCCGCACCGCCGTGACGCTCTGCCGCGCGCTCTCGAGCTCGCGCTCGAGCTCGATCAGGCGTTGCGCATCGGTGCCCCTGCCGGCGCGCGCGCGTCGCCCGGCTCGTCCGGACGGCTCGGGGGGCGCGGGCTGGAAGCTCACCAGCAGCAGGGCGGCTCCTCCTTCGGTGGCGGGCAACTGACGCACGGTCAGCCTGATGACGGTCGAGGTTCCGAGCGCCGGCGTCAGGGTGATCGTGCGCTCCGCGACGGGCTTGCTGTCGCGGGTCACTTCCTCCAGCGCCTCGCGCAGCGCCGTCTGCAGCCCGGGCACGGCCAGCTCCATGACATCGTGGGTGGGCAGACCCGGAGCGGGGCGCAGGTAGGCACCCGTCTCGCCGTGTACGTAGAGGACCGTACCCTGCCGATCGACGACGACCGACACCGGTGCGAATGCGTTGAGCAGCGATCGTCGCGCGAACTCGGCCAGCGGGGCCTCGCGCGGCCGCTGCGCCGTGTCTGCCGCAGCCGGCACACGACCTTCGGGGGACCACACAGCCCCGTCCTGCAGCACGGCTCGCCCGGCCGGCCCGCTGGCCAGGGCGCGATAGAACTTCCATCGGCGGTTCAGCGGCTCGAACAGGTCGCCGTGGTCGCCGATTCCTTCCGACGGAGATAGCACCAGCACGCCACCCGGCTTCAGCGCGTAGTGGAAGACGCGCATCAGGCGCTCCTGCAGCGCGGGCTCGAGGTAGATCATCAGATTCCGGCAGCTCACCAGGTCGAGCCGGGTGAAGGGCGGATCCTTGATGACGCTTTGCACCGCGAACACCACCATTTCGCGGATTTCCTTGCGCACGCGCCAGCCGTTGCCCGACTCGGCGAAGTAGCGCGACAAGCGCTCGGCGGTGAGGTCCTGCGCGATGGCCGCCGGATAGCGGCCGGTGCGCGCGGTGGCGATGGCGTCAGCGTCGAGGTCGGTGGCAAAGATCTGCACGCGCAAGCCCATGGCGGCTTCGTCCATCACTTCGCGCAGCAGCATCGCGAGGGAGTAGGCCTCCTCGCCGGTGGCGCAGCCCGCGACCCACACCCGCAGCACACGTTCGTCGCCCAGGGTGCGCAGCAGGGCAGGGATCACCTCGGACTGGAGCGCCTCGAAAGCCTCCGGATCGCGGAAGAACCGGGTCACGTTGATCAGCAGGTCGTGAAAGAGGGTCTGGGCTTCGGCGGGCTGATCGAGCATGCGCTGGGCGTAGGCGGCGGGGTCGGACAGGCCCACTGCGGCCATGCGCCTGGCCACGCGCCGCACGATGGTGCTCGGCTTGTAGCCACGGAAGTCGTGGCCCGTGGCGGCTTGCAGTTGCGCGAGGATGCGCGCCAGCGCGGCCGGTGCGTCGCGAAGCGCGGTCGAGGAGTCATCGGTAGCGGCCGCCGGCTGCCGGGCTGCCAGCAGTGCTTCGGGCATGGCCTGCACCGGCAGCACCTGCGCGTGCACGCCGCTGTCGATGGCGCTGCGTGGCATGCCGTCGTAGTCGGTGGTGCTCGGGTCCTGGATGAGACAGCGCCCCCCCGCCCTGGCCACCGCATGCAGGCCCTGCGTGCCGTCGTTGCCCGTTCCCGAGAGCACGATCGCGGTGGCCGACCCGCCCTGGTCGAGGGCGAGGGCGCTAAAGAAGGCGTCGACTGGCAGATGTGGTCCGGCGGCGGCCGGCGCTGGCCGCAGCAGCAGCGTGCCGCCCAGGAGTCCGAGATCGCAGTGCGGCGGACAGACGTGAACTCGATTGGGCAGCAGCGCCATCTGGTCCTCGGCCTGCACGACCGGCATCGGGGTGCTGCGTTGCAGGATCTCCGCCAGCAGGCTGGCGTGATGCGGGTCGAGGTGCTGCACGACCACGAACGCCATGCCGCTTTCGGCGGGCATGGCCCGAAAAAACCGTTCGTAGGCCTGCAGCCCGCCCGCCGAGGCGCCCAGGGCCACGATGGGGATGGCGGCAGCCTTGAGCTCAGGCTGCTTCGCGCCGCTGGAGGTCATGTCCGGCCGCTCGCTCACCGCACGCGCTCCAGGGCTCGCGTGCGCGACCGCGGCGCTCGCAGCGGGATCAGCACCTGCAGGCAGTAGGTGCCGGGAGCGGCTTGCGCCGCGGCCTGTGCCTCGAGGAATCGTCCGCCGAGCGACAGCAGTTCCGCCTGCAGCGCCGGACGGATCGCGATCGTGGCCGCGGCGCGCCCGAGCCGCGCGGGCCGCGGGCGCGGGGCGCCGTGTGACCGCGCCGCGAGCGGCCATCCGCCTGGCCGTACCGTCATGTCGACGCGCAAGGCTTCGCCTTGCTCGCGCAGGTCGATGAGCACCTGCGCGCCACTGGTGTCACGCGCGACCTCCTCGAGCAGGCCTTCCATCAGCCGGTACACGCCGATGACCGTGCGCGGCTCCAGGGGCGGATCGCGCGGTGCCGCATGCAACTGCACTCCCAGACCCAGTCGCGGACCGGCATCGCGAGCCAGCCATTGCATGGCTGCGTTCAGGCCGAGGTCGTCGAGCATGGCGGGATGCAGTTCGTTGGCCATGCGCCGCACCACCGCAATCGACTCGTCGAGCTCGAACTGCAGCGTCTGCGCCTGTGCGCGCCCGGCGTCGGGGTCTGCGCCCATCGTGCCGTGGGGCAGCAGGCTGAGCCCGATCTTGATGGCGCTCAGCCGC
The DNA here is from genome assembly GCA_044370795.1 of Burkholderiaceae bacterium. Lineage (GTDB taxonomy): Bacteria > Pseudomonadota > Gammaproteobacteria > Burkholderiales > Burkholderiaceae_E > Quisquiliibacterium. The sequence continues at coordinate 9,318 of JBILUW010000122.1, forward strand.
TGCCCCAGATCCTCGTGCAGGGTGCGCGCAACCCGCAGACGCTCCGCCTCGCGCGCATCGATCAGTTGCGCGGCGATGCGCCGGTCGGTCTCGGCGTCGCGGCGCTCGCTGATGTCGGTAAGGGTCACGCGCATGGCAGCTTCGGAACCGGGCTGCGCCAGCCGTAGCGTGTCGAGCTGCACGGCCTTCGGGGCCGGTTCTTCGATGGCGAGCATGGCCTCCAGCCTGCCCACCGCGCCGCCGGGCACGAGGGCGCTGAGGTGGCTGCGCCAGCGCCGTCGGTCCCTGCGATGCAGGCAGGCGCTGAACGGCCGACCGAGGAGATCCTCGCGGGGCTGGCCCAGCAGCGTGGCGCCCGTGAGATTGAGCTCGGCAATGCGTCCGCCGTCATCGAGCGACAGGTAGCCGACCGGCGCCACCTCGAACAGGTGCCGGTAGCGGTCGCGCGCGGCCGCCAGTTCGAGCTGCGCACGGCGCAGCTCCTCGTTCTGGGTCTCGAGCTCGGCCTGATGGACGCGCAGTTCGCGCGCAAGCTCGGCGGCGTCGACCGGAGGCGAAAGGGTCATCGAGGAGGGGTCCTGGAGCGCACGCATCGGGGATCGATAACCGGCCGACTGTACTCCAAGGCGGGGCAGGGCGGAGGAGGCGCCGGCTGCGATCGCCCGCGGGCCTTCGGCTACACTCGACCGACCTTCAACCCGACGCTGCGGCTTGCCCTCCATGCCTGTCCTCACCTACCTGACCACCACCCACTTCGATTTCGGCGCGATCAAGGTTCTGCCCAACGAGTTGCGTCGTCACGGCATCACGAAGCCCCTGTTCGTCACCGATGCCGGCGTGCGCGCCGCGGGCCTTCTCGACCGGGTTCTCGCCGCCGCGCCCGACCACGCAGCAGCGCCGGTTTTCGATGGCACCCCCGGCAACCCCACCGAGGCGGCCACGCTCGCCGCGCTTACCCTGTACCGCGACGGGGGCTGCGATGGCGTGGTGTGTCTGGGCGGTGGCTCCTCGATGGACCTGGGCAAGGCGGTCGCGCTGCTTGCCGTGTCGGGCGAGCCGCTCGCGCAGTACGACCCGCTGCAGGGCGGCGGCAAGAAGGTGCGCGGCATCGCGCCGGTGATCTGCGTGCCCACCACCGCCGGCACCGGCAGCGAGGTCTCGGTCGGCTTCGTGATCATCCTGAACGATGGCCGCAAGCTCACCTTCGCCAGCCCCCAGTTCATTCCACGCACAGCCATCTGCGATCCCGAGCTCACGCTTGGCCTGCCGCCGATGATGACCGCCGCCACTGGCATGGACGCGATCACCCACTGCATCGAGGCGGTGCTCGCGCCCACCGTGAACCCGCCGGCCGACGGCATCGGGCTGGACGGCCTGCGCCGGGGCTGGCGCGCGATCGAGGCCGCGGTGGCCAACGGCGCCACCGATCGCCAGGCTCGCTGGGACATGATGATGGCCTCCACCGAGGGTGCGCTCGCTTTCGTCAAGGGCCTGGGCGCGGTGCACGCGATGAGCCACGCGGTGGGCCGGCGACACGATCTGCGAGCCCACCATGGCACGCTCAATGCCCTGATCCTGCCGGCGGTGCTGCGCTTCAACGAAAGCGTGTGCGCCGAGAAGTACGAGCGGCTGCGCCAGGCGATGGACCTCGACGCGGGCGCCGATCTCGCGGCAGCGGTGGCCGCGCGCAACGCCGCCATCGGGTTGCCCTCGGGCCTGGCTGCGCTTGGCGTCACCGCCGACATGATTCCCGACCTGGTGCCGCACGCGTTGGCCGATCT
>JBILUW010000371.1:0-2973 GCA_044370795.1 Burkholderiaceae bacterium
ACCCTCGTATCGGCCATCCGGCGGGCCATCCCGACGGCGTAGTAGCCCTCGGCGCAGCCGATGTTCAGCACCACCGGGTAGGCCGCCTGGATGGCCGCCTCGATATGGGGCTGCAGCGGCTGCTCGTAGCAGCCCAGCAGCTTGGCGACGTGGCAGCCCTCGGCCGACTGCCGCAGGAACTCCAGACCCTGCAGCGGTCCCTGCCAGACCACCGTGCCGGCCTGCGCGAGCACGGTGTTCTGCAGCAGCACCGAACGCCACTTGGCGAGCAGCCGCAGCGCGTTGTTGAGTTCGGCCGCTTCGCGGCCCGCGTCGGCGGGCGCGCCTGCTTCGTCGGCGCGGTTCAGGTCGGCGAGCAGCCGCTGGCGAACCTGACTGTGCAGGCTGGTCTGGGTCACACGGCCTCCGTCTTCGAACAGGGCGCAAGCATAACCCTGGCCCGCTTGACAGCCCCGGCGCGCCCGTCGAGACTGCCGCCGGCCCGCCCGGGTCTCCGGTCCGAGCCACGGCCAGGCGCAACCCACGGCCAGGCGCAACCCACGGCCAGGCGCAACCCGACCTCAACCCCAACCCCACGCATGGCAGTCTCATGTCCAAGACGTTGAACGATCCCCTCTACGGCTCCCAGTGGTACCTCAACAACACGGGCCAGCGAGGGCGCGCGGGCATCGACATCAACCTGCTGCCGGTCTGGGGCCGCTACGACGGCACCGGGATCGTGGTCGCCGTCAACGACGACGGGGTCGACCTCGCCCACCCCGACATGGTCGCCAACCTGCTGCTCGACAAGGTCTACGACCCGGTGCGCGACACCACCGGCGACGGGTTCGGCCCGAGCATGAGCGCCGAGGACAATGCCCACGGCACGGTGGTCGCCGGCATCATCGGCATGGTCGACAACAACGGCATGGGCGGCGCCGGCATCGCCCACGAGGCGAGCATCGTGGCGGCGCGCGTGATCGGCGGCGGGCTGCCTGCCGACGCCAGCGCCCGTGTCATCCAGTCCAACATCGCCGCCGGCGCGATGGTGTCGGTCAACTCCTGGGGTTCCGACGCGGCCTTCAGCGAGAACTTCGGGCTCGGTGGCAGCGACCAGGACCGCGCCTGGGGGCAGTTCGTGAGCCAGGCGTACACGGAAGGCCGCGCCGGTCGTGGCATGGTCTTCGTCGTCGCCTCGGGCAACGAGCGGGGCAACGCCGCCGACTCGGGTCTGTCGAACTGGACGGGCAATCGCGGCACGATCGCGGTGGCCGCCGTCAACGACCAGGGGGTCGTCACCGGCTACTCCACGCCCGGCGCGGGCGTGCTGGTGTCGGCGCCTGGCGGTGTGGGCGATGCGCCGCAGTCCGAGAACACCGGCTTCGGCATCCTGTCGGCCGACGTGGCCGGCCCCGGGGGCTACAACACCATCGATGGCGCCCCGGGCGACTACTCCTACCAGAACGTCGGCACCTCGTACGCCACCCCGATGGTCGGCGGCGTGGCCACGCTGATGCTGCAGGCCAACCCGCTGCTGGGCTTCCGTGACGTCGCCAACATCCTCGCCCTGACGGCCCGCAAGACCGACGTCGGCAATGCGAGCTGGGTGCAGTTGAATGGCAACCAGTGGAACCTCACCGGCCAGATCTACTCGCGCGACTACGGCTACGGGCTGATGGATGCGGCCGCGGCCGTGCGGCTGGCCGAAGGCTGGATGGGTGGCACCAACGCCTCGGCCAACTGGGCGAGCGCCCAGGGCGCGTCGTCGGCGCCCGCGGCGGCGCTGCCCGACGGCACCGGTCAGACCCTGACCGTCTCGGCCGCGGTGGCCGAGAACCTCGTGGTCGAGCGGGTCGAGGTAACCCTGAACATGCAGGCGGTGGTGCCCAGCCAGCTGGCCGCCACCCTGGTGTCGCCCTCGGGCACGCGGCTTACCCTGTTCGATGGCCCGCTCGCCAGGGCGCCGAATACCGAAGGCGCCGACAATCCCTGGCCCGGCGCCTTCACCATGGGCGTCGCGGGCTTCCTGGGCGAGCGCAGCCAGGGCACCTGGCAGCTCGAGATCCGCGACAAGGAGTCGGGCCTGCCCGCCTGGACCACCAGCGTCGCCGATGGCGTGGCCACCTTCCAGGGCTTCTCGGTCAAGGTCTGGGGCGCGGCGAGCGGCTTCGGCGGACAGCTGGTACTTACCGATGCCTACAGCGGCAGCCGCAGCCTGACGGCCGCTGCCGGCGTGTCCATCCTGAACGCAGCGGCCGTGAGCCAGCCGGTCAGCCTCGACCTGTCGGGCGCCTCGGTCTCCAGCCTCGGGGGTGGCACGCTCGCGCTCGCCGCGGGCGTGCAGCCTCGCGATGCGCGCGGCGGCGCCGCGGCCGACACCCTGACCGGCAATGCGCTGGCCAACCTGCTGGCGGGGGGCGATGGCAACGACACCCTGGCCGGTGGCGCGGGCAGCGACACCCTGCAGGGCGGCGCCGGCAACGACGTGCTGCAGGGGGGCGCGGGTATCGACGTCGCCACGTACGCGCAGCCGCGCAGCGCCTACACCCTGGCCCCGGGGCTTGCCGGGATCACCGGCATCGGGTCGGGCGCCGGCGACGGCACCGACACGCTGTCGGGGGTGGAGCGGCTGCGCTTCTCGGACAAGTGGGTGGCGCTCGATGTCGCCGGCAACGCCGGCATGGTCGCCAAGGTGCTGGGCGCGATCTTCGGGCCCGCGGCGGCCGCCAGCCCGGCGTTCAACGGCATCGGTCTGTACTTCGCCGACACGCTCGGCTACGACATGACCCAGTTCACGCAGCTCGTCCTGGGCGCGCGCCTGGGCGCGGCGCCCTCCAACGGCGCAGTCTTCGACCTGGTCTTCACCAACCTGTTCGGCGTGGCGCCCGCGCCCGCCACGCGCGACTACTTCGTGGGCCTGCTCGACCAGGGCGTGATGAGCTCAACCGCCTTCGCCGCCCTGGTGGCCGATCTCGACCTCAACAAGGCCAACAT
>JBILUW010000373.1:0-2967 GCA_044370795.1 Burkholderiaceae bacterium
ATGCCGAGGCGCGCGCGCTGGCGCGCCGCCTGCTCGAGGGCGCGCGCCACGGCGCGCTCGCGGTGCTCGAGGCCGGCAGCGGCCACCCCGCGGCGAGCCGGGTCGCGCTGGCGCTCGACGCAGACGGCGTGCCGCTCATCCTCACCTCGACCCTGGCCGCGCACACGGTGGCGCTGCTCACCGAGCCGCGCTGCTCGCTGTTGCTGGGCGAGCCCGGCGCCGGCGACCCGCTCGCCCATCCGCGCCTGACCCTGTTCGGGCGCGCGTGCCGGCTCGAGCGCGATTCCCCGGAAGGCCGGCGCGCGCGCGAGCGCTACCTGCAGGCCCATCCGAAGGCGGCGCTGTATGCCGACTTTGCCGACTTCGCGTTCTGGCGCATCGAGCCGCAGCGCGCCAGCCTCAACGGCGGCTTTGGCCGGGCGTGGGCGCTGACGGCTGCCGATCTCGCGCCGGGCTAGGAGCGCGCCGGGCGGCGCGCCCGCCCGCGCCTTGCGCCGGCCCGCCCCGCAAGCAACCCTCGGGCCTCAGCCCGGCAATCCGGGCAGACGCTCGTCGGAGGCATCACGCAGTCCCGTACCGGTGCCTCCGATGGCCCGTGATTCCACGCACAGCCACCACAGCCGGCGCGCGGCATCGTCGGCGTCGAGCCCGCCCTCGCGGATGTTCGACAGGCAGTTGCGCTCGGCGTCGGAGCGGCCGACTCGCGGCTCGGCCGTCAGGTAGACGCCCATGCTGTCGGGCGAGCCCAGCCCTGGCCGCTCGCCGATCAGCACCGCGACGTAGCGCGCTCGCAGCGCCTGTCCGATGTCGTCGCCCAGCGCGACCCGCGCCTGGGTGGCGATGACGACCGGGCCGAGGGTCCAGCCCGGTTCGGCGCGCGCGATCAGCCGCGCGATCAGCGGCGCGGCGTTGCGCTGCACCGCGAGCGCCGACAGCCCGTCGCCCACCACCAGCAGCAGATCGGGTGGCTGCGGCAGGCTCGCCCCGATCTCGCGCAGGCGGCTTGCGTCGTCGGTGCGCAGCCGCCGGCCGAGATCGGGTCGCAGCAGGTAGGTGCGGCGGTCGGACGCGGCGCTGCGCGCGCGCAGGCACTCGAGCCCGAGGGTTCGGATCTGCGCCTCGAGCGCGTCGGCGTCGAGGGCGAGGTGCACCGCGTCGCGCGCCTGCGCGTGGGCCACGCCGAAGCGCAGGATCTCGTCGGTGGGCAGGCTCGCACCGGCGCGCCCCAGCGCGAGCCGCGCCGGCGTGTAGGCGCGCAGCTCGGTCCAGGGGTCGCGACGCGCGGGCGAGCGGCCCGTGGGGCCGGCCTGCGGAGCGGGGGTGGGCGTCTCGGCCATGGCGGTCAGCGCAGCGCCGGCAGCTGGCGCAGCCGGGCAAGCGCCGGATGGCCCTCGTCGATCGGCAGCAGCGCGCCGGTGGCGTCGGTGAGGTCCATCGACTGCAGCCAGGCCTCGAACTCGGGCGCTCGCTTCAGGCCGAGCACGCGACGCAGGTACAGCGCGTCGTGGAACGACGTGCTCTGGTAGCCGAGCATGACGTCGTCGGCGCCCGGCACGCCCATCATGAACGTCAGGCCCGCGGCGCCCAGCAACGTGAGCAGCGTGTCCATGTCGTCCTGGTCGGCCTCGGCATGATTGGTGTAGCAGACGTCGCAGCCGAGCGGCACGCCGAGCAGCTTGCCGCAGAAGTGGTCCTCGAGCCCGGCCCGGATGATCTGCTTGCCGTCGTAGAGGTACTCGGGGCCGATGAAGCCGACCACGGTGTTGGCCAGCAGCGGCGAGAACGCGCGCGCGACGGCATACGCCCGCGCCTCGCAGGTCTGCTGATCGACGCCGTGGTGCGCGTCGGCCGACAGCGCGCTGCCCTGGCCGGTCTCGAAGTACATGACATTCTCGCCCACCGTGCCTCGGCGCAGCGACAGCGCCGCCTCGCGGGCCTCGCGCAGCATGGCCAGATTGATGCCGAAGCCGCGGTTGGCCTTCTCGGTGCCGGCGATCGACTGAAAGACCAGATCGACCGGCACGCCGCGCTCGATCATGGCGATGGTGCGGGTGACGTGGGTGAGCACGCAGGCCTGCGTGGGCGCACCCAGCCGCGCGATCACCTCGTCGAGGGCGCGGGCCAGTCCCTCGAGCGCGGCCGGGCTGTCGCCCACCGGATTGACGCCGATCACGGCATCGCCCGCCCCGTAGAGCAGGCCGTCGACGATGGAGGCCGCGATGCCGCGCAGATCGTCGGTGGGATGGTTGGGCTGCAGGCGGACCGCCAGGCGCCCCGGCAGACCGAGGGTGTTGCGAAAGCGCGTGACGACCCGGCACCGGCTGGCCGCCAGCACGAGATCCTGGTTGCGCATCAGCTTGGACACCGCCGCGGCCATCTCGGGGGTGATGCCGGCACGCACGGCGGCCAGGCTCTCGGCGTCGCGTTCGTCGGCGAGCAGCCAGTCACGGAACTCGCCAACGGTGAGGCCGGCAATCGGCGCGAAAGCCTGCGCGTCGTGGGTGTCGACGATCAGCCGGGTGACTTCGTCGGTCTCGTACGGGATCAGGGGCTCGTGCAGGAAGCGGCGCAGCGGCACCTGCGCCAGGCAAAGCCGCGCGGCCATGCGCTCCTGCGCGCTGTCGGCGGCGATGCCCGCCAGGCGATCGCCCGAGCGCTCGGGCGAGGCCCGCGCCAGCAGCGTGGCCAGGTCGTCGAAGCGAAACGACCGGCTGCCCAGGCGTTCGGTATAGGACATCGCGGCGGGCCTCAGGACGGCGGCAAGCCGGGGGACGGCGTGCCGGAAGCGGCGGTTGCGGGCGGCTGTGGCTCGGGCCTGATGCCGATCGTTGCGGTCAGGTGCCCGGCGATGCCGCGGGCGAGCTCGTCGTTGCCCAGAAAGACCGTGCCCAGTGCCTCGGCGCGCAGCAGCGCAGCCTCCTCGTCGCCGTGGGCGCGCAGCACGATCTCGATCGCAGGGTTCAGCAT
>JBILUW010000374.1:0-2964 GCA_044370795.1 Burkholderiaceae bacterium
CCATCGCCGAGAACATCGCGCGCTTCGGCGAGATCGATGCCGCGCGCGTGGTCGAGGCGGCCACGCGCTGCGGCATGCACGAGCACATCCTGCGCCTGCCGCAGGGCTACGACACGCCGCTGGGGCCGGGCGGCATGGCGCTGTCGGGCGGCCAGCGCCAGCGCGTGGGCCTGGCCCGGGCCATTTATGGCGACCCGGCGCTGGTGGTGCTCGACGAGCCCAACGCCAACCTCGACGACCAGGGCGAGGCCGCCCTCATCGAGACCATCAAGGGCCTGAAGCAGCGCGGCCGCACCGTGGTGCTCATCACCCACCGCATGGGCACGCTCGCCGCGGTCGACAAGGTGCTGGTGATGCAGGACGGCACCGTGCGCGCCTTCGGCCTGCGCGACGAGATCCTCGCGCCGATGTTCGCCGCCGCCCGCGCCCAGCAGCAACAGCAGCAGCAGCAGCCCCAACCCCAGCAGCCGCAGCCGCAGCAGCCGCCCAGGCAGCTGCCGCCCCAGACCTGACGAACCGAGGTGATTCGATGATCAAGCTCCCTAGCCTTGTCGGGTTGGCGTGCGCGCCCGCATTCGGGCCGCAGGGCCCGGCCGGCGAGCCTGCGGCCGGCAAGGCACCGGCGGCCGCCGTCGAGACGGCGCGCCGGCCCATGAGCCTGGGCCGCTCGCTGCTCTGGGGCTGGCTGGTGCTGCTGCTGGGTGGTGGCGGCTTCATGGCCTGGGCGGTGTTCGCGCCGCTCGACCAGGGCGTGACCGCCTCGGGGCAGGTGGTGGTTACCGGCAACCGCAAGGTGGTGCAGCATCCCACCGGCGGCATCATTGCCGAGATCCTGGTCAAGGAAGGCGATACCGTGCAGGCGGGCCAGCCGGTGGTGCGCATGGACACCACGATGGCGCGCGCGCAACTCGAAACCGCGCGCGGGCAGTGGATCATCGCCCGCGCCGTGGAGGCCAGGCTGTCGGCCGAGCGCGAAACCGGCGACGCCCTGGTTTTCCCGGCCGACCTCACGGCCATCGCGAGCGAGCCGCAGGCGCGCCAGGCCATCGCATTGCAGACCCGCCTGTTCGAGACGCGGCGTACTTCGCTGCGCACCGAGCTGTCGGCCATCGACGAGTCCATGGCCGGTCTGCAGGCCCAGATCCGTGGCACCGAGGCCTCGCGGGCCGCGCGCGAGGAGCAGCTGCGGCTGCTGCGCGAGGAGCTGCGCAATCAGCGCGACCTCGCCACCGACGGCTATCTGCCGCGCAACCGGGTATCGGAGCAGGAACGCCTGCAGGCGCAGCTCACCGGCCAGATCGCCGAGGACGGCGCCGTCATCGCCCGGGCGCGCAGCGGCATCGGCGAGCTGCGCATGCGGGCGGTCGGCCGCCAGAACGAATACCGCCAGCAGGCCGAGACCCAGCTCACCGAGGTGCAAAAGGAGGTCGGCGCGCTGTCCAACCGCATCCAGGCGCTGCAGTTCGATCTGCGCAACACCGAGCTGCGTGCGCCCGCGTCGGGCACGGTGGTTTCCCTCAACGTGTTCACGCCTGGCGGCGTGATCCAGGCCGGCGCGCCCATGATGGACATCCTGCCCCAGGGTGAGCCGCTGCGGGTCGAGGCCAGCCTGCCGCCGCAGTTCGTCGACAAGGTCAGGCCGGGGCTCGATGTCGAGGTGCTCTTCCCGGCCTTCAACCAGCGGACCACGCCCAACATCAAGGCGAAGGTGAAGTCGATATCGGCCGACGCGCTTACCGACCAGCGATCGGGCATGACCTACTACCGCACCATCGTCGAAGTCACGCCCGAAGGAACGAGGCAGCTGCGCGACCACGAGATCAAGGCCGGCATGCAGGCGGAGGTCTTCATTCGCACCGGCGAGCGCAGCGCCATGAACTACCTGTTCAAGCCGCTCCAGGATCGCATCCGCGCGGCCATGACCGAGGACTGATCTTGAGCCGCCGCATCGCCATGGCGCGTCGTCCGGCGCGTACCGCGCCCTTCGCCTTCCTCGCTCCCGCAGCCATCGTCGTGGCGCTGGCCGCGGTCTTCGCGTCGCCCGGTGCTCGTGCCGTGGGTTTTGCCGAGGCCTGGAAAGCCGCCCAGCAGGCCGACCCGCAGTACCGCTCCGCGCGCGCCGACCTCGAAACCAACCGGTTCGCGATCCCCATCGCCCGCTCGCAACTGCTGCCGCAGGTGGGCGTGTCGATCGCCGACAGCCGCATCAACGGCACCCGCGAGAGCACGCTGGGCGGCAACCTCTCGGTGCCGCTCGACTACACCTCGCGCTCGCGCTCGCTCACCGTGCGCATGCCGGTGCTCAACCGCGAAGCCATGGCCAGGCTGCGCAGCGGCCGGGCGCAGGTCGCCTATGCCGAGGCGGCCTTTCGCGTGCGCGGCAAGGAGCTCGTCGCGCGCATGGGCAAGGCCTATTTCGATCTGCTCTACGCCCTCGACACCCAGGAGCTGGCGCAGTCGGCGGTTGAAACCTACACCGAGGCGGTCTCGTACACGCAGCGGCGCTTCCGGTCGGGCGAAGGCACCCGCACCGAGATCGGCGAGGCCGAGGCGCGGCTCGACATCGCAGCCGCGCAGCTCATCGAGGCGCGCGATGCGGTGGAGGTGGCGCAGCGCACGCTGCAGGTCATCTCCGGGCTCGACCCGCAGGCCGTGCGGCCGCCGGGCAGTCCGCTGCAGGTGGCGCCGGTGGCGCCCGTCTCCCTCGATCCGTGGCTGTCGCGCGTCGAGGCCGGCAGCCCCGAGGTCGCGGCGCGCCGGCTGCTCGTGGAGTCGGCCCGCATCGACGTCGAGCGCGCGCGCTCGGGGCACTGGCCGCGCGTCGATGCGGTGGCCTCGGTGTCGCAACTCGAGAACGACACGATCAACACCCTGAACACCCGCATCCGCCAGAACGCGCTCGGCCTGCAGGTGAGCATCCCCATCTACAGCGGCGGCTACGTCGATGCCACCACCGAGCAGGCG
>JBILUW010000123.1:0-11054 GCA_044370795.1 Burkholderiaceae bacterium
TTTCGCCTTGTGATGGCCATAGGGGGCGAGATCTTGCTCGCGGATGCCGAGCCGGTCGCGGGCCAGATCGGCGATGCGGTGCAGGGTCTGGGGTGGGTGCACGGTAATCGGGCAGGGCAGGGCAGGGCAGGGCAGGGCGACGGAGCGCTGGCAGCGTACCCGCATCGCCGGCCGCCTGGCGAGCGGCCGAGCGCCGCGATGGGTCAATGCGTGAGAGGTCTTGTCGGTGTGCCGCGGGTCGCGCTGCCACCAGTCGATGCATCGTTGATCGCATCGGCATCAAGGGCGAGCCAGATCTCGTTGCGGCGCATGAACCATGGGGTGATGGGCGGGTTGTAGCGCGCGAGCGTGGGCTCGCCCGTCCAGCCCAGGCGGGCGGCGCGCAGGGCGGCCTGCAGCTTCGCGAGGTGCTCGTCGTAGTTGGCCTGCGACCACAGGCCCGAGTAGCGGATGACGCCGTACCAGGCGGCTGGCACCTCGCGCAGCTGCACGCGCGCATCGAGCGGCTCGGGCGCAGAGCTCAGGGCGGTGCCGCGTGGAAGCACGAACTGCACCAGATGACCGCCCGACGTTGGCGCCTGGGTGACTGGCACCGTCATGTCGAATCTGACCGGTGCGGCCGCCTGGGTGACCGGCGCGGTCATGGGGAAGGTCCTGGAGCCCTTGTTCTTGCCGAAAATGTAGCCGGCCAGGATCGGAAACGCCTCGTTTCCCGCCCGCTCGGCCGGCCCGGGGACCTGCACCTGCGCCACCACGTACGGCGCATAGCGGCGCACCTCGGCGCCGTCGAGCTGCCTGACGACCTCGTATTCGGGTTCTTCGAGCGCGATCGCCGGCGACGCCAGCATCGCCAGCGCGAAGGCAGCGATCAGCCGACGGGCTTGACCCATCGGAACACGCGCATGGGCGGAATGTTGCGCCACTCCCATTCGGTGCGCGGTTCGCCCAGATGCGGCGTGGCGTATTGCGCAACATGGGCACGGAACTGGTACGCGACGAAGCGCCCGCCGGGAGCGAGCGCCTCGTGGATGGCCAGCGCGACGCGCTGCGCGACGTCCACCGGCAGCGTGGAGAAGGGGATGCCGGAGACCACCACGTCGGGCGCCGGCAGGCGCCACTTCGCGAGATGCTCCGCAATCGCCTCGGCGCTTCCCGCCTGCACGACGAGGCGGGGGTCGGTGATTCGCGCGCGCAGGCGGTCGCAGAAACCCGGGTTCAACTCGATCGCCATCAGCCGGGCGTCGGGCGACATCGCCCGCAGCAGGGCGCGCGTGCTGCCGCCGGTGCCCGGCCCCAGCTCGATGACGCAGCGCGCCTGCGCGAGGTCGCAGGCCCGCACGAAGCGCGACTCGAGAAAGCCCGAACTCGGGACAACCGAAGCAACCTCGCTGGGCCGCGCGAGGAAACCGCGCAGAAAGGCGGCGCTGTCGCCGATCCATGATGGCGCGCCGGGCGCGCTGCGCCTGGGGATCGACGTGTCGCCATCGATGGTTCCGGCTACGGTGACCGTGTCGGGCTTCTTGGCTAGGTTCGACACACGAACTCCTCGTTGATAGTGCAAACGTGCCGCGGGCGAGGCGTCGCGGCAGGCCCCTGCGGATGTCGGCCCAGGCCGGGCCGACCAGGGCAGGGGCCCGACACGGCGCAACCATGCCGCACGTCGACGCCCGCGTTCGTGCTCGCGTGGCCGACAATCATTACAGATTGCCCCGTCACCGAGGCATCCGCGGATCGCACCGCCACCTCGGCCACCGATGCCATCGGCGCCGGGCGCGACAGCAGCGCAGCCGCGCGGCGCACGCGCGACCCGGCACTCGAAACCTCGATTGCGTCATGACCTTGGCTCAACCGGGACTAAGCCGTAGCGCCGCGCAGGGTTATCGGCGCGATCTTCACGAGTCGATGTAACGGTCGGCGGTCGCCAACCGTCGGTTCTCACCCGGCAACGCCGAACCGCCGCCTTCGAGTCGCGCACCGAGAAAGCTTCCGAATGCATCCCTGCCCGATCGCATCATCACCCGCCCGTTCCCTGCACCGCAGGCGCGCGCTGGCGGCGCTGGGCGCCTTGCCGGCTCTGCTCACAGGTTGTGCCGCCACCGGCAGCGGCGACGACGTGTGGCGGCCCTGGGTGGGGCGCGGCGGCAAGGACGTGATGTGGGTGCCGACGCTCGATGCGGTGGTCATGCCCATGCTCGAGCTGGCGGCCGTGCGCCCGGACGACATCGTCTACGATCTGGGGTCGGGCGACGGCAAGATTCCAATCTGGGCGGCCCGACGGTTCGGAGTCCGGGCCGTGGGAATCGAGTACGACGCCAAGCTGTCCGAACTTGCTCAACGCAACGCGGCGAGAGCCGGTGTGACCGATCGGGTCCGCATGATCCGCGGCGACATCTTCGTCGAAGACTTCTCGAGCGCCACGGTTCTCACGCTGTACCTGGGGCAGGCCCTGAACCTGCGGCTGCGGCCGATCATCCTCGCGATGCAGCCTGGCACGCGGGTGGTGTCGAACAACTTCGACATGGAGCACTGGGAGCCCGACCGCACCGTGCGCATCGAAGGCCAGAATCCGCTCTTCCTGTGGATCGTGCCGGCGCGCGTTGCAGGCGCCTGGACGGTAGAAGGCCTGCCCGATGCGGCCTCGGCAACGCTGCGTCTTACCCAGAACTTCCAGAAGGTGGAAGGCACGCTGGAGGCCGATGGCCGCCGGCTAGGCCGTGTGGACGGCCGCCTGGACGGCGAGCGCATCACGCTGGCGATTCGCGGCGGCGACGGCAGCGCAAGGCTGGTGCAGGCCCGGGCAGCCGGCGATGTCCTGACCGGTACCGTCGGCGAGAGCCCCGCGCGCCCGTTCAGCGCCCGCCGCGCGCGCTGAGCCCGGGCAGGGTGTCAGGCGCGCCGGGTCGCGCGCAGGCATGCAAGGATGACGCCACCGGCGGCCAGCACCAGCACGCCGATCCAGGCGGCATTCAGACCGCCGAGGTCCTTGCTGTAGACGTAGTTCAGGCTCGACCAGAGCATGTAGGCGCACACCGCGCAGAAGACCATCGGCGTGACCGGATACCACGGCACCTTGAAGGGCCGCGGCGTATCGGGGTCCTTGCGCCGCAGCACGAAGACCGACAGCCCCGAGAGCAGGAAGAACAGCCAGAACACCGGGGCCGTGAATTCCACCATGGCCTTGAAGCCGCCGCCGAGCGCCTCGTTGGCGCCGAGCAGCACCAGGACCAGGGCTGCCGCGCTCTGCACATAGAGCGCCACCACGGGCGCCTCGCGCCGCTCGTCCCACTCGCCCAGCCGGCCGAAGACCGGCCAGTCGCGCCCCAGCGCATAGTTGGTGCGCGCCCCGACGATCATGGTGGCGTTGATGGAGGTGAGCGCCGAAACCGCCACCATGACCGACATCAGTTTCTCGCCCGCCGGCCCGAAGGCGACGGCGAGCAGGTCGGCGGCCACCGCCTGCGACTTGGCCATGCCTTGCATGCCCAGACCATGCCAGTAGGCCCAGACGACCAGCAGGTAGAGCGCGGTGATGATCAGGATGGCCCACACGAGGGCTCGGACCATGTTGCGCTTTTCGTCGCGCAGTTCGGCGCTGATGTAGGCGGCTTCGTTCCAGCCGCCGAAGGTGAGCAGCACGAACACCATCGCCAGCCCGATCATCGGCGGGATGGTCGGCATGCCCGCCGAGGCGCTCGCCGCCGGCGCCACCGCCGCCGGCGCGGAACCCTCGCCGCTGCTCACGAGGAACAGCCCCGCGAAGATGATCAGCGCCAGCCCGACCAGATCGACGATGGTGAGCCAGGTCTGGGTGGCCGTGCCCGAGCGCATGCCCAGTCCGTTCACCCAGGTGAGCCCGACGACCGACAGCACGGCATACAGCGCGGCATCGTGGCCCGTGCCCAGCGGCAGCAGTTGCGCGGTGTAGTCGCCGAACACGAAACCCAGCAGCGCGATCGATCCGGTGGTGATCACCGAGAAACGCGCCCACGCGAACAGGAAGGACACGCCCCGGCCGTAGGCGCGGCTGAGGAAGTGGTAGTCACCGCCCGCGTTGGGGTAGGCGGTGGCCAGCTCGGCGTAGCACAGCGCGCCGATGAGGGAGATCAGGCCACCGGCGATCCAGACCCCGAACATCCAGGCCTCGCTGCCGGTGAAGCTCGCCACCAGCGACGGGGCCTTGAAGATGCCGGCCCCGATCACGATGCCGACGATGATCGCGATGGCCTCCTTGAGGCCCAGGGTTTCGTGCGGCTGCGCTCCTGGCAGCTCGCCCGCTGCGGCGGGTCGCGCGGACATGGCGAGACGTGGGGAAGGGGGCCGGGTCAGTCGTTCGCGCCGCGAATCGGCGGCGCCGGGCCGACGCGCACGGCGGAGAACGCGATCGAGCTGTTGTCGGCGGCGACACCGGTGCCTTCGATACGGTCGCCGGCGATGCGCCCGCTGAAGGCGCGCAGCACCCCGCGGTCGTCCATCAGCTCGAAGGTGATCAGGTCGCCGCGCATCCGCGGCTCGCGCAGCGACGCATCGAGGGTGGCGAAGCGCACCTTGCCCTCGATCTTCTGGAAGACCTGATCGATGTTCATCTCGCCGCCGCCCTCGCCGCCTTCGGCGCGCCACGACAGCCGCCAGGTGCCGCCGGCGTTGGCCGGGATCATCCAGTAGTAGACGGTCTTGCCTTCGATGTTGGTGGTTTCGTCGGCCTGCCAGTCGCCCATGGTGAACTGGTGCGAGACGATCCGGGTGCCCGGCTTCATCTTCTGGAAGAGGATGGGGCGCAGCCGCAGGTTCAGACCCGGCAGCAGGTACATCGAGATGACGGTCGCCCGGGTGAAATCGCTCTGGAAGATGTCGCCCCGGTCGAAGCGGACCATGTCGGTCACCTTCGCTTCGCGGGCCAGGCAGCGCGACAGCTCGACCATGTCGGGGTTGTACTCGATACCGTGGCCGCGCGTCCGGAAGTTGCGGGCCGCGGTGATCACGATCTTGCCGTCGCCCGAGCCAAGGTCGATCAGGTAGTCGTTCGGGGTGATCTGCGCCATCCGCAGCATGCGATCGACGAGGCCGTCGGGGGTGGGCACCCAGATCACGTCCTTGCCCGACTGGCCGACCGAGGGCTTGAACGTGCACGACGTCGGGGCCTGCGCCTGCGTCGCCGGACTGGCGGTCAGCAGGGCGATGCCGGCCAGCGCGGCAACCAGCACAGAGAGACTCTTGGACCGCATGGTTTTCTCCGGAAGCATGTAAGGTTCGAAAGGCACGGCCGGGTGGCCCGGCTTCCCGCAGTCGGGCCTGGCCACCCTGCCGGCGGGGTACGCGCCGCCGGGGCCGAATTCTAAGGGCTGTCGGGCCCCGGCCCGGCAATGCCTGAGGAAGGCACCCAGCCCGCAACCCGGCTTCGACCAGGCTGCGCCTGCTGGCGCCGCCGCGGCAGGCGCATCATCCGCCCTTCGGAGGTCGCGCCGCAACACCCTGGCCCGCCTCAGCTGTCGGCTTGCTCGTCAGGTGAGCGGGCATCATGCCCGACCCGAGCGCCCCTGAGGCAACCGTCATGCCGGCGCGCCGCTGGCGTACTGCCGGCATGCGTCGAGCCGCGGGCCGCGGCACTCGTAGTAGCGGTACAGCGAGGTCGAGCGCGTCAGCCCGAACACCCGGCAGCGGGTTTCGGCGAAGAAGTGCCGCAGCACCAGCTCGATCTCGTCGGCGGTGTTGACGTGCTCGTGGCGCATCAGGTCGCCATAGTCGAGGCCATGCCGCAGCCGGAACTCGAGCCCGGTGGTCAGCTTCCAGCCCAGCGTCCAGAGCCACGTGCCTTCGCTGGGCACGCTCGCGCGCAGCACGCCGGTGGGCGCCAGCAGCAGACCGCATCGCGCGATGACGGCAGGCAGGTCGCAGAGGTGCTCGAGCGTGGCCACCGACGTGATCCGGTCATAGCGCTGCGAGAGCGGCACCTCGGCGATGTCGGCGTAGACGTGGGTGACCCGGGCCAGCCGCGGGGAGTCGCGGAACAGATCGGCGAAGGGCTCGACGATGTCGTAGCGTCGCACGCCGGGTTCGTGGGGCAGCTGATTGAGCGTCCCGGCGCCGAGCTCCAGGGTTGCCTTGTCGGCACCGCCGGGGCCGGCGACGTCGGCCGCAACCTGCCGGTGCAGCCAGGCCTCCATGCGCTGGGCGAGCGACGATGCGGCGCTGCTGCCCTCGCGGTTGGCCTTGTACTGCGCGGCGTAGATGCTAGCGATCGCGGGCGGCAGCGGCGGCCTGAGCTTGGGGTATTGCTCGAACATCGGCACGGGCTCCGTCATATCCGGGCCGGCAGCCCGGCCGGCAAGGGGCGGGTTGCGCGTGGCCGCCAGTTGCTGATGAGGCCGCCGCGCACGATCGCGACCCAGGCCAGCTGCTCGATCATGTCGCGCTGCGCGCGACTGCCGCCCAGGCGCTCATGGACCGCCAGCACGGGCTCGAGCGCGCGCAGCGTGCCCGCCGCGTCATGGTCCGCCCAGGCGCCGAAGGCTGCGGCAAGGGCCGCAACCACGTCGGCTGCAGGACCCACCGCAGCGCGCCGCAGGCGCTCGAGGCCCGCAGCGTCGCCGCTCATCGCGAGCGCGAGGGCAACATGAGCATCGGCAAAGGCGATCGCGGGATGGGGGAAGCAGCGCTGCGCGAGCGCGGCCAGCTCGGACCATGCGGCCCGCTCGACGGTTTCGCCGGCCAGGCTGGCACGCAACAGGAAGGACGCCGCGTCGGTGACGAGATTCAGCGACGGCCCCCAGGCAGCCTCGGGGGCGACTGCGCGGCGGTAGGTGCCCCAGGCGGCGGCGTAATCGCCGAGCGCAAGCTCCGAGAGCGCAACATGCCAGTGCAGATGCAGGTGCATCATGCCTTCGCGCGGATAGCCGCCCAGCCAGGCGCGCAGCCACCCGAGCGCAAGTTCGTCGTCGCCCGCCTCGTAGCGAACATGGGCGTGGATGTGGGCCGCGTGGGCGCTGCGCGGATCGCGCTCGAGGGCGCGCTCGATGTCGGCCAGCGCGGGAGCGATCGCGCCGGTCTCGCAGCGGGCGAAGGCGCGCATCGCCAGATACCAGCCATCGTCGGCCAGAGCCGCGGCATGGGGCTCGACGAAATCGAGCAGCGCGCGCTCGCGCCCCGATCGTCCGGAGAATCCGAACAGGCCGAAGACCCCCACGCAGGGGGCCATCACCATGACGTCGCGCGGCCAGCGTGCCAGGTGGGCCTCGATCGCGGCGAGCGCGCCCGCGGCATCGCCGGCCACCACCCTGGCGAGGGCATCGACGTGGGAACGCTCGCGCGCCGGCAGGCTGGCAACCCGCGCGACGGCCTCGGCCATTGCCGCGCGCGCCTGTGGACCGCGGCCGTGCACCTGGTGAGCTCGGGCGAGCGCCGCGTGGGCCAGCGCGAACCCCGGGTCGGCAGCTATCGCGGCCTGCAGATCGGCTTCGATGCCGGGGGCGGCGCCAAGCAGCCTGGCCACGCCCGAGCAGTAGGCGTCGCGAGCGGTGCTCGATCGGGTGTGCAGCGCGAGGCCGCGGTCGTCTTCGAGGGTCATCGCAGGATGGCCGGCGGGGAGTCGGGGAGGGCTGACGCATCCATCGGCGCCATGCTAACGCGCTCGCGGGGCGGCCGACCGGTCAGCGGAACTGCATGACGCCGTCGTCGACCTTCGCGAAACGCAGGGCGAGCAGATCGAGCGTGTAGTTCTGGTGCAGCTTCCAGGGCGCGCGGTCGCCCTGCCTGGGCAGCATCGACAGGGCGCGCTGCACGTAGCCCGAGGTGAAGTCGAGGAAGGGCTCGTGCCGCACCGAGGGATCGACGCGCGGCACGAAGCTGCGCCCGCCGTGGCGCTGCAGATGCCCGAGCAGCCGGCAGGCGTAGGCGGCGGTCAGGTCCGCCTTCAGGGTCCAGCTCGCGTTGGTGTAGCCGAAGGTGGTGATGAGGTTGGGGATGCCGCCGTACATCATGCCCTTGTAGACCGTCAGCGTGGCTGGGTCGACCGGCCGGCCGTCGAGACTCAGGCGCATGCCGCCAAGCACCGTGAGTTCGAGACCGGTGGCGGTCACGATCACGTCGGCCGGCACCTCCGCGCCCGAGGCCAGGCGGATGCCCGAGGCGGTGAAGCGCTCGATGGTGTCGGTGACCACGTCGGCCCGCCCGTCGCGGATGGCGGCGAACAGGTCGGCGTCGGGCACCAGGCAGATGCGCTGATCCCAGGGCTTGTAGGGCGGGGTGAAGTGCCGCGCCACGTCGAAACCAGCCGGCAGCTGCGCGCGCACCATGCCGACCAGTCGGCGCCGGGCGGCATCGGGATGACGGCGCGCCATCCGGTAGAAGTACTGCTGCATCGCGACGTTCTTGAGCCGCACCAGCCGGTAGGCGAGCATGGGGGGCAGCCAGCGCTTGAACACCTCGGCGATCGCATCCACCGAAGGGCGCGCGAACACGTACGAGGGCGAGCGCTGCAGCATCGTGACCCGGGCGGCCGTCCTCGCCATCTCGGGCACCAGGGTGACGGCCGTGGCGCCGCTGCCGATCACCGCCACCCGCTTGCCGGCGTAGTCGAGGTCGGCCGGCCAGAACTGGGGGTGCACGATGCGCCCCAGGAAGTCGGACTCGCCGGGCCACTGCGGCCGGTGGCCGCGGTCGTAGGCGTAGTAGCCGCCGCAGAAGAACACGAAGCGCGCGCGCACGGTGCGCGGGGTGGCTTGCGTATCGCACTGCACCTGCACGTGCCAGCGGCCTTCGGCCTCGCGCCAGTCGGCGGCGAGCACCCGGTGGCCGTGCCGGACGAAGGGCCGGATGCCGTGTTCGTCGGCGGTCTGGGCGATGTAGCCGCGGATGGCCGGTCCGTCGGCGATCGCCTGCGCCGCGAGCCAGGGCTTGAAGCGGTAGCCCAGCGTGTACATGTCGGAGTCGGAGCGCACGCCGGGGTAGCGGAACAGGTCCCAGGTGCCGCCGATCGCGGCGCGCGACTCGAACAGCGCGAAGCTCATGCCCGGGTGTGCGTGGCGCAGGTGCACCGCCGCGCCGACACCCGAGAGCCCGGCGCCCACGATCAGCACGTCGAGCTGCTCATCGCCGGCCTCGGCCTGCGCCTCGCGCAGAAAGCGGGCAGCATCCGCCACCGAGCGCCGGGCCTCGGGCAGCCGGTGCAGCAGCTGCCAGCCGTGCGGCACCCCGGGATAGACCTCGAGTTCGACCCTCACGCCCGCGGCCTGCGCCCGGGCTGCCAGCCGCAGCGCGTCGTCGCGCAGGATCTCCTCGTCGGCAACATGGATCAGCAGCGGGGGCATGCCCGTGAAATCGCCCAGGAGCGGCGAGGCACGCGGCTGCGCCGGGTCGGCCGCGCCCAGATAGGCTCGGGCCACCAGTTCGGGGACTTCGTCGCCGCTGAACATGGCATCGCGATCGCGATTGACGACATGCGAGGCGCTGCCCCGTGTGAGGTCGGTGGCTGGCGAAAAGACCGCGCAGGCATCGGGCAGCGGCTCGCCGACATCCTTGAGGGCGTGCAGCAGGCCCAGCGCCAGATTGCCGCCGGCACTTTCGCCCGCCACCACCAGACGGCCGCCGGCAAGCCCGGCGCGCAGCGTCCGCCAGACCGCGAGCGCATCGTCGGGGGCGGCCGGAAACGGATGCTCGGGCGCGAGCCGGTCGTCGGGCACGAACACCCGAAAGCCATGACGGGCGAATGCCGCCGTGACCGGGCGGTGCGTGCGCGGGCTGCAGGCGACGAAGGCGCCGCCATGCAGGTAGAGCAGGGTGTCGGCCGGCGAGGCGTCGCGCGGCTCGACCCACTCGCCGCTCACACCGCCCAGCGTGGCCGGCCTGTAGCGCACGCCGCCGGGCACGGGCAGGCGCGGCTCGAACACGCGGCGCACCTGCGCGATGTCGCGGGCCGCGGCCAGCGCCGGCCGCACGCGCCGGCGCACCAGCCAGGTTGCGAGGCGGGCCTGCCAGCTCGGGCTCATCGGGGCAGCTCCGCCATGCCCATGCGCCGCGCGAGCTCGCGCGCCATCGGCTTCCAGTAGCCCACCGGCATCAGCCGCTGCAGCCAGGCCGCGCGCACCGCGTCCTCGCCGACCAGCACCCGCGGCTCGCCACGCTCGATGGCCCGCACGATGCGCGCGGCGGCGTCCTGCGGCGGCATCTTCAGGACGCGCCGAAAGGCCTCCCGCTGCGCGGCGAGGGCTTCGGGATCGATGCCGGCCGGCATGCGGGCGGCATCGGCGATGCCGGTCCGCACACCGCCCGGATGGACCACCGTGACGCCCACGGGAGAGCCGCTCATCTCGAGTTCGTGACGCAGCGACTCGGAGAAGCCGCGCACCGCGAACTTGGCCGCGCAGTAGGCGGTCTGTCCGGGCGGCGCCACGATGCCGAAGATGCTCGAGACGTTGACGATGCGCGCGCGCGGCTCGCGGCCGAGCACGGGCAGCAACTCGCGGGTCAGGGCCACGACCGCGTCGAAGTTGATGCGCATCAGCCAGGCGAAATCGTCGGCCGAGACTTCCTCGAAGCGCCCGCCAAGCGCCACGCCGGCGTTGTTCACGAGGATGGAGACCCGCCCGTGGAGGGCGAGCGCATCGTCGGCGATGCGCCGCGCGAACCCCGGTTCGGCCAGATCGCAGCAGGTGATGCCCACAACCACGCCCAGGGCGCGCGCGCGGCTCGCCACATCGTCGAGCTCGGCAGCTCGCCGGTCGACGAGCGACAGATCGCAGCCGCGGGCAGCCAGCGCGAGAGCCAGCGACTCGCCGATGCCGCCGGCCGCGCCGGTGATCACGGCCACCTGGCCGCGGGGATTCATGGGTGACTTCAAGATCGGTTCTCCTCGAGCGCCGGGATGGCAGACCGGTCGCGAACCCTGGTCCGTGGGCACACCAGCCGCGTCAGCCAGACGGCATGAGTTGCGCCGTCAGCGCACCGGCGAGCGCCGCGCAGGCCACGACGAGCACCGGGGAGAGGCGCGCATGCACCAGCAGCCCGAAAGCGGCCAGCGCGAGCGCGACGTCCCAGCGGGTGTGGATGGCACTGGTCCAGAC
>JBILUW010000124.1:0-11043 GCA_044370795.1 Burkholderiaceae bacterium
CCTTCGCTATTGCGGAGCCAGCGCCCGGCCCAGGGCCTGCGCCGGCTCCTGGGTGGCGCCCGGGACGCCACCGGCTCCTGCCAGGGCCCGCCCGACCTCGGGTGAACCCCAGCTGGGGCAGACCCGAGCTCGGGTGAACCCCAGCTGTCGGACCGCGCGGTTCGATGGAACACTCGGCGCCGACCGCATCGTTGCGGTCTTGAACCATCCTTCGCGCGAGCTGTCATGAACGTGATCTCCACGCAGTACCTCGTACAGCCCCTGCCAGCCAGCGTACTGCCGAAGTGGGATCTCTCGGTCCCGGCCGGTGGCGGGGAGAGCGACCGCGCCAGCCCCATCATCCAGCTCGACAACGGGTATCGCCTCGAAGTCGATGCCGCCCGAGCAGAGATCCGCATCGTCAACAGCGGCAGCGGCGAGACGACAACGATCTACGACGGATCCGGAGAGGGCAAGGGTCGCGGCCCAGGCGGCGGCACATTCATCCTTGCCGACGGCACGCGCATCACGGTCGGCGCACCGTCATCCGATGAATGCGGCACCGGACTGCCCGGCAGCCTCGCAGTCACCCGCGGCGAACGTTCGATGATCGTCGACGGCCTGGCGCAGGCCGGACCGGGCGAGCTGCGGGTGCACCGCGGCATGAACGGACAGGCCCTCGACAGGCTGCTGGCCGGCACCGGTCCGGTCGCACACGAGAACGCGAACGGCATCGGCTGGACGGTCGCTCGCGGCGCCTGCCCTCCGGCCGCGCGCGAGTGCGAGCCTGTGTCGAACCAGCCGCCACGACGGCCCGATCTGAGCTCGCGGCTTGACCACATGTACTTCGGCGATCTGCGCTCGCACCGCAGCCACGCCGACTGCGCCACGCCCACGACCCCTGCGGCAGGCCACGGCAAGCATGGCTACGGCGTCGGCCATGGCAAGCACGGCTACGGCGTCGGCCATGGCAAGCACGGCTACGGCGTCGGCCATGGCAAGCACGGCTACGGTGTCGGACATGGCAAGCACGGCTACGGTGTCGGACATGGCAAGCACGGCTACGGTGTCGGACATGGCAAGCACGGCTACGGTGTCGGACATGGCAAGCACGGCTACGGTGTCGGCCACGGCAAGCACGGTGGCGCCATCGACTACGGCAAGCATGGCTACGGTGTCGGCCATGGCAAACACGGCGCGTGCGGCATGTACGCCGTCCCGAGCGCATACGGCGCCTGCGCTCCGACGGCCTCCTACGGCAAGCACGGCTCGCACGGCGGCTACGGTCATCCGGTGGGCCGCGGCAAGCACTGCTGACCGGTTCGCAACCGGCAGGCGCGACGCGGGACGCGCATGTTCGGCGCGTCGCGCCGTGCCGGAGTCAATCGTCGACGATGGTGCCCAGCTTGCGCAGCAGGGGATCCCACTGGGACACGAAGTCGTCGAGATAACGCCTCGCCCATTCGGCGTCGACCCGGAAGGCCAGCAGTTCGGGCCAGTCGCGGTTGAGGCGGTCGGCGAGATCGTGAGCCGCATTTCCCGGCGACTCCTGCTCGAGGCACAACACGGCAAGCGACTCCAGCACGCCGAGCCGGATCGCCGAGCCCAGGCCCGGGGCGGCGAGATGACCAAAGCCGTTGTCGCGCAGGCGGCTCTCGAGCAGGATGCCAAATGCCGGTGACGCCAGACGCCAGGGCCCGGACCCGCCGGTCTGCGCCGGCGCAGGCTGCCCGAGGAACCCGAAGCACTGAGACAGTTCCAGCAGCTGCGCCGTCTCGATGACGGCGCGCGGCGAGTAACGAACCAGACCTGGCGCGGCAGCCAGCTGGCGCAGGGTGCGCGTTCCCTCGACGCAGGCGCCAAGCAGCGCATCGACGATGGGCGCCGCGCGCGCGAGCACACGCGAGCCGCAGCGCAGCTCGGCGCCGATGTCGCGGAGCGGGACGAGCGTCGTGAATACCCTGTCCCAGAGCGGAGTGCGCTCGATCTCGAGCGGCGCGGGCAGCCGCCGGACATAGAGGTCGGTGCGAAATGCATCGTTGCGCAGCAGGCTGGCCATCACCTCGCGCGTCTCGAAGTCCGGAACCCCGGCCAGATAGTCGAGACAGGCCGCGGGCGCGCGCTCGACGGCCAGGTTGGGGCGGGTCTCGGCCTGCGCCACGAACGTCAGCCCGCGGCTGCGCGCGTCGGCGAAAGCCTGCTCGCAGTAGACGGGCGCGAAGTGCCGGTTGCAGAACTCGTGCGCCACGTAGCGCCGATCTTCGTCGCGCAGATAGTCGAGGTGGGCGGCCGCAGCCGGGTTCTCGGCGAAATAGGGCACGGCAGCGCCACGCAGGAACTCGAGAAAGCGCAGCCCCTCGTCGACGCGCTGCAACGAGCCGCCGGGCATGCCGGCGATGTGCCGGTCGAGCAGCCGCCAGAGCGGCTCCTTGCCGGCCCAGCCGGGCAGCGCGTTGTACGAGACGAATGCCGTGCCGTCGGCCGCGAGGTGCCGGCCGATGAAGTCGAACATCTGACTGCGCACCGCAGCGTCGACCCATGCGTACACACCGTGCGCGGTCACGTAGTCGAAGGCGCCCCAGGGCATCGCGGCGGCACGGGCGAAATCCGCTTCGACGAAGGCCACGTTGCGCAGACCCGCGGCCCGGGCGAGCGCCTCGGCCTGCGCGATGTGCGCTGGGTTCAGATCGATACCCAGAAAGCTCGCCGCCGGATGCAGCGCGGCCAGCATGGCCAGCGTGGCCCCGTTGCCGCAGCCGAGCTCCGCGTAGCGGAAATCCTGAGGGGGTTCCGGACGATCGAATCCTGCGCAGCGGATCGAGTAGCCGATGCGCGCCGGACTCTGAATGTCGAAGTAGCGCGCCGTGTACGGCTCGTCGAGGACGTAGCCGCGCGCCGGGTCGCTCACCCGGGAGCCTCGCGAGTCAGCGACGCGCCGGCGCAGCGGCCGTCACGTCGGCTAGCCTGAACAGACCCGCCAGGGCTTCGGGTATGCGCACCAGCTCGTCGAACGGAACCTGCAGCGGCGCGAAACCGGAGAAGTTGACGACGTCGCGGAACCAGCCGCGCTGGTACACGATGCTCAGCACCGGCCGCGCCCGCGCCGATCGATTGGCCAGACCGCGATGCGCAAGCCGATAGTCGAACAGCAGGCAGTCGCCCAGCCGCATCGCGGGCGACCGCCCGACGCCGTGGGCGCTACCACCGCCGCGGTGACTGCCCTTGAAAACCTCCGTGCCGCCCACCTCCTCGTCGATGTCGACAAGCGGGATCAGGGCGGTGTATGCGTGCGCGGGCAGGCTCGCGGCCAGCGCCGACTCTGGAAACAGCGGTGGATGGTCGGCGTGCAGGTGCTGCGCGTCGGCACCGGGCTGCGAGGTCACGATGCTCATGCTGCCGATGACGAAATCGGGCCCCAGCAAAGCGGCCATGATGCGCACGACGAGTGGCGGCGCGTAGAGCGCCGGGGCGTTGAACGGCCCGCTCACCGGTGCCGGCTGCATCGTTCGACGATCGCCGACCCGGGCAGCGGCGGGCGGCTCGCGCTCGGCGCGCGCCTGATGATGGGTGAGGCACGCGGCGAGCGTCGCCGGCAGACAGATCTGCTCGAGCACGAGGCAGCCGTGCTCGAGCAGCATGGCGCAGGCGACGTCGATGCGCGCAGCCATCAGCCCCGGCTCGAGGTGCGAGGTGCGCAGCCCGCTCAGGCATGGCACCGGACCATCGTCGCGCGCGCGCCGTTCGGCACGCACCAGCCGCGCCGTCTCGAGCACGGCGACGGGCGCCATCCCTGACCAGGCGGCGCCCGCGGTCGCGGCGGACAGCGCGCCGTCATCGAGATCGCGCGCCATCGACAGCAGGTCGGCAGACCGGCCGTGCTCGTGGAACAGGCGCATCAGCCTGCCGGCGCAACGCGGGTCGGCCACGGCCAGCCTGCGGCACCAGCCGAGGATCTCGGCGCCGATGTGCTCGAGGTCGGGAACGCAGAGTTCGCGTATCGCCTCGTCACGTGGAGGGTAGTCGGCATAGGCGCAAAGCCTCACGAACAGGCCGGCGAGCACCGCCGCGGGCAGCGCGCCGCGCAGCAGATCGAGCGGCGCGTAACCGGTGGCAGCCAGGCTGCGGGCATAGCCGGCAGCCTGGCGCGCCGCGCGACCCTCGCCGTCGATGCCCATGGCCAGGTCGGGCGTCTCGCCCACCAGGCAACTGAATGACAGTCCGGCGGGCCCCAGCCTGGCCTCTTCCCAGTCGTGCAGCCGCAGACCGCCGCCGGGCGTGATCGCCACATTGCCCGCGTGCAGGTCGCCGTGCTCCAGCGTCAGGGGAAGCGCGGCGTGTTCGCGCATCCGACCCAGCAGCAGCGCCGCGCAGGCATCGACCGCATCGGCGAGCAGCGAGCCACGCTCGGCGCCGACAAAGTCGGCGAAGCGGGCCGGATCATCCGATGCCGGCGTGTGCCCGCGGCAATCGAGGAATCGTTGCGCGCGCATCCATGTATCGTCGAGATCGAAGCGCGGCAAGGCGGTCAGATCGGCAAGCGCCAACGAGGCGCGGGCCTGCGCATCCGCGTACCCGGCCAGCAGGCGCGCGACGAAGTCGGCGCATCCGGGCTGCGAGGGCGGAGCGCCGCCGTGGTCGGCGCTGAGCAGCAGACCGCGCCGGGAATCGAAGGCGATCACAGGGGCTACCGCATCGTCGAGGACAGCGGCTATCGCCGCACTCGCACCAGCCGCTGCGGCCCGCCGGGGCGCCAGCACCTTGAGAAAAAAGCGCTTTCGCTCGCCGTCGAGCAGCAGCGTCGTCCCCCAGGGCGAGGCACGGACCGTCTCGATCCGACCGAATTCGACATGCGAGCGGGCCCACGCCAGCGCGACTTCGGCGCCAGGCTGCGGCACCGCGTGGGGCATCTCGGACGTGTCTGAACTCACCGGCATCGGACCACCGTCAGGCATGCAACACCGTCAGCAGGTGCCAGGGGGGGGTCAGGCGCAGGAAGCCGGCGATGGGCGCGGATCAGCCGCGCCGCGCGGCCGGACGAGCGCCGCCCGACGGCGCGCGCCAGTCGCGCATGCCGCCGGTGAGGCCGCGTGAGGCGCCGGGGCGCGAAACCCGCAGCGTGATGGCTACGCCCGCGAGCACCAGCACGGCCGCCAGCACACCGGCGCCCGCCTGAATCCGCCAGTCGGAGAACCAGTCGGATGGCGGCGGCGCCGCCTCGGGCACCGGGACCGGGCGCAGGGCCGGCACCGGCGCCGGGGCCGGCGGCGCCGACGCGGTGGCGGGATCGGCAGCGGGTCGGGCGACGTCGGCAAGCGCGCCGCCGCCAGCTGCAACCTGCACCGGCCCGGCCGCCGCGGACGGGGACGCCGGCGCGGCAGCTTGCTCGTCGGTCATCCGGCGCGCCGTGTCCTGCAGCTTGGCGAGCTGGCGATCGCGCAACTCGAGCAGCCGGTTGAGATCGTCGACGTTCTTTTGAAGATCGCGCACCCGCGAATCGGCCTCGGCCTTGGCCGCGTCGAGCGCCGCGGTGCGCGTCGCATTCGAGGCGCTGCCCAGACGGCCGCGACGGTCGGCGGGCGCAGCATCATCGCCGGAAATCACGAGGCGATCGGGTCGGGCGGCGCGCGGGGCGGCGGGCTCATCGCGGGAGCGGATGGCCGCCCGCGCCTCATGGCGCGGCTGCTGGCGCATCTCGGCCTCGTCGGGCAACGCAAGCTGCGCTCCGGCAGGCAGGCGATGGATGCTGCCGCCAAACGCGGCCTGGTTACGCCGATACAGCGCCATCACCGCCTGCGACTCGTCGATACCGGCGGGCTTGAAGCGTCGGGCGATGGCGCTGGCAGTCTCGCCCCGCTGCACCGTGACCGTGCGGGATCCCGATGGCGCGACATCGCGCGCAGCGGCCGACCCGGCGACAGGCGTGCTCTGGGCTGGCGGAACCGGCGGCACGAACGGCGCGGCCGCCGCGGCCGAAGCCGCGGGCGCAACCGCAACGCGAGGCGGCTCTGCAGGCTGCTGCGCCTCGGCGCGCGGCACGACCGGAACCAGATCGAGGCGCAGGGGCGCATCGTCGGGGGCGGTGGCACCGGCCGAAGGCGCGGCGGCTGCCACACCGGCGGTCGCGCCGCCCGCCGGCGGCCCGTTGCTGATGAGCTGATAGTTGCGCAGCACCCGACCCGCGTCGGTGGTGAGCGCGAGCACCATGTTGAATTCGGTTTCGGCGATCGGCGCGCGCGTGGCCACCCGCACCGTCACGCGGCCGCCAGGGCGCCTCTGCAGTCGCACCAGCGCACCCTGCAGCGCCTCGGGGTAGCGCAGGCCGAGGCTGGCGTAGTCGGCACGGCTGCCGATCGCGGCCTCGAGCGATTCGGCTTGCGCCGGCGAAAGGTCCGAGACTTCAATCTCGGCGCGCAGCGGCTCGCCGAACTCGGACAGCACGGCCATGTCGCCCAGGGTGGCCGCCCGTGGCGCCGCCACCGGCAACAGGGCGAGGCCCAGCGCGAGCAACAGCGCACCGGCGGCGGTCCCGCGGCCGCAGCGCAGCGGGTGTACCGGCGGATGAAGGCTGAGGCGTGAGAAGTCGGGCACCAGGGGCGAGCGCATGCAGGGCGGGGATTGGTAACACTTCGATGCTACACGGCGGGCCCGCCCGCGACCAACCCGACGGCGCAGCGGCAGCGGGCGACCGACCGCCGGCCACGGGCGCGTTGCCGACGCGCCTCGCGGCCGGCGCCGTCAGTCGGGGTCGACGAAGAGCGGCACGCGCTTCTCGAGGTTGGCCCGCACCGCCTCGCGCTGGTTGGCGCTGCCGATCAGGCGCGCCTGCTCGACCGACTCGGCGAGCAGCACCGCGGCCGGATCGCCCTGGTCGGACACCGTGAGCAAGCGCTTGGCCGCGCGCAGCGCGTGCGGATTGCGCTGCGTCATGGCGCGGGCCGTCTCGAGCGCCACGGCATAGGGGTCGTCGCAGACCCGGGTAGCCAGCCCGAGGGCCGCGGCTTCGGTGCCGTCGACGATGCGACCGGTGTAGGTGAGGTCGCGCATGACGTCCGAGCGCATCAGCGTGCGCATCAGCAGCGCGCCGCCCATGTCGGGCACCAGGCCCCACTTGATCTCCATCACGCACATCTTCGCGTCGGGGGTCACGTAGCGCATGTCGGCACCGAGCGCCACCTGCAGGCCGCCACCGAAAGCCACGCCGTGCACCGCGGCGATCACCGGCACCGGCACCTGCGTCCAGACCATCGCCGCCTGCTGCGCCGCGTTGGCCCAGCCGTGCGTGCGGAAGGTGATGTCCTTGCCCATGGTGCCCGCGACCGGCCCGCCGCTGCCCGACCCGCCGCCGTCGGCCATCTGGCCGAAGCGCGAGGTGTCGAGCCCGGCGCAGAACGCCCTGCCCTCACCCGAGAGAACCACCGCGCGAACCGACGGCGTGCGGGCCAGCCGCTCGCCGGTCTCGATCAGCGCATGGAACATCGCGGCGTCGAGCGCGTTCATCTTGTCGGCACGCCACAGCCTGACGTCGGCCAGGCCGTCGTCGTCGATCCGCAGGCGGATCCGCTCCCCGATCATCGTCTCGCTGCCCATCGTCGTTCTCCTCGTTCAGACGAACATCGTCACGCCCGCGCGCAACCGCTCGCGGCACTCGTCGACCATGCGCTCGATCAGCTCGGCGCAGGTGGGCACGTCGTCGATCAGGCCCACCACCTGTCCCGCCCACACCAGCCCACCCTGCGGGTCGCCCGCCTCGAGCGCCGCGCGCCCGCGCGCGCCGGCGACCAGCGGCTTCACGTCGTCGTAGGTGCCGCCGCGCTTCTCGATCGCGATCACCTCCTCCGAGACCTCGTTCTTCAGGACCCGCCCGGTGTTGCGCATGGTGCGGAAGATGAGGGCGGTGCGCCGCTCGTCGGCGCCCACCAGGGCCTGCTTGATCGCATCGTGGATCGGCGCCTCGCGGGTTGCGCAAAAGCGCGTGCCCATGTTCACGCCGTCGGCGCCGAGCACCAGAGCGGCGGCCATGCCACGGCCATCGGCGATACCGCCGGAGGCCACCAGCGGGATACGTACCTTGCGGGCCGCGGCCGGGATCAGCACCAGGCCGCCGACGTCGTCCTCGCCCGGGTGGCCGGCGCACTCGAAACCGTCGATCGAGATCGCATCGACCCCATTGCGCTCGGCCGACAGCGCATGCCGTACCGCGGTGCACTTGTGGATGATGCGCACGCCGGCGGCCTTGGCCTTGGCGATGAAGGCCGTGGGATTGTTGCCGGCCGTCTCGAGAACCTTCACCCCGGTGCGGATGACCACGTCGAGATACTGCTCGTAGGGTGGCGCGCTCGCCGAGGGCAGGATGGTCAGGTTCACACCGAACGGCGCATCGGTCATGCCGCGGCAGCGCTCGATCTCGGCGGCAAGGGCATCCGGGCTGGGCTGCGTCAGCGCGGTGATGACGCCCAGGCCGCCCGCATTGGAGACGGCAGCGGCGAGTTCGGCGCGACCGACCCACTGCATGCCGCCCTGGATGATCGGATACCGGATCCCGAGCATCTCGGTGATCCGCGTTCGCATGGTCGTCATCGCATGGCCTTTCGGGAAAGAGCCGACGGCCGCATGGGCGCGCCGTCGGCGGGGCGCGCGGATCATAGCGCGGGCGGCCGATGCCGCCGCGGCGCGCGGCCAGCGAGCGGAACCGCGACCCGCCCGTGATTCGTCGGCGCTTGGTTGCCGGGGCCTGCTTGTGGTTGGATAGATGGCCTGCCCGCGTCGGGCAGCCAGCCATCCCGAACGGAGACCCCCCATGCGCTCGATCATCGTCGCCGCCGCCCTGTCGGCTCTCGCCCTGCCCGCCTTCGCCGACGGCGGCACCTGCACCGCGCGCTCGGCCGAGAAGAAACTCGCGGGCGCGGCCAAGAACAGCTTCATGAAGAAGTGCGCCGAAGACGCGCAGAAGGCCTGCGAGTCGACCGCGGCCGACAAGAAGCTCTCGGGCGCCGCCAAGACGAGTTTCATGAAGAAGTGCGAGAAGGACGCGGTCGGCGAGTGAGCCAACCCGCGTGAAGCGGCGCATCAGCCCCCCTCGCGGGGACGGATGCGCCGGCGGGCTCGCGTCGGCGAGCCCGCGCTCAGGCGGCGGCGGTCTCCATGTCGATGACCACGCGGCCGAGCACCTTGCCCGCCTTGAGTTCGGTCAGACTGCGGTTGATCTCGCTGGCCGGCCGCAGCTCGACCGGCGTGCGCCGCAGCTTGCCCGACTGCGCCAGCGCGACCAGCTCGCGCAGCTCCTGGAGGTTGCCCACGTAGGAGCCGCCGATGGTGAGCGCGCGCTGCGCGAGCGGCGGCATCGGCAGCGTGATCTGCCCGCCGTACAGCCCGCACATCACGTACCGGCCACCCTTGCGGAAGGCGGCGATCGCCAGCTGCGCGGTCTCGGGCATGCCTACCAGGTCGATCGCGCCGATCAGGTTGTCGCCGGTGATTGCCTTCAGCTGCGCCACCGCATCGGGCTGGCGGGTGTCGAGGCTGGCGCTGGCGCCGTAGGCGATCGCCTCGGCCAGCTTGCCGGCGTCGATGTCGCAGGCGACGATGTTGCGTACGCCACGCGCGTGCAGGATGGCGATGGTTGCCATGCCCAGCCCGCCGCAACCCAGCACCGCCACCCAGTCGCGATCGGTCAGTTCGGGCAGCTTGCCGATCGCGCTGTAGGCGGTCAGGCCCGAGCAGGCGAGCGTGGCCGCATAGGCCTCGTCGAGGCCGCTGGCGTCGACCAGGTACTTCGCATCGGGCACCACGATG
This sequence comes from Burkholderiaceae bacterium, assembly GCA_044370795.1. GTDB lineage: Bacteria > Pseudomonadota > Gammaproteobacteria > Burkholderiales > Burkholderiaceae_E > Quisquiliibacterium. The sequence continues at coordinate 9,772 of JBILUW010000124.1, forward strand.
TGGTTGCCGTAGGCGCCGGGCGAGAGCACGCCCAGGAAGCGGCCGGCCATGCAGTAGTTGTCCTGGCCAGCCTCGCACGAGGCGCAGCGCCCGCAGCCTATCCAGGGAAACACGATGCGCCGGTCACCGACCTTCACGCCGGTGGCCTCGGGGCCAAGCGCCTCGACAACGCCGAAGGGCTCGTGCCCCATCGTGAAGGGCGGCACGCAGCCGCGGTCGCGCACGTAGGCCCGGTTGCCTCCGCCCATATCGAAGTAGCCGTCCCAGATGTGCAGGTCGGAATGGCAGATGCCGGAGCGGGTGACGCGCACCAGCACCTCGCGGCCCTGGGGTTGGGGAGTCTCGCGCATGCGCGCCTGCAGCGGCTTGCCGTGCTCGATCACGTCGTAGCTGATCATCGGTGCATCTCCTGATGGGCAGGGTTCGGGAGCGGACACCAGCACCGGGAAGGTGGCGGACGCTCAGGCGCCGGATGGTAGCGCGTCGGAGCTCAGCGCGGGGTCACGGTCACGCGCACGACGAGATGCTGCTGCCCGCCGCCACGCACCACCCCGCGCAAGGGCGCGACGTCGCCGTAGTCGCGGCCCCAGCCGAGCGTGACGAAGCTCTCGTCGACCAGCCTGCCGTTGGTGGGATCGACGTCGATCCAGCCGGCACCGCCGCACCAGGCCGAGACCCAGGCATGCGAGGCGTCGGCGCCCACCAGTCTGGGCTGGCCCGCGGGCGGCTCGGTGAGCAGATAGCCGCTCACGTAGCGCGCTGGCAGACCGATACCGCGCAGCGCGCTCACCATCAGATGGGCGAAGTCCTGGCATACGCCGCGGCGCCGCGCGAGCACTTCGGCCAGCGCAGTGCCGACATGGGTGGCGTCGGGGTCGAAGCGAAAGTCCTCGCGGATGCGCCGCGCCAGCGCGAGCAGCGCGGCCAGCACGTCGCGGCCGGGCGCGAAGGCATGGCGGGCCAGCGCCGTCGCGGCCGGCAGCAGCGGCACGTGCGGCGACGGCAGGCAGAACTGGGCGAGCTCCCAGCGCAGCGGCGGATCGCCATCGCGGGCCTGCCGCACGGGCAGCTCCCAGGGGGGCAGCGCGCCCGGCACCTGCGGCGGGCGCACCGCCACCTCGGCGACGCTGCGCACCAGCAGGCGCTCGTGGGCCGCGGTAACCGCGAAGCGCTGGACGGGGTTGCCGAAGTAGTCGATGTCGGTCTCGATCTCGGCCGGCTCGGGATCGATGCCGAGCGCATGGCCGAGCACCGCCTGGCGCACGGAGGGAC
>JBILUW010000376.1:0-2936 GCA_044370795.1 Burkholderiaceae bacterium
ACCTTCGACCTCACAGGAAAGATTGCCTTCGTCACCGGCGCCTCCAGCGGCCTGGGCGCGCGCTTCGCGCGCGCGCTCGCAGCCAATGGTGCGCAGGTCGTGCTCGCGTCGCGACGCACCGAGCGGCTCAAGGAGCTGCGCGCCGAGATCGAGGCCGAAGGCGGCGCCGCACACGTCGTGGCCCTCGACGTCACCGATGTCGCGAGCATCCGTGCGGCCGTGGCCCGTGCCGAGACCGAGGCGGGCCCCATCGACATCCTCGTCAACAACTCGGGGGTCAGCAACACGCGCAAGCTGGTCGACGTCAGCGAGGAAGACTACGACTTCATCTTCGACACCAATACCCGGGGCGCCTTCTTCGTCGCGCAGGAGGTTGCCCGCCGCATGATCGCCCGCTCCCGCGGCGCGGCCGGCGCGGCGCGGCCGCGGCCGGCGCGGATCATCAACATCGCGTCGATGGCCGGGCTGAAGGTGCTCTCGCAGATCGGCGTCTACTGCATGAGCAAGGCGGCCGTCGTCCAGATGACCAAGGCGATGGCGCTCGAGTGGGGGCGCTTCGACATCAACGTCAACGCCATTTGCCCCGGGTACATCGTCACCGAACTCAACGAGGCGCACTGGGACACCGAAGGCGGCCGCAAGCTGGTGCAGATGCTGCCGCGCAAGCGCCTGGGCCGTCCCGAGGACCTCGACGGCCTGGTCCTGCTGCTCGCCTCGGAGCAGTCGGGGTTCGTGAATGGCGCGGTGATCGCGGCCGACGACGGCTTCGCGCTCTGAGCCGAGGCGCCGCCGCGCTCAGGGGACGAACTCGTCGTCCCCGCCGTGTCGGCGCATGATCGACTGGCGCAGGCGGCGCAGTCCTAGGGCGACGATCAGACCGATCGGCACCACCGCCAGCCCGGTGAGCAGCTCGGGCTCGCCGGGCAGTCCGGCGCCGTGCAGGCCCTTGATCAGGTAGCCGAACAGGCCCACCGCGTAGTAGGTGATGGCCGCCACCGAAAGGCCCTCGACGGTCTCCTGCAGGCGCAACTGCAGCCGCGCGCGCCGATTCATCGCGGCGAGCATCGCCTGGTTCTGGGCCTCGCGTTCGATCTCGACCCGCGTGCGCAGCAGGCTGCTGGCGCGGGCAACGCGCTGCGCCGCGACCTCGAGTCGGTTGCCAACGCTCTCGCAGAAGGCCATCGCCGGCCCGAAGCGGCGGTCGAGAAAGCCGGTGAGCGTCTGCACGCCGCTCAGCCGCTGCTCGCGCAGCTCTCCGCCGCGCTGGCGCACCAGCGCGTGGTAGGCGCGGGCCGCCGAGAAGCGGAAGCTGGTCTCGCCGGCGAGCCGTTCGATCATCGCCGCCAGATGCGTGACCTCGCCGAGCAGTTGCGGCTCGTCGGCCGGGCCGGCGGTCTCGAGGCGCAGGCCGAGCTGGGTGAGTTGCCGCTCGATCGCGTCGAGCTCGGAGGCCGTCGTGCGCGCGACCGGAAACGCGAGCATCGCCATCATCCGGTACATCTCGATGTCGAGCAGGCGCTGAACCTCACGGCCGGTATGCGCCGCCCCCATCCGCGCATCGAGCATCAGGAAGCGGGTGCAGCCCTGCGGGTCGAGCTGCAGGTCGGTGAATACGCGCGCGCTTTCGTCGGCGACCGTGGCCGCGATCAGGCTGTCGCCGTCGAAGGCACGCGGCGGCGGCAGCCGCTGGCTCTCGTCGGCTGCGGGCCCCTGCACCGTGACGTGCGTGGCCGCGATGCAGTGCCCCGGCAGCGCCTCGAGCCAGCCGGCCGGCAGCAGTGCGATGGCCGGATGATCGAAGGGTGCGTCGGGGTCGGCGCCGCTGCGGTAGATCGTGAAGTCGTCGAACTCGCCATGCCGCTCCCACTTCAGCCGAAAGGTGCCGAAGTCGGCGTAGAAGTGGCCCTGGCCGGGCGCGGGCTCGGCGAGACGATAATCGCGACACAGCGTGCGCAGCGCGTCGAGGGGCTCACGCCCGTCGGATGGCCGCAGCAGCGCGAACATCGAGACCCGGTGCGGCGCCTGCAGTGGCGGCCGCGGCCGGGCGTGCAGTTCGTTGTGCAGCAGCAGGCGTTGAGAGTGAGGATGCATGGAAGAGCGGCGCGAGGTTTTCCGGCTCGAGATTGCGGTCCGGTGGGGCGACATGGACGCGATGGGCCATGTCAACAATACCGTCTATTTCCGGTACATGGAGCAAACACGGATCAGCTGGTTCGAGGCGATGGGCTTTCCGCCCAATCCGCTGGGCGAGGGGCCGCTGATCATCAACGCCCACTGCACCTTCCTGCGGCAGATCGCCTATCCGGGCACGGTGCTGTGCCGCCATCACGTCGGGCGCATCGGCTCCTCGAGCGTCGAGACGTGGGTGACCATGGCGCGCACCGACGCCCCCGACACCATCTGCGCCGAGGGCGGCGCGAAGATCGTGTGGGTCGATTTTCCGAAGCAGAAGTCGCGGCCGATCCCGGACTGGGCGCGCGCGGCCATCACGACACCGCGCTGAGCGCCAGGCAAGCCCCGGACAGGGCGCCGGTCGGGCGGTGGCAGTCGCTCGAGGGTCGCGGCCGCTTGCTCGGGCCCAGGCGGCGGCGAGCGCCCGGGCTCAGGCGGCGGCGAGCGCGCTGGTGTCGAGCGCGCAGTCGGTACGCTCGAGCACGTCGGCCAGCGCCACACCAGGGGCGAGTTCGACCAGCCTCAGGCCGGCGGGCGTGACCTCGATGACGCCGAGGTCGGTGATGATGAGGTTGACCACACCCACGCCCGTGAGCGGCAGGTTGCACTCGCGCAGGATCTTGAGGTCTTCGCCGCCATCCTTGCGCCGCGCGGTGTGTTCCATCAGCACGATCACGCGGCCGACGCCAGCGACGAGGTCCATGGCTCCACCCATGCCCTTGACCATCTTGCCGGGGATCATCCAGTTGGCGAGGTCGCCTTTC
>JBILUW010000125.1:0-10970 GCA_044370795.1 Burkholderiaceae bacterium
CGCTTCGCATCGCCAACTCCGCGGATCACCATCGGTCGGGCCGACATCGAGCAGATGGGCGCCGACACCGTCGCCGACGTCCTGCAGCGGCTGCCGGGCGTGCAGGTCACCGGTGCGGGGCGTGGCGCGCCCGAGATCCGCATGCGCGGCATGGACCGCAGCGCCACCCAGATCATGGTGGACGGCCAGCGCGTGGGCAGCGGCCGGGCGTCGGCGCAGCTGCCCTTCGACCAGCTTCCCGCCGACATGATCGAACGCATCGAGGTCCTGCGCACGCCGTCGGCCGAATACGGCGGCGCCAGCGCGGGCACGATCAACATCGTGATGCGCCAGCCCGGCGGCCAGCCGCAGACTCAGGTACGGGTGAGCGCGCAGCACGCCTTCGACACCCTCGCGCCGCGCCTGTTTGCCAGCCGCTCGGCGCCGATCGATGGCTCCGACGGACGCTGGGGGGGCTTCGTATCGCTCGCCGCGAGCGAGCGGCTCTGGGGCAGCGACCTGCAACGTCGGGTCGACGCCGCGGACGGCAGTTCGCGCTCGGATCTCGACCTGTTGCGCGGCCGCACCCGCGAACTGACGGTGATGCCGCGGCTGGACGGACGGCTGTCGGCCCGCGACACCGTCATCCTGCGTGGCACGTTGCTGGCGATGGCCACCGACGCGCGGATCGACGGTGCCGGTTCCGTGATGCCGGCCACCGGTGCCCCCTGGGCACAGAGTTCGCTCGAGATCGGCGAGACCCATCGCCAGATGGCCCAGCTGCGCGCCGACTGGACTCGTCGCATGGCGAGCGCGCGGCTCGAGGCGCGCGTGTCGGCCGACCGTGCCGGCGAGTCGATCGAACGCCAGCGCCTGGGGGTCTTCGCCGACATCGACCCGCCTCGGCAGTCGCAGAGCGGCTTCGATGATCGGCGCGTCGAGCGCAGCGCCCAGGCCGCGCTGAAGCTGACCGGCACGGGGACGGGTGACGTCTGGTCCGGCGGCCTCGAGATCGAGACCCGACGCCTCGCCGTCGACACCATGCTGCGCGCCGACGGCGCCGCGCCCGACGAGCGCGCGCTGACGTCCAGCTACGAGCGCCGCACGCTGTGGGGCCAGAACGCCTGGACGCTGCCTGGCCGTGCCTCGCTGGCGGCCGGCCTGCGTCTGGAGCAGCTCGTGCGTGCGGCCACCGACGGCGCCGTATCGCGCGACGAACAGCACACCCAGCTGCAGCCCACCGTGCACCTGCGGGTGCCGATGGCCGACGGCTGGCAGCTGCGCGGCAACCTGGCGCGCACGCGCCGGCTGCCCGCGCTCACCGACACGCTGGATCGGGTGGTGCCGAGCTGGGGAGGCAACTCGCCGACCCGGCCCGACAGCATCGGCAATCCGCTGCTGCAGCCCGAGTCCACGCTGTCCCTGGATGCCGGCGTCGAGCGCCGGCTGGCTCGCGGCGGACAGGGCGGCCTGAACCTGTTCGTGCGCCGCATCGACGATCTGATCGTACGCCGCGTCACGGAGGTCGGCGGGCGCTGGCAGCAGCGCCCGGAGAACCTGGGCGACGCGCTGGTCTGGGGGCTGGAGGCCGACCTGCGCACGCCGCTGGCCGCGGCCGGCGTGCCCGGCTGGAACCTGAGCGCGACCGCCAGCCTGCTTGCCTCGCGGGTTGACGACGGAGCCGGCGGTTCGGGGCGGATTCCCGGGCAGGCGCACTATCTGGCCAATGTCACGGTGTCGCGACCGATGCCCCGCGGCGAGGGCATGTTCGGCGGAGCCGCGCTGATCCTGCGCGGCGCGGCCGACCTGTCGGCCGACTCCACGGCCAGCGGACGCGAACACGCTCGCGCCAGCGTCGAGGTCCACGTCGGTCGGGTGATCCGCGGGCTGGGTTTCTGGCGGCTCGACGTGCACAACATCGGCAACTCGCGCGTGCGCCGCGAGCGGTTCGACGTCGACGCCGCGGGCGCGGGCCGCGCCGAGCGCTCGGTGGAGGTCTACGGCACGCGCGCGGTCTTCACGGTGGGAACGCGCTGGTAGGGGCCGCTGCAGGCGGGCTTCAGGCCGCCGGCGGCCGCCAGGCTTTCTTGAGCCGCTTGGCGATCGACCAGCGATGCACCTCGGAGGGGCCATCGTAGATCCGGAACGCCCGGATGTCGCGGAAGATCTGCTGCACCGGCGTGTCTTCGGTGACGCCCAGCCCGCCCAGCACCTGCACGCAGCGATCGGCTATCCGGTACAGGGCCTCGGAGACCGCCACCTTGGCGATGCTCGACTCGTGCGTGCCGGGCTCGCCCTGGTCGAGGACCCAGGCGCACCAGTCGATGGTCAGCTGCGCCTGCTTCAGGTCGATCTCGTTGTCGGCGAGCATGAAGCCCACGCCTTCGTGATCGATCAGCGCCTTGCCGAAGGCGTGACGCCGGCATGCGTAGTCGGTGGCGATGTCGTGGGCGCGGCGAGCGGCGCCCCACCACCGCATGCAGTGGGTCAGGCGAGCCGGCGCCAGCCGGATCTGGGCGTAGCGGAAGCCCTGGTCGACCTCGCCCAGGATCTGGTTGGCCGGCACCCGCAGGTCGTCGAGCGTGACCACCGCATGGCCGCCCGGCATCGAGCGGTCGATGGTGCCCAGCGTGCGTTCGATGACGATGCCCGGCGCGTCCATGTCGCTGAGGAACATCGTCGCGCCGCCCTCGGTGCGGGCCATCACGATGGCCAGGCCAGCGCCCTCGGCACCGGTGATCAGCCACTTGCGGCCGCGGATCACCCAGTGGTCGCCGTCGCGGCGCGCGGTGGTGGCCATCATCGAGGGGTCGGAGCCCGCGCCGTCGTCGGGCTCGGTCATCATGAACGCCGAGCGGATCTCGCCGGCGGCGAGCGGACGCAGCCAGCGCTTCTGCTGGGCTGGCGTCATGACCTTCTGGAACAGATGCATGTTGCCCTCGTCGGGTGCCATGCAGTTCATGGCGACCGGTCCGAGCATCGAGTAGCCGCATGCGCGCAGCACGGTGGCCGTCTCGCGGTGGTTCAGGCCGTAGCCGCCCCATTCGGGGTCGACCTGCGGGGCCAGCAGCCCCGCCTCGCGGGCGTGCGCCTGCAGTTCGCGGCGCAGCTCGTCGGTCGGGCCATGATGGTCGATGCGCGGGTCGCGCTCGAAGGGAATCACGACCTCGCGGATGAAGCGTTCGGTGCGGGCCTCGAGCTCGAGCTCGCGCTGGCCGCGTTGCATTTCGATCATGGGTGGGCTCCTCGGCGGCCGGCGTGATGCCGGCCGCCGCTCAGCGCTGCGCGGCCGGCACGCCCGGCTGCATCGGCAGCTCGGGACGCGTCGACCACTCGAGCAGCGAGTTGTCGTAAAGGGTCCAGTCGGGGTGGCCGAGCATCTCGAGCACGAACGCCGTGACGCTGGCTGCGATGCCGCCGCCGCAGTAGGCGATCGCCCGCGACGCATCGAGCGCACCGGCGTCGGCCAGTTGCGCGCGCAACGTTTCGTCGGGCAGGAAGCAGCCGCTGGCCGGGTCGGTGACGTCGCGCGCGGGCGCGCTGACGCTGCCCGGGATGCTGCCCGGCCGTCCGTAGTGGGTACCGCCGGAGCCGGCGAACTGCTCGCGGCTCAGCGCATTGATCCGGCACACCGCGGAGTTGGTCAGGCTGGCGAGTACCTCGGCCGCGTCGGCGATGCGCTGCGGACGGCGACGCACCGCATAGACCTCGGGGGCGATCGCGGGCGGCTCGGCGGTTACCGGCCGGTTTTCACCCCGCCAGCGCTCGAAGCCGCCGTCGAGCAGCGACAGCCGTTCGTGACCGGCGGTGTGCAGCACGTACCAGGCGCGCGTCACGGAGCCCAGGTAGCCATGCCCGTAGAGCACGACATGATGGTGGGCGGCGATGCCGAGCGCGCCGAGCAGGGCGGCGAGCTGGCCGTCGGGTGGATAGGTGTACGGATAGGCGCCCGCCGGATCGGAGAGGTCGGTGGCCATGTTCAGGTAGCGCGCGCCCGGTATGTGGGCCTCGCGCCAGGCGGGCAGGCCGCTTTGCACCTTCGAGGCGCCGACCGGCTGGACGATCAGCTGTGCGCTGCAGTCGATGATCCGCACGGCGGGATCCTCGAGGTGCTCATGCAGCCACTGCGGGCTCACCAGCATCTCGGCGCGCCGCGACCGGGAGGGCAGATCGATCATGGTTGCGCTCTGTACTGGCCGATCCGCTCAGGCCGGCGTGAACATGGGCACCGGCGGCCCGCCGTCAGTGGGCTTGAACACGACCCGCACCCGCTGGCCGATGCGCAGTGTGTCGAGGTCGCAGTCGGCGAAGTTGGTGAGCATGGTCACGCCCTCATCGAGCGTCACGTAGCCGATCGCGAAGGCAACCGGGCCGGCGCGCCGGGTGACGCTGACCGTGTAGATGGTTCCGGTGCCGGCGGCCTGCTGCCACTCGGTGCGGTCGCTGCCGCAGTGCGGGCAGATCGGGCGCGGATACCAGTGGTACTCGCCGCAGTCGGCGCAGCGCTTGAGCAGCAGGCGGCCTTGCGCGGCGGCCTGCCAGAAGGCCTCGGACTCGGGATAGAGCGGGGGAGGAGTGAGCTTGCGGTCCTGGTACATCGTGGGCATGGCCGTCACTCCCGTTCCATGATCAGCGTGGCGCTGCCGTGGCGATTGCCGAGCAGGCCGCCGGTGCCGTGGGCCAGCGCGAGCCGGCAGTTCTTGACCTGCACCGCGGGGTGGGCTTCGCCGCGCAGCTGGCGCACCGCCTCGATCACCTTGGTGATGCCGCCGCGGTTGGCCGGGTGGTTGTTGCACAGACCGCCGCCATCGGTGTTGAACGGCAGCTTGCCCACGCCCGAGATCAGGTTGCCGTCGGCCACGAACCGGCCGCCTTCGCCCTTGGCGCAGAAGCCGAGGTCCTCGAGCTGCACGAGCACGGTGATCGTGAAGCTGTCGTAGATCGAGGCGTACTGGATGTCGGCCGGCTTGACCCCGGCTTCCTCGAAGGCGAGCGCGCCAGAGCGCACTGCGCCCGAGAAGGTGAGGTCGACCTTGCCGCCCGACTGGCCCTTGATCGCCTCGCCGGCCCCGATGATGTTGACGACCGGGCGTGCCAGCCGCCGCGCGATCTCGGGGCGGGTGATGACCAGCGCGCCGCCGCCGTCGCTCACCACGCAGCAGTCGAGCCGGTGCAGGGGATCGGAGATCACCGGTGAATTGAGCACGTCCTCGACCGTGACCACCTCGCGCAGCATCGCGTGCGGGTTGTGCTGGGCATGATGCGAGGCGGCGACCTTGATCCAGGCGAGCTGCTCGGACGTGGTGCCGAACTCGTGCATGTGCCGCGCGGCGACCATCGCGTAACTGTTGACGGTCACCTGATAGTAGGGGATCTCGAACGGCGCATCGGGCACGTTGGCGGCGACCACCCGTGGCAGCGTCCCGCTGTGGGCCTCGCTGCGCGGACGGCCGGCGAGCGTGACGAGCGCGACGTCGCACTTGCCCATCGCGATGGCCTGCGCGGCGTGCGACACGTGCAGCAGGTACGACGAACCGCCGACGTCGGTGGAGTCGACGTGGCGCACATTCAGGCCGAGGTAGTCGACCATGCTCAGGCCGCCCATGCCGGGCGCGTCGCCCGCGCAGAAGTAGCCGTCGACGTCGCGCAGGCTCAGGCCCGCGTCCTGCAGCGCGCCGCGCGCGCATTCGGCGTGCAGCTGGGCGACGCTCTTGTTCTCGGCCTTGCGCGTCGGGTGCTCGTAGGCGCCGACGATGCAGGCGCGTCCTCGTAGGCTCATGCTGGAGGGTCTCCTCGGTTGGCGGGGGCTGCCGGCGCCGGCCCATGCCGGCGATGGAGCCGCTGCGGTGGGCGCGTCGTGACTCGGTGCGCCGATCCTATCACCGGGGAAACGGGGGCCGGTCTCACGGATGACCGCGCCGGTACCCCGCGCCTGCCGACGGTCTCGAAAGCCGCGTGGCTGGCGGCGGGCAGCGTCTGTCAGCCGGCGCGGCCGATGATCTGCGCGGTGTCGAGCAGTTCCTCGAGCAGGGCCAGCGAAGCCTCGCCGGGTACCGAGAACGGGTCGAGCAGGGGCTTTTCCGAGTACTTGAGCAGCAGCGACGGGTTGATCCGGTCGAGGCGCACGTGCCCCATCGTCCAGCCGGCGAAGCGTCGTCGGCCGACCTCCTGATAGTGGAGCAGCAGGATCTGGTGATGGCGCGGATCGCGCACGATCGCGTTGTAGAGGGCATTGACTTCGTCGCGCCCGCCTTCGAGCGCCTGCATGAAGACGTCGCCGCCCTGGCACAGGATGCCGGTGATGCCCAGCCGCGGGTTCTTGTCGCGCGACTGCTGCAGAATGGCTTCGGTAATCTCGCCGGTGTAGCCCGGCGACACGCGGCTTGCGTACAGGAGGTTGACGAGCATGGCGGACGAGCGTCAGGCGTGGGGACGGTGGAGCAGGGCCAGGAACTCGCGGCGCAGGTTGGGATCCTTGAGAAAGGCGCCGCGCATCAGGCTGTTGGTCATCTTGGATTCCTTGTCGCGCACGCCGCGCCAGTGCATGCAGAAGTGGTCGGCCTCCATCACCAGCGCGAGGCCGTCGGGCTGCACGCGCTCCTGCAGCAGGTCGGCCAGGCGGGCGATCGCTTCCTCCTGGATCTGGGGACGGCTCATGATCCACTCGGCCAGCCGGGCGTACTTCGACAGGCCGATCAGGTTGGAGTGCTCGTTGGGCAGCACGCCGATCCACAGCCGCCCGATGATCGGGCAGAAGTGGTGCGAGCAGGCGCTGCGCACGGTGAGCGGACCGACGATCATCAGTTCGTTCAGCCGCTCGATATTGGGGAACTCGGTGACCCCGGGCATCGGCTGATAGCGGCCGCTGAAGACCTCGCGCACGTACATCTTGGCGACGCGCTGCGCGGTTTCGCGGGTGTTGTGATCGCTGTCGGTGTCGATGACCAGGCTCTCGAGGACCGCGAGCATCTTCTGGGCGACCTCGGCCTGCAGCGCTTCGAGTTCGGCCGGCTCGATGTACCGGGCGATGTTGTCGTTGGCGTGGAAGCGCTCGCGGGCCGCCTTCAGGCGCTCGCGGATCTTCTGCGAGATCGGAACGCCCAGGTCGGCGGGTTCAGAGGAGTGCGGAACGGCGTTCATGGCGGGTGCGTATGCGGCAGGAGCACTACCTTAGCGTGTTTCGGCGCCGCTACGCTGTGCGACGGCACCAGCGACAGACGCGGCGGGCACGCAGCAAAGAAAACGGGCCATCCGAAGATGGCCCGTTGTCGCAGTGCTTGGCGCGCCCGGCAGGATTCGAACCCACGACCCCCTGGTTCGTAGCCAGGTACTCTATCCAACTGAGCTACGGGCGCTGAAGCAAAAATGATAGCACGACTTCGCAGCGTCGCGCCCGCTCAACGCCCCGACGCGAGGAGCGCCGTCTTCATGAGTTCGGCCATGGTCCGGGCGTCGAGCTTTTCCATGATGTTGGCCCGGTGCGCCTCGACGGTCTTGATGCTGATGCCGAGGTCGTCGGCCACCTGCTTGTTGAGGCGACCCGCCACGATGCGCTCGAGCACCTGCCGTTCGCGCAAGGTGAGGCGTTCGACGCGTTCGCGCGCGAGGCTCGCGGCCCGGGCGTCGCGCCGCGCGGCCTCGCTTTGCGCCAGGCACTGCCGCACGACGGCGCACAGGTGCTCGTCGTTGAAGGGCTTCTGAAGGAAGTCGGCCGCGCCGCGCTTCATGCTCTCGACCGCCATCGGCACGTCGCCATGCCCGGTGACCATCACCAGCGGGACCGCGATCGCGCGGCGGGACAGTTCCTCCTGCAGTTCGAGCCCGCTCATGCCCGGCATCCGCACGTCGACGATCAGGCAGCCGGCGTCGGCGCGCAGATCGGTCTCGGCAGCGAGCAGCGCCTCGGCGCCCGGGTGCGTGCGCACCCGGAATCCGTTGGCCTCCAGCAGCCAGCCCAGCGAGTCGCGGACCGCCTCGTCGTCGTCGACGATGTGCACGACGCCGGCGAGCGCCTGTCCGGTGGCGGCGGCCATGCTCATGCTGCCTTCTCGGCAGCGCTTTCGGCGGCCGGCAGCGTGAAGCGCAGCGTGCAGCCCGGCTGCGGACCCTGGTCGGCCCAAAGCCGCCCCTGATGCGATTCGACGATCGAGCGGCAGATGTTCAGTCCCATGCCCATACCTTCGGCCTTGGTGGTGAAGAAGGGTTCGAAGAGCTTCTCGGCGGCCTCGGCGGTGAGTCCGGGGCCGGTGTCACTGACCGCGAATTCGAGCCAGTCGCCGCGCTGGCACACCGCCAGCCGCAGCACGCGTCGGCGCGACCCCTGCATCGCCTCCAGGCCGTTGCGGATCAGGTTCAGCAGCACCTGCTCGATCAGGATCGGATCGGCGAGCAGCGCCGGCAGGCCGGGCGGCACGTCGGTCTCGATGCGCAGCCCCTGTCTGCGGGCGTCGATCTCGGCCAGCCCGACCGCTTCGGCAACCAGGTCGGCCGCCCGGCACGGCCGTCGCTCGGGTTCGCTGCGCTTGACGAAGGCGCGGATGCGGCGGATCACCATGCCTGCCCGCTCGGCCTGCGCGGCGGTGCGGCCGATGACCGCGAGCACCTCGTCGGCGGCGCCCGCCGGCCCGGGATCGCGCTCGCGCGAACGCAGCCTGGCGATCAGGCCGTTGCAGTAGTTGGCGATCGCGGTCAGCGGCTGGTTCAGTTCGTGGGCGATCGATGAGGCCATCTCGCCCATCGTGACCAGCCGCGCGGTGAAGCCCAGCTTGAGTTGCTGTTCGCGCTGCCGGTCCTCGGCCTCGCGGCGGCGCGTGACGTCGCTGGCCATGAGGATGCGCGCCGCGCGGCCATCGACCCAGCGCAGGCTGCGCGATCGCACCTCGAGCCAGCGGCCGAGCGCGGCCACACGGGTCTCGAAGGACTCCTGTTCCCCCTGCGCCAGCGCTTCGGCGGCGAGGGCGTGCGCCTCGCGGGGATGGTCGCGAAACAGCGCGCGAAAGGCGCGGTTCGCGAACAGGGGTTCGGGCACGGCGGCCGACCCTCCGTCGGCGCCCTGGCCGGAGTCGTCGTCGGGCACGGTGCCGGCCACGCGCTCCGATGCGTCATCGGTCAGGACCCAGACGGCGGCGTCGAGCGTGTCGAGCACCGTGGTGAATCGTTCGTGCGCCGCGGCCAGCGCCTCGCGGTTGCGCTTGGGCTCGGTCACGTCGGTGATCGAGCTCATCCACCCGGTCTGCCGGCCGTCGCGGTCGATCAGTGGCGACACGTACATGCGGGCATCGAAGCAGCTGCGATCGCGGCGCTGTATGCGGACCTCGAAGCCCGCGGCCGGCGCCTCGCCGGCGAGCAGGCGCTGCAGGTGCTCGCGGTGGGTGTCGGCGTCATCGGACGGCCAGTACGGATACGGTGCCATGCGTCCCACCAGCTGCTCGCGCTCGTAGCCCGTCATCGCGCAGAACGCGCGGTTGACGTAGATGATCCGCCCCTCGAGATCGAACGCTCGCATGCCCGTGAGCATCGAGTCCTCCATCGCCTGGCGGAAGGACGTCTCGGCGGCCAGCTCCGTCTCGGCACGCTTGCGTTCGGTGACATCGTGCGCGACGCCGTAGAGGGTGGTGCGGCCCTCGACGGTGTCGCCGCGCAGCGACCACTGCAGCCACCGCCAGCCGGCGCCGTGTTCGAAGCGCGCCTCGATGGAGGCGGCCCCGTCCGGGCGCGCCGCGTCGCGCAGCGCCTGCGCGAGGCGGTCGCGGTCGTAGGGATGGGCGATGTCGGGCAGGCTGCGTCGGGCGCTGTTCTCGCCGAACAACTGAACGAACGCCGGGTTGAGCCGGCCGATCCGGCCGTGCTCGTCGAGCACGCACATCGGGTCGGCCGACAGGCGGAACAGTCGGTCGCGTTCGGCCTCGGCGCGCAGACGCCGCCGGGCGTGGCGCCAGAGCAGCGCCAGGCTCAGGCCGCTGCCCAGGGTCAGCCCCACCACCGCGAGCATCAGGCTGCGCTCGAGCAGCCGCGGGCGGGCATCGAAGACGTTGGCCCGCAGGCGCACGCCGCCGCCGGGGGGGTCGAGCGGCAGCTCGTAGCTGAGGTTGGCCTCGTGGATGTGCCGGGGCGAGGTGCTTTCGAGGACGCTGCCGCCCTGATCGGTCAGCGAGATCTGATAGCGCTCGCGCAGTTCCGGCGCGATATGGACGGTGAGCACGCGCCGCAGCGAATAGCCGGCAATGAGGGTGCCGCCGAAACCGTCCTTGCCGGGCAGCGGCACATGCAGTTCGACGAGCAGTTCGTTGGCTTCGCCCAGAAAGGGTGCCGACCATGCTGGCCGATTGCTGTCGCGGGCCTGATGGAAGCTGCCGAAGCCGGCCGAGTCCTCGAGGCGGGAGCCCGGGGTGCGCGGTGCTGCCCCGGGCACGCCCGGTGCGGTGATCAGCCAGCGCACCTGGCGGTCGCGGTCGGAGGCCGCGAGGTAGGCAAGCTCGCTGTACCGGCTGAGAAAGGCACGGGCCGCCGACTGCGCGAGCTCGGCGCGGCTGGCGGCGAGCTCGCGCGGACCGCTGGCCGAGAGTTCGTCCTGGGCTTCTCGCAGCCGCAGGCGGATCGATTGCTGGGCCCATTCGATGTCGCGGTACAGCGTCTGGCGCTGCTGATCCTCCTCGACCTGATGCAGATACCAGAGGAAGCCGCCCATCAGCGCAGCGAACGCGAGCAGACCCGCCGCGTGGGTCAGCGAGAACCACTGGATGGCGCGCAGCTCGGCGCGCGCCGAGCCGTCGAAGGTATTCCGCAGCATGTCGCCGGCAGTGTAGGGGCGGCATCGCGGCTCGCAAAGCAGCGAGTCAAATACCGCATTATGAAAAACCGTTGCGTATGACGCAAAATTAGCTTGCCCATCGGCGATGCCCTTCCTAGAATCGCTCCATCGTCTGCGGCGGCGGCCAGCCCGCCGTCGCGGCACCCAACGGGAGCAACCCATGTCCGCGGTCCCCAGTTCG
>JBILUW010000377.1:0-2926 GCA_044370795.1 Burkholderiaceae bacterium
CGATCGGGTGTACGACGGAACCGCCGCCGCCTCGCTCACTGGCGGCGGCCTGCGCGGCGTCCTCGAGGGCGACGCCGTGTCGCTCGACACCGCAAGCGCGCAGGCGAGCTTCGCCGACCGCGGTGCCGGCGTGGCGAAATCCGTGACGATCACCGGCCTGCGCCTGGCCGGCAACGATGCCGGCAACTACCGTCTTTCCGCGGATGGGGCGAGCGCAAGCGCGACCATCGCCCAGCGGCCGCTGACCCTGCGTCCGAGCGCAGCCGACCGGGTCTACGACGGCACCACCGCGGCGCGGGTGCAGGTGGCCGACGACCGCATCGAGGGCGACCGTTTCACGATCGGCTACGCCGCGGCCTTTGCCGATCGCCATGTCGGAACCGACAAGCCGGTCACGATCTCGGCCATCACGCTCACCGGTCCCGATGCCGCCAACTACCGGCCGCCGTCCGAGGGCCGCGCGAGCGCGGCCATCACCGTGCGCCCCACGGCCACCTGGGCCGCGCAGGGATCCGGCGACTGGATGGTTGCCGGCAACTGGGACGCTCTGCCCGATCGCGGCAACGTGGCGGCGGTCAGCATCCCGGCGGGCGTGCAGGTCAGCTACGACGGTTCGACGCCGGTGACGCTCGCCTCGCTGGCGAACGCGGGGTCGCTGGTGCTGCGCGGCGCGGGCCTCGAGGCTGCCCGACTCGACAATGCGGGCCGGCTCGTCGTTGCCCCGGGCGCGGCCATCGATCTGACCGGCCGCTCGGTCCTGGGCTCGGGCACGCTCGTCAACGAGGGCACGCTCGGCCTGTCGGCGAGTACCGTGGCCAACCGCCTGGAAAATGCCGGCAACCTGCGGCTGAACGGCGACAACTCCCTGGCCTCTGTCGCCAACGCCGGCGCGGCGGTGCTCCAGGGCGGCGTCACGACGCTGTCGGGTGCGTGGTCCCAGACGGCGGGCAGCACCGTCCAGTCGGCTGGCGCCAGCGGCGTCGCCAGCCGACTGGTCGCTTCGGGCGGGGTGCGCATCGAAGGCGGCAGATTGTCGGGATCGGGTTCGATCGTCGGCGATCTTGTGGTCAACGCCGGCGAAATAGCGCCTGGCGCCTCGCCGGGAGCCGTCGATGTCGCTGGCTCCGTGCTGCTGGGCGAGAGCAGCACTCTCCAGATCGAGCTTGGCGGCACGGCCCCGGGCACCTACGACACGGTCAGCGCATCCGGCGCGCTGACGCTGGCGGGCAGGCTCCAGATCAGCAGCTACGGCGGGTTCGTGCCGAAAGCTTCCGACACCTTCCGTTTCCTGAGCGGCGCGAGCGTGAGCGGGCTATTCGCCGACGTGACCGCGAGCGGGCCCGAACTGGCCGCTCTGAGCCTGCGCAACATGCAGGTCGGAGCGGCGCAGGGTGTCGTCTCGCTGCCCTCGGCCGCGCTCGTTGCCGAGGCCGCGCTGATCGCGCAGACCCAGCTCGCCGGCGCCACGCTGCTGCAACCGGGATCCGCGCTCACGACGAGCTCCACGTCGATGATCGTATCGACGATGTCGTCGGCGGCGTCGCCGACAGGCGCTTCGGTGACCACGCCTGAGGTGTCGGCGCCCGGGAGTCCGCCGCTCAACTCGACCGGCACCGAGACCACGTCCTCGGCTTCGGGTAGGTCCTCGTCCTCAGGGGCCTCCTCGACATCGGGATCTTCCTCCTCCTCCGCGGAATCCTCCCCCTCCTCGGGCTCCGAATCCGCCGCGCCCGCATCCGTGCGCCGCACGGTACTGCGCTCCCTCGACCTGCCCGACGCTCCCGAAGAGAACACGCGGTCGACGGCCAACCGCGAGGTGAGCTACACCGGCTCCACCGCCAGCCCGAGCGGGTCCGGCCCCCGGAGAAGCGGGTGCTGAAACCGCTCGGCGCATGCCTGAGGGCGCTCGCCGCGCTCGCAGCTCTGGCCCTCGCGCTGGCTCCGGCACCGGGCACCGCCCAGGCCGGCAAGGCCGCCGCGGTCCTGCGCAGCGTCACCGGCACCGTGTTCCAGCAGCCCACGGGCGGGCAGGTGCGCATCGTGCCGGTCGGCACCGAGCTCTTCGTCGGCGATACCGTCGGCACGCAGAAGGGCGCCTTCGCGCTCGTGGTCTTCGGTGACGGTTCGCGGGTCGCGCTGCGCCCGGAGTCGGCCATGGCCATCCGTGGCTTCAGCTTCAAGGCCGACGATCCGGTCAACGACCAGGTCTCGATGCAGCTGCTCAAGGGCTGGCTGCGCATGGTCTCGGGCCAGATCGGCAAGCGCGGCGACCAGGCCGCCTTCGAGCTCAAGGCCAACGACACCACGATCGGCATCCGCGGCACCGACTTCGCGGTGCGCATCTGCGAGGCCGAATGCGACCCGGGCCAGGACTCCGACTACGAGGGCGTGCTGCCGCAGTCCGGGCGCCTGGGCCGCGTGCTCGCCTCCGAGCAGCCGCTGCGGCGCCTGCGCGACGGCACGGCCTCGCTCGACGCCGCGATCGACGCACCGCTGTTCCTGGGCGACGTGCTGGTCGTCGGCGAGGTCGAGGCCGTCATCGGTCTGGACGACGGCTCGCGGCTGGTGCTCGGACCGGGCACCCGCCTGGCCCTGCGCGCCGAGGAGGACGAGCAGGGTCGGCGCGCGATCCGGCTCGATCTGATCGACGGCGTGATGTGCGTGGCGACGCCGCCGCAGGCGCGGGCGCGGCTGTACGGACTGCTGATCCAGGCCGGCAACCTGGTGGGGGTGCGCCAGAACGCCGCGCTCGACATCGCCTGCGAGACCCCGTCGTCGTCGGGTCTGTATCCGTGCGACGTCGCGCAGGTCGAGGTGCGCGACGGCCTCGCCGATGTCCTGACCACGACGGGCCTGCGCACGCTGCGCGCCGGTTCGCGCTCTCGGCTCGCGGACCCCGGCCTGCGCGCGCCCGGCGCGGGCATGG
>JBILUW010000126.1:0-10866 GCA_044370795.1 Burkholderiaceae bacterium
GCCGGGGCGCGTGCGCCGGCTGTTCATGATGCTCGAGGACATGCGCATCGACCGGGCGCTGACGCGCCGCTATCCGGGCGCCCGGCACGATCTCGCCCGGGTGCTGGCGCGCGCGCTGGCCGACCGCCCGCCGCTGCCCGATGGCACCACCCAGCCGGCGGCGGCGCTGGCCGAGTCGCTGCTGCGCTACACGCTGGGCGCCGACGCGCCGCAGTTGCTCGCCCACGATCGGACCGGACGGCTGGCGGCCCTGCTGAGGGCTGCGGCCGCGGCCGCGGCGCCCGATGCCAGCGTGTACGACACCGCCGCCGCAACCGCCGCCTGCCTGGCCGTGCTGGGCGTGCCGGCGCGCGTCGACATCGACCCCGACGAGCCCGCGCACCCGGCGCCACCGGGCAGCGCGGCGCGGGCCGCCGGCGCGGGCGATGCCGGCGAGGAGGGCGACGACGAGGCGCCGCTGCCCGACCTCGACGCCTTCTTCGAGGGCGATGCGATCGACTTCCGTGGCGAACTGCGCCCCGAGCTCGTGCAGCGGCAACTGCGCGGCGGGCACACCGGCCTGCTGCCCGACGCGCAGCCTCCCGAGGCCGACGGCGCCGAGACCGACGCGCAGCCCGAGACGCCGGCACAGGCCGAGCGCCGCCGCATGGCCGACGAATCGGCGCTGCGGCGCGCCTTCGGCCTGCCCAAGGACGCCACGCGCAGCTGGCTCTACGACGAGTGGGACTACCACCGGCAGGGCTACCTGAAGGGCTGGTGCCGGCTCTACGAGTACCGGCTGCGCGGCGACGACCACGACCTGCCCGAGCAGGTGCGCCGGCGCCACGGCGAGCTGATCCACGAGGTGCGGCGGCAGTTCCGCTTCATCCGCCCCGACGCCTACGTGCGGGTGCGCCGGGTGAGCGACGGCGAGGAGATCGAGCTCGACGGCGTGATCGAGGCCGCGGTCGATCGCCGCGCCGGCCACGCGACCGACGAGCACGTGTACCGCCGCCGCGACCGCGCGCTGCGCGAGGTGTCGGCCGCCTTCCTGCTCGACATGAGCGCATCGACCGACTTCCCGGTGCCCGATCCCGAAGCGCCCCCGCCGCCGCCCGAACCGCCGCCGCCGCCCGACGGCGAGTACGTGTGGGGCAACTGGAGCGCGCGCGAGCCGCTGCTCCCGGAGCCGCCGAAGCGGCGCGTGATCGATGTGGCCCGCGAGTCGCTCGCGCTGATGGCGCAGGCGCTCGAGACACTGGGCGACAGCTACGCGATCTGGGGCTTCTCGGGTTACGGCCGCGACGACGTCGAGTTCCACGTCGCCAAGGACTTCGACGACCGGCTGCGCGCCCGCGAGTGGGCGGCGCTCGCCGCGATGCAGCCGCGCCGCTCGACGCGCATGGGCCCGGCGATCCGCCACGCGGTGGCCAGGCTGCAGATGCAGGCGACCCGGTTGAAGGTGCTGATCGTGATCTCGGACGGCTACCCGCAGGACCGCGACTACGGCCCCGACCGCAACGACGACGAGTACGGCATCCAGGACACCGCGCAGGCGCTGCGCGAGGCGCAGCATGCCGGCGTGCAGACCTTCTGCGTGACCATCGACCCGGCCGGCCACGACTACCTGCGCCGGATGTGCCCCGACGAGCGCTACCTGGTGATCGACGAGGTGGCGGCGCTGCCGCGCGAACTGAGCAAGGTCTACCGGGCGCTGACCGCCTGAGATCGTTGCGCGCGCAACGATGACGCGAGCGGCCGGCTACTCGGGCTGGTTCTGCAGCGCCAGGATGCGCTCGATGCGCTGCTCGACGGTGTCGCCGCTGCCGCCTTTCCACTGCAGCACCTGCAGCACCACGCCGTTGGCGTCGCGCGGCCGCAGCACCACCTCGCTGCGGTTGCTGAACTCGTCGCGCAGCGGGATGCGGTAGCCCTCGCCCTCGACGCGCGCGCAGAAGGCGGCGAGGTCGTCGACCTCCAGGCCGAGGTGGTGCAGGCCCTCGCCGTGCTTGTCGATGTGCTGGTTGATGAAGCCGTCGGGTTCCAGCGACTGGACCAGCGACAGCACGTTCTCGCCGATCTGCATGTAGGCTACCTTCACCATGCCGGCCTTCTCGCGCAGCACCTCGGTGCGGATGTGCCGGGCACCGAGCAGGCGCTGGTACTGGGCGGTGGCCTGGTCGCAGTCGCGCACCGCGATCGCCACGTGATCGATCCTGCGGATGCCGGTCATCGCCACTCTCCTCGCATGTCGTTTCCGTTGCCACGAGTGTATCCCGCCATGTTCGAGCAGCCCGCCGACTTCCGTGCCGAATCCGAGGCCCTGCATGCGCTGCTCGAGCCGCTCGCCGACGCCGACTACGCCCGCGCCACACGCTTCAAGGGCTGGACGATCGACGAGGTGCTGCGCCATCTGCACGTCTGGAACAACGCGGCGCTGCTGGCCCTCGAAGACGAGCCGGCCTTCGTCGCGCTGGTCGGCGGCTGGACGCCGCAGCGCGGCAAGATTCCTATCCGCGACTTCGAGCGCGCCTGGTGCGCGGGCCTGGGCGGGCGCGCGCTGCGCGAGGCCTGGATCGCGCGCGTGCGGCACGTGGCCGAGCGTTTCGCGCTGGCCGACCCGCGGCGCAGGGTGAAGTGGTCGGGCCCCGACATGAGCGTGCGCTCGAGCATCACCGCGCGGCTGATGGAGACCTGGGCGCACGGCCAGGCGGTCTACGACCTGCTCGGCGCCGAGCGCCGCGACGCCGACCGCATCCGCAACATCGCGACCCTCGGCATCAACACCTACGGCTGGACGTTCTCGGTGCGCGGCACCCCGCCCCCGGCCGAGCCGCCGCAGGTGCGGCTGACCGCGCCCTCGGGCGCGATCTGGACCTGGCACGAGGGCAGCGACAGCGGGCTCATCGAGGGCAGCGCCTCCGAGTTCTGTCAGGTGGTCACGCAGGTGCGCAACATCGCCGACACGCGGCTCGCGGTGCACGGCGAGGCGGCGCGCCGCTGGATGGCCTGCGCCCAGTGCTTTGCCGGCGGCCCCGAGCCGCCGCCGGCGCCCGGCACCCGATTCCGGGAACCCACCCCGGCCTGAGCGGCGAGCGCGCCCGATCGCCGATACTTTCGCCCCGGCGGCCCATGCCGCCGACCGCTCATCACGAGGAAGTCATCATGGACCTCAGCTACTCCGCCGACGAACTCGCCTTCCGCGACGAGGTACGCGGCTGGCTGGCCGCCAACCTGCCCGCCGACATCCGCGACAAGGTCGTCAACTACCGCTCGCTCAGCAAGGAAGACTTCCTGCGCTGGCACAAGATCCTCGCCGCCAAGGGCTGGGCCGTGCCGCACTGGCCCGTCGAGTGGGGCGGCACCGGCTGGGACATCACCCAGCGCTACATCTTCGACGAGGAATTCGGCCTGGCCGGCGCGCCGGTGCTGCCCAGCTTCGGCCCGAGCATGTGCGCCTCGGTGCTGCTGCACTTCGGCACCGACGCGCAGAAGAACCGCTACCTGCCGCGCATCCGCGAGGGCGACGACTTCTGGGTGCAGGGCTACTCCGAGCCGGGCTCGGGCTCCGACCTCGCCTCGCTCAAGACCCGCGCCGAGCGCCAGGGCGACCACTACCTGGTCAATGGCCAGAAGATCTGGACCACGCTGGGCCACTACGGCGACTGGATCTTCTGCCTGGTGCGCACCGACCCGTCGGCGGCCAAGCGCCAGGAAGGCATCAGCTTCCTGCTGATCGACATGAAGACCCCCGGCATCACCGTGCGTCCGCTGATCCTGATGGACGGCGGCCACGAGGTGAACGAGGTGTTCTTCGAGGACGTGAAGGTGCCGCTCGAGAACCTCGTGCACGAGGAGAACAAGGGCTGGACGGTGGCCAAGTACCTGCTCGGCCACGAGCGCATGGGCTCGGCGCGGGTGGGCGCGTCGCGCCGCGAACTGGCTACGCTGCGCGCGATCGCCGGGCGCGAGCAGCGCAACGGCCGCCCGCTGCTCGAAGACGCGCGCTTCCGCGACCGCCTGTCGCGGGTGGAAATCGAGCTGATGTCGCTGGAACTCACCGCGATGCGCTTTCTCGACCGCATGCGCCGCAGCGGCCAGCCCCCGGGCGCCGACGTGTCGATGCTCAAGATCCGCGGCACCGAGGTCCAGCAGGCGATCACCGAGCTGATGATGCAGGCGGTGGGCCCCGAGGCGCAGCCCTTCGTCGCCGTCGACGGCGGCGAGGTCGATCCGCTGCACTCGCGCCTGGCGCCGCGTTACTTCAACTACCGCAAGGCGAGCATCTACGCCGGATCCAACGAGATCCAGCGCAACATCATCGCCAAGGCGACGCTGGGCCTCTGAGCGCGGCACGGAGAACACCATGAACTTCGACTACACCGAAGAGCAGCAGCAGCTGGCCGACTCGGTCCGCCGCTACCTGGCCAACGCCTACGACTTCGACAAGCGCAAGGCGATCGTCCGCTCCGACACCGGCATCAGCGACGCGGTCTGGGCCACCTTCGCCGAGCTGGGCCTGACCGCGCTCGCGCTGCCCGAGGCCGACGGCGGCTTCGGCGGCGGCGCGGTCGACCTGATGGCGCCCCTGGAGGCCTGCGGCGAGGCGCTGGTCGTCGAGCCGCTGATCGAGACCGTCGGCCTGGGCGCGCGGATGGTCGCGCGCGCCGGCTCGGCCGCGCAGCGCGAGGCGCTGCTGCGCGGCGTGGCCGACGGCAGCGTGCGGCTGGCCTTCGCCGGCCTCGAACCGGGCCGCCGCTACGCGCTCGACCCGCAGACCACGCAGGCGCGCGCCGCCGACGGCGGCTGGGTGCTCGATGGCGACAAGACCGTGGTCATCGGCGCGCCCTCGGCGAGCCGGCTGATCGTGTCGGCGCGCACCGCCGCAGGCGCGAGCCTGTTCGTGGTCGACCCGCAGGCCGCCGGCGTGCGGCTGTCGGCCTGCCGCACCGTCGATGGCCAGCGCGCTGCCGACGTCAGCTTCAGCGGCGTGCGCCTGCCGGCCGACGCGCTGCTCGGTGCCGACGGCGCGGCGCTGCCGGTGATCGAGGAGGCGGTCGACTTCGCCACCGCGCTGCTGTGCGCCGACGCGGTGGGCGCGATGAAGCACGCGATCGACGCCACGCTCGAGTACACCAAGAACCGCAAGCAGTTCGGCGTGGCGATCTCGTCGTTCCAGGTGCTGCAGCACCGGATGGTCGAGATGTACATCAGCTGCGAGCAGGCGCGCTCGATGGCCATCCTGGCCGCCGCCCGGGTCGACGGCAGCACCGACGCGGCCGAGCGCCAGCGCGCGGTGTCGATGGCCAAGGTCAAGATCGCCGACGTCGCGCGCCTGATCAGCCAGGAGTCGGTGCAGCTGCACGGCGGCATGGGCATGACCGAGGAGATGAAGGTGTCGCACACCTTCCGCCGCCTCACGATGATCGCGCAGCGCTTCGGCGATGCCGACCACCACCTCGAGCGCTACGCGGCGCTGAGCTGAGGCCGGCGGCCGCCGCGGCACGCGCCCCCGGCTTGCGGGGGCGGCCGCGGCTGCGAGCCCGCCCGGCGGCTCAGACCGGGCCGTCGCCTACCAGGTATCGACCCAGGCGCGCCGCTTGCCGGTGCGCGGCGCCTTGGGCGGCAGCGCCCTCAGCCCGGCCATGATCCAGCGCCGGGTGTCGGCCGGATCGATGACATCGTCGAGCTCGAACAGCGACGCCGCGCTGAGCGCCTTGCCCTGCTCGTACATGCCGGCCACCCGCTTGTCGTAGGCGGCCTTGCGCTCGACCGGATCCTCGATGGCGGCGAGCTCGTTGCGGTAGCCCAGCTTCACCGCGCCCTCCAGACCCATGCCGCCGAACTCGCCGGTGGGCCAGGCCACCGCGAAGAAGGGCGCATGAAAGCCGCCGCCGGCCATGCCCTGGGCGCCCAGGCCGTAGCCCTTGCGCAGCACCACGGTGAACACCGGGATCTCGAGGTTGGCGCCGATCACGAAGGGCCGGCAGCAGTGGCGCACCAGCGCGGTCTTCTCGTAATCGGGGCCCACCATGTTGCCCGGGGTGTCGCACAGCGACAGCAGCGGAATGTCGAAGGCGTCGCACAGCTGCATGAAGCGCGCCGCCTTGTCGGCGGCCTCGCTGTCGATCGCGCCGCCCAGATGCGCCGGGTTGTTGGCGAGCAGACCCATCGGCCGGCCCTCGATGCGCAGGAAGGCGGTGATCATCGACGGGCCGAAGCGCTCGCGCAGCTCGAGGAAGCTGTCGGTGTCAGCGATCAGCCGGATCACCTTGCGCACGTCATAGACCCGCAGCCGGTTCTCGGGAATGGCCGCGCGCAGCTCGCGCTGGTCGGCGCAGCTCCAGTCCTTTACCGGGCCCTGGAAGTAGGACAGGTACTGGCGCGCCACGCGCACCGCCTCGGCTTCGTCCTCGACGGCGATGTCGACCACGCCGTTGCGGGTCTGCACGTCGATCGGGCCGACCTCCTCGGGGCGGTACACCCCGAGCCCGCCGCCCTCGATCATCGCCGGCCCGCCCATGCCGATGGTGGCGTTACGGGTGGCGATGACCACGTCGCAGCAGCCCAGCAGCACCGCGTTGCCGGCGAAGCAGCGGCCCGAGGCGATGCCCACCAGCGGCACCAGGCCGCTCAGCCGCCCGAAGCGCTGGAAGGCCTCGGTGATCAGGTTGGCCGCGAAGACCTGGTCGGTATCGCCCGGGCGCCCGCCGCCACCCTCGGCGAACAGCACCAGCGGCAGCCGCCACTGGTGCGCGATCTCGAACATCCGGTCCTTCTTGGCATGGTTCTTCTTGCCCTGCGTGCCCGCCAGCACCGTGTAGTCGTAGGACATCGCCACGCACCGTGACTCGGTCTCGGGAAAGAGCGCGCCATTGACATGGCCCAGACCCATCACCATGCCGTCGGCGGGGGTGGTGCGGATCAGCTCGTCCATCGGCATGCGCAGCCGCCGCGCGGCCAGCACCAGCGAGCCGTACTCGGTGAAGCTGCCCTCGTCGCACAGGTCCTCGATGTTCTCGCGCGCGGTGCGCTGGCCGGTGCGCCGGCGTTTGGCCACCGCGTCGGGACGCGCGGCGTCCTTCGTGATCGCCTGACGGGCGACCACCTCGGCCAGATCGGGCCGGATGCGGTCGAGGTCGATGGCCTCGTCGGCGCGCGCCGTGGCCTGGCCGACCTCGGCCGGCTCCAGATACAGCAGCGGCTGGCCCTCGAGCAGCGGATCGCCGGGCGCGGCGCGCAGCTCGCGCACGATGCCGGCGGTGACCGCCTCGATCACGTGCTCCATCTTCATCGATTCCATCACCAGCAGCGGCTGGCCGGCGGCGACCGCATCGCCCACCGCCACGCCGATGCTGACGATCGTGCCCTGGATGGGCGCGGGCAGCGCCACGCAGCCGGCCGGCGCGTCGGCCTCGGCCGACGGATCCCAGGCGGTGGCAGGCGCTTCGTCGATCACCGCCGCCACGCCCGCCTGCGCGTCCTCGCGGCCGTGGCGCAGCACCGCGAGCGGATCGCTGCGATCGACCTGTGCGCCGGCGCGCCGCGCCGCGGCGCCGCCGCGCACAGGCGCCTCATGGAAGAGCCGCTGGTGGCCGGCGTCGGCGACCAGCTGCGCGGCGTGGCGCTCGATGAAGCGGGTGTCGAAGGCGGCCTCGAGGAACAGCGGCAGGCGCAGAAGGTTCTGCAGCACCGGCAGGTTGGTGGCCACCCCCTCGATGCGGAACTCGCAGGCGGCGCGGTAGGCGCGCGCGGCCAGCTCGGGCAGGCCACCGGCGCGGGCGTGCACGATCAGCTTGGCGAGCAGCGAGTCGTAGCGCGGGCTGGTGCGGTAGCCGGCATAGCCGAAACCGTCGACCCGCACGCCGGGGCCCGAGGGCGGCT
Source organism: Burkholderiaceae bacterium (assembly GCA_044370795.1). GTDB lineage: Bacteria > Pseudomonadota > Gammaproteobacteria > Burkholderiales > Burkholderiaceae_E > Quisquiliibacterium. The sequence continues at coordinate 7,864 of JBILUW010000126.1, forward strand.
CGAAGGCCGAGAGCGTGCCGCCGGCGGGCCGCACCGTGCCCTGCCCAGTGAGCGTCTCCATGTTGATGCGCAGCTGGATGGCCATGCCCAGCGGCGCGGGCACGCTGCCCGTGGCCAGGCCGAGCTCGACCAGGCTCGCGCCGGCGGCCAGACGCAGTTGCGTCTGGACGATGTCGACACCGGTGACCTCCTCGGTCACGGTGTGCTCGACCTGCAGGCGCGGGTTGGCCTCGATGAAGGCGTAGCCCGCGTCGCCACGGCCGGTGGCGTCCACGAGAAACTCGAAGGTGCCGACGTTGCGGTAGGCCACGTCGGCGGCCATCGCCAGCGAGGCGGCGATCAGCCGGTCGCGCAACGCCGGATCGAGCCCGGGCGCGGGCGCGATCTCGACCACCTTCTGGCGCTCGCGCTGCAGGCTGCACTCGCGCTCCCACAGGTGCGTGACCGCGCCGGAGCCGTCGCCGAGCACCTGGATCTCGATGTGGCGCGCCGACTCGAACAGCCGTTCGACATACACCTCGGGATGGCCGAAGGCGGCCTGCGCCTCCGAGCGGCAGCGCTCCCAGGCCGCGGGCAGCTCGGCGGCCGAGCGCACGATCCGCATGCCGCGGCCACCGCCGCCGGCCACCGCCTTGATCATCACCGCCGCCTCGCCGCCGGCGCCGCCCTGCTGGCTCGCGAAGAAGGCGAGCGCCTGCTCGAGGCTGGTGGGTCCGCCGGTCCCCGGCATCACCGGCACGCCCAGGCGCTGCGCGAGGCCACGCGCGGCGGCCTTGTCGCCGAACAGCGCGAGCGTCTGCGGCGAGGGGCCCACGAAGACCAGCCCGGCCTGCGCGCAGCGCTCGGCGAACGCCGCGTTCTCGCTGAGAAAGCCGTAGCCAGGATGAACCGCGTCGCAGCCGGCGTCACGGGCCGCGGCAATCACGGCGTCGATGTCGAGAGAGGCCGGCACGCCGGTGCCGGGCAGCGCGCGGCTCTCGTCGGCCTTGCGCACGTGCAGCGACAGCGCATCGTCCTGCGCGTGGATGGCAACGGTGCGGATGCCCAGCCCGGCGGCGGCGCGGGCGATGCGGATGGCGATCTCGCCACGGTTGGCGATCAGCAGTCGGGTGATGGTCATGCGGTCAGGGATCCGAAGGTTGCGCTCGCAAGCGTTGCAACGCGCCAGAGGCGCGGACTGTTTCAACGCGCCAGAGGCGCGATCGGCGACGCCGCCTTGCTCACCGCGGGGCCGCCGGCGGCCGCACCGTGCGGCGGCGCTGCGCCGGCGGCAGCGGCGAATCGCCGATGACGCCCGCGAGGGTGAGCCGCTCGAGTTCGGCGTCCGGCAGGCCGAGCAGCGCGCCGAGCACCTCGCGGTTGAACTGGCCCATCGTGGGCGCCGGCCAGTGCACCGGCGGCGGGGCGCCGTCGCGGCGGTAGGGCGCCATCACCAGCGGATGGGCGCCGACATGCGCGCGCTCGACCATGCGGATGAGCCCGCGCGCATGCAGCGCCGGGGCCCGGTAGACCGAAAGGGGCGAGAGCACGGCGCCGGCGGCAACCCCGGCGGCCTGCAGGGCCTGCATCGCCGCCTCGGCGCCGCGGGTGGCGCACCAGGCGGCGATGCGCGCATCGAGCCGGTCGGCGTGACGCTGGCGCCCGGCCGCGGTGGCCAGTTCGGGATCGGCCGCGAGCGCCGGCTCGGCGAGCACCTCGCACAGCGATCGCCATGCGGCGTCGTCGGTGACCGCGATCAGCAGCCACTCGTCGTCGCCCGCGCAGCGCCAGATGCCGTGCGGCGCGTGATCCGGATGCCGGTTGCCCAGCCGTGGGCCCACCCGCCCATTGGCCGACTGCTCGGCCACCCAGGGCGCGACGAAGGGCAGCATGCACTCGACCTGCGCGATGTCGACGTGCTGGCCCTGCCCGGTCAGTGCGCGATGGCGCAGGGCCACCAGCATCGCGCAGGCGGCATTCAGTCCGCCAACCGCATCGCCGTGCGCGATGTGGCTCATCACCGGGGGGTCACCGTCGCGGCCGCACACCGAGGGCAGCCCCGAGCCCTGCTCGAGCGTCGAGCCGTAGGCGCGGCAATCGCTCCAGGCGCCGGTGGCGCCGTAGGCCGCCATCGACACCATCACGAGCGACGGGTTCACCGCCTTCAGGTCCGACCAGGCCAGCCCCATCTTCGCCAGCACCTGGCTCGAGTAGTTCTCGATCACAGCGTCGGCCCCGCGCACCAGCTCGCGCAGCAGCGCCGCGCCGTCGGGCGAGGTGAGGTCCAGCGTGATGCCCCGCTTGTTGCGGTTCATCGCGAGAAAGCGCGGCAGCTTCTCGTAGAGCCGCTGCTCGAAATCGGTCTGGCTCTGGCTGGTGCCGCGCCACCAGTCGGGATAGCCGCAGGCCTCGACCTTGATGACGTCGGCGCCGAGATCGGCCAGGTGGCGGCTGGCCAGCGGCCCGGCCCAGCCCATCGACAGGTCGATGATGCGCAGGCCGGCCAGCGGACCGGCGGTGCCGACACCCTCGCGCCGCGACGGCCCGGCATGGGGTCGGGGCTCGAGCGGCTCGCGCCAGACCTCGGCCAGCGGCGTCTGGCCCGGCGCAGGCACGCGACCACCGGCCGCGGGCGGGGTGACGGTGAGCCGGAACGGGCAGCCCGGCGCCTCGAACCGGCGGCCGCCCGAGTCGATCGGCACGATGGCGCCGCGCTCGCGAAACGGCGGCACATCTAGCACGCCGGCCGGATCGGGCACGACCGCGAACGGAATCTTCCGTTCGAGGCCCTGCGCGAACCAGTGCGCCGCGCTCTCGCGGGCGAGCGCCGCCTCGATCCGGGGCTCGAGCGTGTCGGCAAAGCGCAGCCGGTCGGGGCCCATGTGATAGTCGGGGTGATGGGCGAGCTCGGGCATGCCCAGCAGATCGCAGAACGACGCCCACTGCAGCGGCGTGACCACCGTGATGCCCAGCCATCCCTCGCGGCATCGGTAGATGCCCATGGGGTAGGTTGGCGTGAAGCGG
>JBILUW010000378.1:0-2892 GCA_044370795.1 Burkholderiaceae bacterium
TCGTCGGAGCGCTCGCTTTCCCACTCGAGACCGTCGCTGCCGGCGGCCTGCATCGCGAGCTCGTAGCGCCGCTTGTTGAGCTCGGCGCCGTAGTACTTGAGCACCGACGAGAAGGCCGGGTCGGACTGGCCCTGGCGGGCGAGATCGCCGGTGCGCTCGAGCATCAGCCCGAACGCGGCCTCGTCGACCTCGAACTCCGCCAGCCGCGCCCGCAGCAGCGGATCGGCCAGGCGACCCTGCGGATCGGCGCCCACCGAGGCGAGCGCCGTCTCGGGCAGCGGCCGGCCGGCGCTGCGGGTGCCCATGCCGCTGATCGAGGCGCGCTCGTGGGTGAGCAGGTACTTGGCGATCTCCCAGCCGCGGTTCATCTCGCCGACCAGATTGCGCCGCGGTACCTGGACGTTATCGAAGAAGGTCTCGCAGAACGGCGACTTGCCCGAGATCAGCTGGATGGGTCGGGTGGTGACGCCGGGCGAGGCCATGTCGAACAGCAGGAAGCTGATGCCCTCGTGCTTCTTCGCGGAGAAGTCGGTGCGCACGAGGCAGAAGATCCAGTCGGCCTTGTCGGCGTACGACGTCCAGATCTTCTGGCCGTTGACGACGAAATGGTCGCCCTGCGGCTCGGCCCGGGTGGCCAGCGAGGCGAGGTCGGAACCGGCATTGGGCTCGGAGTAGCCCTGGCACCAGCGGATCTCGCCGCGGGCGATGCGCGGCAGGTGCTCGGCCTTCTGCTCGGCGTTGCCATAGCGCAGCAGCGCCGGGCCCAGCATCCAGATGCCGAAACTGTCCAGCGGCGAGCGGCAGCCGAGCGCGCGCATCTCCTCGCGCAGCACCTTCACCTGCGCGCGCGACAGCCCCGCCCCGCCGTATTCGCGCGGCCAGTCGGGCACGGTCCAGCCCTGAGCGGCCATGCGGGTCATCCAGGCGCGCTGCGCCTCGGACTGGAAGACGAAGTTGCGCCCGCCCCAGCAGGCGTCGTTCTCGGAGGTGACCGGCTGGCGCATCTCGGGCGGGCAGTTGGCTTCGAGCCAGGCCCGGCACTCGATGCGGAAGGCTTCGTGCGTGGCGCTCTCGACCGCAGTGTTCATGGCGGAGATCTCGGCTGGCGGCGCCTGCGCGCCGGGAGATCCAAGCTTGCCACAAGGCTGCGCCCGCCCGCGCCGCAGCCCCGTCGGGAAGCGGGGCGCGAACCCGACCCGAACCCGTGCACTGCGGAAATTCGAAATTCCGGTATGCGTCCCTTCCGCATCGCGCCCGCCTCCCCGGCGGCGTTCTTGCGACCGCTTCGGCTTGTGATCTAGAGTTGGCCACGACCTCGACAGACTCCCAACCAGGGAGCGGAGGCGCTGCCCGGGAGAGAGACCCATGAGCCAGCGACCAGGCCGGATCGCCGTCGAGCCCGATATGGCCCGTCGCTCTCGAAATACGGGTACGCCGATGCGCGCCATCGCGGGGCATCGAGCCGGGCGCGCACCCCGGCGCGCACCGCGCGCGAACTGAGCGATGCAGGCCTACATCCTGCGCCGGCTGCTGGCGCTGATTCCCACACTGATCTTCGCCAGCATCATCGTGTTCACCACGGTGCGGCTGATCCCGGGCGACATCATCGACATGATGCTCAGCCAGAACGACATCAGCGCCGGCAAGATGGACCGCGAGGCGCTGGTGAAGGCGCTGGGGCTCGACCAGCCGATCTGGTCGCAGTACCTCGCCTGGGTGGGCAACCTGCTGCGCGGCGACATGGGCAACTCGCTGTGGCAGTCGACCCCCGTGGTCGACCGGCTTGCCGAGCGCATCCCGGCCACCTTCGAACTCGGGCTGATCGCCATCGTGATCGGTCTGAGCATCGCGCTGCCGGTGGGCATCTATTCGGCGATCCGCCAGGACACCACAGGCGACTACATCGCGCGCTCGTTCTCGATCCTGCTGCTGGCCGTGCCGAGCTTCTGGCTCGGCACCATGGTGGTCGTGATCCCCTCGATCTACTGGGGCTGGTCGCCCGAGGTCAGCTACATCCCGTTCACCGAAGACCCCTGGGGCAACCTCAAGCAGATGCTGGTGCCAGGCGCGGTGCTCGGCGCGGCGCTGTCGGCGGTCACGATGCGCATGACGCGCACGATGATGCTCGAGGTGCTGCGACAGGACTACATCCGGACGGCGGCGGCCAAGGGGCTGCCCGAGCGCCTGGTGGTGTTCCGGCACGCGCTGCGCAACGCGCTGATCCCGGTCGTCACCCTGATCGGCCTGCAGGCGCCGCTGGTGATCGGCGGGGCGGTCATCATCGAGCAGATCTTCGGCATCCCGGGCATGGGCACGCTGCTGCTCGACGCCGTCAACCAGCGCGACTACCCGATCATCACCGGCGTGTTCCTGGTGGTCGGGCTGGCCGTGATGCTGATCAATCTCGTGGTCGACCTGAGCTACGGCCTGCTCGACCCGCGCGTGAGGGTACGCTGATGAGCGCGGCAGTCACTTCCGCGGGCGCCGCCGTCGCGCGCCCCAAGCCCCCGGGATTCGTCTACCGGCTGTTCCGCACCAAGCCGCTCGGGGCGGCCGGCGGCGTGGTCTTCCTGATCTTCCTGTTCTGCGGCGTATTCGCCGATTTCCTCGCGCCGTACGGCATGAACGAGATCAGCCCGCTGAACCGCCTGAAGGCGCCCTCGCTCGAGTATCCGTTCGGCACCGACAACCTCGGCCGCGACATGCTCTCGCGCTGCCTGCACGGGGCGCAACTGTCGGTGATCATCGGCCTGTCGGCGGCCACGCTGGCCACCGTGGTGTCGGTTGTCATCGGCATCCTCACCGGCTACCTCGGCGGCAAGACCGACCTGGTCACCCAGCGCTTCGTCGACGCCTGGATGAGCTTTCCCGACCTGATCATCCTGATCGTCG
>JBILUW010000127.1:0-10802 GCA_044370795.1 Burkholderiaceae bacterium
CGAGGCGCACGCCGGTGGCATCCTGCGCCACGCCGACGACCCGCGCCGGCGACAGCGCCGTTGCGGCCACGGTCTGACCCGAGTCAGACGTCGCGCTCACCCGCAGGCGATAGCTGCCGGGCGGGGCCGCCGCGCCCCCCTGCAGCATGCCGTTCCACTCGAAGGTGCTGACCCCGGCGCCCGGCGCATCGAGCTGCCGGCTGAAGACCACGGCGCCCGAGGCATCGACGACCTCGGCCAGCGCGCGGCGCGCCGAACCCGCCAGCTCGACCCCGAGCCGGGTGGCGCCCTCGCCCTCGCGGCGATCGAAACGATCGCCAGCCACCAGCACGTTGCGACCCAGTGCTCCGACCGAGTCGAGCGCCGAGGTCCGATCGCCGCGCTCGACGAGCTTGGTCACCGAGCCGTTGAGCGTCTCGATGCCGCGCACCGTGTTGATCTGCGCGAGCTGCGTGGTCACCTGGGCGTTGTCCATCGGATTCAACGGGTCCTGATTGCGCATCTGCGCCACCAGAAGCTTCAGGAAGCGGTCTTCGGTGCCGGCCGCGGTGTCGGTCGAGCCGGCTGCCGCCGGGCTTGCCGAGCGCTGCGCCGCGGCGGCGGCCTGGGCCTGCGCGATGCGCGCGGCGGATGTGTCGTTGGCGGCGATGGCGGTCACGGGTGTCTCCGGGGTCACTGGCCGAGCTGCAGCGTCTTGAGCAGCAGCTGCTGGGTGGTGTTGAGTATTTCGACGTTGTTCTGGTACGAGCGCGAGGCGGCGATCATGTTCACCATCTCCTCGACGGTGTTGACATTGCTCGAGGTCACGTAGCCCTCGCCGTCGGCTTGCGGATGCTTGGGGTCGAAGGTGCGCCTGCCCGGCGACTCGTCCTCGACGATGCGGCTGACGCGCACGCCCGACACGCCGTCGGTGCTGGCCGCCTGCCGTGCCTCGAAAACAACCTGCCGCGCGCGGTAAGCGCGGCCCTCGGGCCCGGCGACGCTGTCGGCGTTCGCCAGGTTCGAGGCGACCACGTTCAGGCGCTGGCTCTGCGCCGCGACCGCGGTGGAACTGATCTCGAAGATGCGTGACAGCGACATCGTGGACTCCGTTCAGGTTCGGACGTTCGGCGCCGGCGGCTCACTCGCCGCGTATCGCCGACAGCATCGTTCGCACGCCGCCGTTGATGAAGCGCAGCGTCGCCTCGTACCGGACCGAGTTGTCGGCGAAGTTCGCGCGCTCTCGGTCGAGTTCAACGCTGTTGCCGTCGAGGGATGCCTGCTCGGGATTGCGGTAGTTGAGGGCAAGCGCGGCCGTCGAGCGCGCACCGGCCCTCGCGCCTCCGATGTGCCCCGCCTGGGAGCGCGCTGGCGCGCCCGGGCTCTGGGAAGTCGCCGGCGTGACTGCCTGCTCGAGCGCCTTCGCGAAGTCGAAGTCTCGAGCCTTGTAGCCAGGGGTGTCGGCATTGGCGATGTTGGAGGCAAGCACGCGCTGCCGGTCGGCCCGCAGCAGCAGCGCGTTGCCCTGGAAGTTGATCGAGTGAAGGAATCGGTCGAGCATCGCGCCCCCTTCGGCGGTGATGTCCGCTGGTAACCGGACCGACCGATTATTCGGCGGGCGCCCGAAAACTTAAGCGTCGAATAGCTGGCGGCCTGCACCGCTATTCCCGCCTCACCGGGCGACGCGGGCTGTCAGAGTCGGAGGGTCAGTTCCAGGAGACCACCCATGCCTGCTCGCGCCGCCATCCGCGCCCTGCTCGCCACGCTGCTCGCGCTGCTTGCCAGCCAGGGCGCCGTGCTGGCATCAGCACCAGCCGCCGACCCGGTCGAGGAGGCGATCCGCCGCCTGGTGGTGCGCGAGCTCGGCCCAGACGCCGCGCGCCAGCGCATCGAACTCACGGTCGGCCAGCTCGACTCCCGAGTGCAGCTTGCGCCTTGTGCGCGCGCCGAGCCCTTCGTGCCACCGGGCTCCCGTCTGTGGGGCCGCACCCAGGTCGGCATCCGCTGCACGTCGGGGGCGAGCTGGATGGTTCGGTTGCCCGTGCATGTTCAGGTCTATGGCCCGGCCGCGGTGGCCGCCCAGCCGCTGGCTGCTGGCGCTATCGTCGGGCCCAACGATTTCCGCATCGAGGAAATCGAGCTCAGCCGCGAGCCCGCGCCGCTCGTCGGCGATCCGACCACGCTCGCCGGCAAGCAGCTGACCCGACCGGTTGCCGCGGGGCAGCCTGTGCGGGTCGACGCGGTTCGCGTGCCGCCAACGATCAACCCGGGCGACCCGGTCCAGATCGTCGTCACCGGACAGGGCTTCACCCTGTCGGGTAGCGGAGTGGCGCTGGCGGCCGCAAGCGACGGTCAGGTTCTGCGAGCGCGCACGGAGTCCGGAAGAGTGGTGTCCGGCACACTGCGCGATCGCATCCTGGAGTTGCGCCTGTGACAAAAAACACCGCCGTCGCCCCTGTTCAACGCTAAAGACCTCGCAAACCTGGCCGATAATCCCGACATAGGCTCAGCGAATTCGAGCCAACCCAAGGGAGCCTGTCATGAAGATAGGGAACAATCTCGACAGCAGCCAGATCGACGCGGTCAATCGCGCCTCGAACGCATCACGCACCCCGACCGCGCAGAGCACGGCGGCAGGCGGCGTGTCTGCCGTCGCCCCGACCGACCGGGTGCAGTTGTCAGCCACGTCCCAGAGTCTTGCAGCCACCGACGCGGCAGCCGCGACCGTGCGGGCCGACAAGGTCGCCGAAGTGCGCGAGGCCATCGAGAACGGTCGTTTCCACGTCAATCCGCATGTCGTCGCCGATCGCATGATCACGGCGGCGTCCGAGCTGCTGGAAACCATGATCGTCGGTGGGGCGAGGCAACCGTGAGTGCATTGTCGATCAACGCACTGCTCGCCACGCTCGATCAGGCAATCGGCTTGCAGCGGCAGGCTCTGGCCCGCGACGATGCCGACGCACTCGAGGCGGCAAGCAAGCAGCTTGGCGAGGCTACGGCTGCCCTGGCGCAGGCTCGCACGAGCCTCGACGCCGCCCAGTCGGAGCACGCCCGTCGCCTGCAGCTCGCCCTGCAGGGCAACCGCGAGTTGCTGAACCGGTCGTCGGCTGCCAAGCAACGCGCGCTCGAGGCGCTCGTCGGGCCCAGTGCCACCTACTCGGCAGGGCCGGCCACGGCGCGTGTCAGTTCAGGCCTGCGTCTGCGAACGGCCTGAATCCGGGCACGCGCCGCTCTGCTGCGGCAAGGCTGCGTCCAGACACGCCAGCGCGGTTCGCAACCCACCGCCCGGCTGCGCCGGGTCGGCAAGGTTACGGCGCGTTTCGGTGACCAGCCCATCGAGCGTCAGGAGATGCTCGACTGCTCTTTCGGCAGCGACCTCGATGCGCGCGGCCAGATCGCGCACCGATTCGGCAAGCACGAGAAAACCCGCATCGGGCGCGGGCTGCCGTCGGGCCTCGATCACGACCTCAAGCGCCGCCAGACGCGCCTGCAGGGCCGCCTGTCTGAGGGGCGACAATCCGGCCGCCGCGTCCGCAGCCTCCTCGGCGAGCCGGTTGAGCTGACCCTCCAGGCTGACCACGGCCGCCTGCGCATCGCCGAGCGCCACGCGCGCGGCCTGCACGCCGGCCGGCGTGCCCGCGGCAGGCGCACTCATGCCCAGGCCCGCAGGCGCGCCCGCAGGCGCGCGACCGCCTGGCTGTGAAGCTGCGAGACCCGCGACTCCGTCACGCCGAGCACCGCGCCGATCTCCTTCAGGTTCATGTCCTGCTCGTAGTACATGCCCATCACCTGCTTCTCGCGCTCCGGCAGGGCGTCGATACCCTCGGCAAGCGCCGCGCGGAATTTCTCGTCGCGCAGCCGAGCCATCGGGTCGGCATCCTCGGCGGCCGCGGCGTGACGGTCGAGGAAACCTTCCTCGGAATCCTCGGAACCGAGCTCGTCGAGATAGATGAGCTGCGAACCGCGCGCTTCGCCGAGCAGCAGATGGTAATCGCCGATCGGCAGGCCCAGCTCGCCGGCAACCTCGACGTCGGTCGCGCTGCGCCGCAGCCTCTGTTCGACCTTCTGGATGGCCGCCTCGATGGTGCGCTGGTTGCGGCGCACCGAACGGGGCAGCCAGTCGCTGCCGCGAAGCTCATCGAGCATCGCCCCACGCACCCGCTGCATCGCGAAGGTCTCGAACTGCGCGCCCTGGTTGGCCTGGTAGCGCGACAGTGCGTCGAAGAGTCCGATCATTCCCGACTGGACGAGATCGTCGAACTCGACATTGGCCGGCAGCTTCGCGATCAGCTGCGCGGCAACGCGACGCACCATCGGACCGTACTGGTCGATGGCTGCCTGATGATCGAGCGTGCCGCGTGCGGTGTACATCGAGGGAGGTTCCCGAATTAATGGATCGTCCGTTCCGCCGGCGCGAACGCGGGCAACCGCCAATCCTGAGCGAGGGTCGCGATCCGCTCGAACGCTCGCGCGGAGGAAGCGTCGGCCGTCAGGGCAAAGACACTGGCGCGGGCGCGCAGCGCCTCCTCGAGGTCGGGATCACGCCACACCGAGCCGCCGAAGGCGACCTCGGCTTCGAGGAACCGAGCGGCCGCCTGCGCGAGCCGGCGATGCCTGCCGACCACCTCAAGTTCGGATTCCGACTCGCCGGCGTCGAAGACCACCCGGAAGCGGGTCAGGCCGAAGTCGCGCACCATCATCTTGAGCCACGCATAGGTTGCGGTGAGATCTTCGTCCTGCAACCCGCACAGGAAGGTGAAGTCGACCCCGCGTTCCGGCAGGAGCCGTCCGAGCAGCGCAGCCGGCGCATGAAACAGCGCCACATCATACCCGTCCCGGAACGACGCGATCGCGCTGAAGACCGCCTCGGCCATGCCGGGATGGGCTACCAGCGCGCCGGCTCCGTGGCGCGCTGGCAGGATGGTCAGACCCTCGCGGCTGGTACGCAGCACCTGATCGACGCTACATGATCCCTCGAGGAGATCACGCAGATCGCGCCGCGCATCCAGCCCGGCCAGGGCCGGCACGCCATCCCGGTGCGCATCGATGACGATGGGCCGGGCGCCCCCCCGGCGCAGGGCCGCAGCCAGGTTGAACGCGAAGACCGAACTCAGGCCGGGTCTGGGGTCCGAGACCACCGGCAACAGACGCAGGCCTCGCGGCCGGAACAGGCGACGCAGGCCGCTGGCCTGGTCGTGCCGCGAGTCAAAGGTCCGCACGGCGCCCCCGTCCAGCGCCTGCGGTGCCGGCGCTGGCGAACATCATGCCAAGCATCTCCTCGTCGAACTCGAAGGTCGGCGACGACGGCACCGACAGCGCCTTCTCGACCAGGGCGCGCGGATCGGCCCAGTGCCAGTCCTCCGGCACACGCTGCCCGTCGGCCAGGCCGATCACCCGGATCTTGTGCCGGATCGCGCAGTCAATCGCAGCTCCCGGCCGAACGGCCTCGTCGATCTTGGAGATGATCATCCCCGCGGCCTCATTGCCCCGGTAGGCATTGACGACCTCCTCGAGCGCCTCGACCTGGGCCGCCGCGTTGACCACCAGCAGCTTGCCCACCCCTTCGACCGACAGCGAGTCGAGCAACTCGTCGACGCGCTCGTCGCGCTGCCCGATGCCGGCGGTATCGATAAGCACCAGCTTCTTGCCCTGGTAGAGCTGCAGGAAGTCCTGCAGCGAGGGGCCGTCGTGGGCCACATGGACAGGCACGCCCAGCATCCGGCCGAAGCTGCGCAGCTGGTCCTGACCGCCGACCCGGTAGGCATCGACCGTCACCAGCCCGATCGACTGGGTGCCGTGGCGCAGCGCGAAGCGGGCGGCGATCTTGGCCGTGGAGGTGGTCTTGCCCACACCGGTCGGCCCCACGATCGCGAACACGCCGCCAGACTCGATCAGCGAGCCCGCGGGATCGGCTCGCAGGTTGCGAATCAGGGCCTTGCGAACCCAGGCGTCGGCGAGCTCGTCCGTGCAGCCCTCGGGCAGCCGGTTGACGAGGGCGCGGGCCAGCGCCGGGGAGAAGCCCGCGGTCATCAGCGTGCGCAGCAGGCGGCTGCGCACCGGATGGCGGCGGGTGCCCTCGTACCAGGCCAGGGCCTCCAGCTGCCCGGAGATGAAGTCGCGCATCTGGCGCAACTCGCCCAGCACCGAACTCTGCACGGCCTCGGTGATCGACTCCCTGGCCTCGCCGAGCGCCTCGGCGATCGCCCCGGCCTGCAAGCCGGCGGACGACGCAGCCGCGGGCCCGGGGGGTGCGGTGCGCAGTCCATCGCGCTCGAAGCGCCAGTCGGGCGTGGTGGCCTTCAGGCCGGACGGCTCGGCGGCAGGCGCACGCATCGCCGGCTGCGGCCTCGCGCGAGCGGGGGCCTCCGGCGAAGCGGCCGCCTGCGCCGCGGCCCGCGGCATCGGGCCATCGGCTTCCCCGGATTCGGACTGTGCGGAGCGCCGCGCAATGCGATCGCGCACGTACTGCTGGAACGACAGCGTGTTCATCTCCGGCACGGGGGCGGAACCTTCGCCCGCCAGGGCCTGCGATGCGCCGGCGCCCGAGGCGGCGGCACCACCGCGCGCCGACCGCCCAGCCTCCGGTGCGTCGTCGAACCCGGGTTCGGGCGCCGGCAGGCTCGCAGCCGCGCTCTGGCCGGCACCGCGCGCGGTGTCGGGCATCGCGAGGATCTCGACGCCGCCGTTGACCGCCTTGTTGCGCAGCACGACCGCGTCGGTGCCGAACTCCGCGCGAAGCTTGGCGAGCGCGTCCTTGTTGGTCCTGCCGAAGAAACGTTTGACGTTCACTTGCTCTCTCCGATGATTCGGCCGATGCTTATCGACTGCGTTTCCGGTATCTCAGCGTGCCCGAGCACCCGCAGACGCGGGGCCGCCTTCCTGAGCAGCCGCGCCAGCGGCGTGCGGATCCGATCCGGCACCAGCAGGCAGGCCGGCGACCCGGCATCCTCCTGGGCCTGCGCGGCATCTGCCGCGCCCCTGACCACGAAATCGGCGACGCCCGGCTCAAGACCGGCGGTCGCTCCCGGCGCGAGCGCCTGCACGAGCAGGTTCTCGAGCGCCGGTTCGAAGGCAATCACCGGCATCTCGCGCACCGGCCCGAAGATCTGCTGGACGATGGCCGGCGCGAGCACGATTCGCACCTCGCGGGTCAGTTCGTCGGCATCCTGGACGCGCACGCCATGCTCGGCGAGGGTCTCGACGATGCCGCGCAGGTCGCGCACGTGGACGGCCTCGTCGAGGAGGTTCTGCAGCACGCGCTGGAAGACCGCGATCGGGATCAGCTTGGGCACGACCTCCTCGCCGAGCTTGGGCGCGTGCCGCCCGAGGTGGTCGAGCAGCTCCTGCGCCTCGGTGCGTCCGAGCAGCTTCGCCGCATTCACCTGCATCAGATGGTGCAGATGGGTGGCGACCACCGTCGCGCAATCGACCACTGTGAATCCCGAGCCCGTCGCGAGGTCGCGCACCTTCTCGTCGATCCAGGTCGCGGCAAGCCCGAACGCCGGATCGATGGTCCGCATGCCGGGCAGCGCGAGAGTCAGGTTGCCGGGATTGATCGCCATCAGCATGCCGGGATAGGCCTCGCCCTCGCCGATCACCACGCCCTTGAGCGTGACGCGGTAGCTGCCGGGGCGCAGCTCCAGGTTGTCGCGGATGTGGACGGGCGGCGGCAGGAAACCGACCTCGGCCGCGAACTTCTTGCGCACGCCCTTGATGCGCGACAGCAAGTCGGCGCCCTGCTGCTTGTCGACCAGCGCGATCAGCTTGTAGCCGACCTCGAGACCCAGCCTGTCGACCGGCGACACGTCCTCCCAGCTGGCATCGGACGACGCGCTCTGGCCTTCGGTCGCGGGCTGGGCCTCCTCGGCCAGATCGCGGGCCCGCTGGCGCTCGGCGAGCCACCAGGCCGCATAGCCGCAACCGGCGGCGAGCGCCAGAAAGGCCAGGTGCGGCATGCCCGGCACCAGACCCAGCAGGCCGACGACGCCCCCCGTCAGACCGAGCGCCCGGGGCATCGAGAACAGCTGCTTGGAGAGCTGCTGCCCGACGTCGTCGTCGGTGCCGACACGCGCCACGACCAGCGCAGCAGCCACCGAAACCACGAGCGAGGGTATCTGGGCAACGAGCGCATCGCCGATGGCCAGCAGCACGTAGTTGTTGGCCGCCTGGGAAAGCGCAAGGTTGTGCTGCCAGAGACCGATGCCGATCCCGCCCAGGATGTTGATGAACAGGATCAGGATCGCGGCCATCGCATCGCCGCGCACGAACTTCGAGGCACCGTCCATGGAGCCGAAGAAGTCGGCCTCCAGCGACACCTCCTTGCGACGGCGCTGCGCCTCGGCGGCGTCGATGTTGCCGGCGTTGAGATCCGCGTCGATGGCCATCTGCTTGCCGGGCATCGAGTCGAGGGCGAAGCGCGCCGACACCTCGGCGATCCTGCCGGCACCCTTGGTCACGACGACGAAGTTGATGACCGTGAGGATCGCGAACACGATGATGCCGACCGCGAAGTTGCCGCCGATCAGGAAGTGGGCGAACGACTCGATCACCTTGCCCGCGGCGTCGGTGCCGAGATGACCGTTCAGCAGCACCGCCCGGGTCGAGGCGACGTTCAGCGACAGCCGCAGCAGCGTCGTCACGAGCAGCACGGTCGGGAAGACCGCGAAGTCGAGCGGCTTGACCGTGTAGGCGCTGACCAGCAGCACGACCACCGACAGCGCGATGTTGAAGCTGAACAGCAGATCGAGCATCAGCGGCGGCAGCGGCAGGATCATCATCGCGAGCGTCAGCACGATGAAGACCGGCATCGCCAGCGCCTGCCAGGGCGGCAGGTGCAGGGTGATACCGCCGAGCTGCAGCATCACCGGGGCCGCGCGGCTGGCAACGCGCGCGTTCATCGGGCAGCCTCACGCGGATCGAGGCCTGGCGGCACGGCAACGGCCTGCGGCAGGGTGGGCATCGGACCGCGTCCCGGCACCCACTCGCGCAGCCGGAACACATAGGCAAGAATCTGCGCCACCGCGGTGTAGAGCGCCTCGGGTATCTCCCGGTCGACCTCGACCCGGGCATACAGGGCACGCGCGAGCGGCGGCGCCTCGACCATGGGAACCCGAGCCCTCTCGGCCAGTTCACGAATGCGCGCTGCCAGATGGTCGGCACCCTTGGCCACCACCCGCGGCGCACGGTCACCCGATTCGTCGTAGCGGATGGCAACGGCGTAGTGCGTCGGGTTGGTGACGATCACGTCGGCGCTCGGCACCGCCGCCATCATGCGCGCCATGGCGACCTCGCGCTGCTTGGCCCGGATGCGGCCCTTGATCTGCGGGTCGCCCTCCGACTGCTTGAATTCCTCGCGGACCTCCTCGTGGGTCATGCGCAGCCGCACCCGATGACGCCACCACTGCAGCGGAACATCGATCGTCGCCGCGAAGAAGAGCACCGTCAGCAGCATTGCGCAGCCGGCCAGAACGCTCTCGCGCGTGACCTGCAGGGCCACCTCGAGCGGCGCGGCGCCCAGTCCGACCCATGTCGGGAAGCGCGCAATACCGAAGCCGACTCCGACGGCGATCAGGATCGACGCCAGCAGCAGCAGCTTGCCGAACTCGATGAGGTTGTCGGTGCCGAAGATCCGCGAGAACCCGCTCGCGGGATTGAGCCGCCCGAACTGCGGCGCCAGCGGCTTGAGGGAGTTGCCGATGCCGCCCGGCAGCGCGGCGGCGGAGAAGGCAACGACGGCAAGGATGGCCGTTGCCGGCGCAACCACCATGGCGGCAACCCCCGCCATCGCCCCGAACGCCTCGGGAAGCACGCGCGGATCCATCGCGGTCGTCCGGCTGAAGCGCAGCCCGTGGCGCAGCAACTCCAGACATCCCTGCGCGATCGCCGGGCCCAGCGCGACGGTGACCCCGATGGCCGCGCCGATGACAGCGAAGTGCCCGAGGTCGCGCGAATGGACGATCTGACCCTCGGCGCGCGCCTTCTCCAGCTTGCGCGCCGAGGGTTCTAGCTGTCTGTCTTCCTTGCTGGTGTCTTCGGATGCCATCGATCGGATTCGAGGAACGCTCGAACCCGATTATTCGCGCTGGCGCGCGCATCGAAAGCGGGGAATAAGGGGATGACGCGGCGCTTATTCGCGCGGCCGCCGCGGCGGGCGGGCCAGGCGCCCGCCCGCGGCCTCACTGGCCGGCGCGCTCGGGCGGGTCCTCGGCCAACTCGGCGCCGTTCAGCAGCCGCGTCTCGGCGATGCGGTTCATCACCACGATCGAGATGCGCCGGTTGACCGGGTGGCCGGGGTCGTTGACATCCAGGGGCAGCGCCGCGGCAACGCCGACGACGCGAACCACCTTGCCCTCGTCCATGCCGCCGACGATCAGCTCACGACGCGACGCATTGGCGCGATCGGCCGACAGTTCCCAGTTCGAGTAGCCGCGTTCGCCGGCGCCGAACGGAGCGCTGTCGGTGTGCCCCGACAGCGACACCCGGTTGGGCACGATGTTCAGGACCTTGCCGATCTCGCGCAGGAGTTCCCGCATGTGCTCGCGCACGATCGCCGAGCCGCTGTCGAACATCGGACGTGCCTGATCATCGACGATCTGGATGCGCAAGCCCTCAGGGGTCAGATCGAGTCGGATCTGGCTGCTGAGCGCTGCCGTGCGCGGATTGCGGGCGATCGCCGCCTCCACCTTCGCCTTCAGCTCCTCCAGTACCGCCTTTTCCTTGCGCAGGATCTCGCCGCGGGCGGCCTGGAGATTCAGGGCCCGGCGGGTGGCGCTGTCGACTTCGCCATTCTTGACCTGGCCCGTCGAACGGCTCATGTCCTCCCC
>JBILUW010000380.1:0-2875 GCA_044370795.1 Burkholderiaceae bacterium
CGCCGTCGGCCGTGACCCGCGGTAGCTCGGCCAGCCCGCCGCGCGCCAGCGCCCGGTAGGCCGCGGCGAGCTCGAGCAGCGTCACGTCGGCCGAGCCCAGCGCGAGCGACGGGCCGTAGTGGTCGCCGTCGCGATCGACCGAGGCGATGCCCAGCGCGCGCAGCGTGCGGGCGTAGGCTTCGGGCGTGACCATCGCCGCGGCGCGCACCGCGGGCACGTTCAGCGAGCCGGCCAGCGCCGCGCGCGCGCTGACCCAGCCGCGGAACTGGCGGTCGAAGTTCTGGGGCAGGTACAGGCCGCCCCCGGCCGGCAGGTCGGCCGGCGTGTCCTCGAGCAGGGAGGCCGCGGTCAGTCGGCCCTCGTCGATCGCCTGGGCGTACAGGAAGGGCTTGAGCGTGGAGCCCGCCTGGCGGCGGGCGAGTACCGCATCGACCTCGGCCGCGCTCGACATCGGCCCCGAGGAGCCCACCCAGGCGAGGATTTCGCCGCTGGCGTTGTCGAGCACCAGGACCGCGCCGTCGGTGGCGCCGCGATCGCCGAGCTCGCGCAGGTGCCGGCGCAGCGCATCGCGCGCCAGGCGCTGGGTCTGGGCGTCGAGCGTCGTGCGCAGCCGCTGGCCGGGCGCGCGCAGCAGGTGTCGCGCGAGATGGGGCGCCAGCCCGTCGTCGAGCGGTGAGACCGCCAGCGGCCGCGCCAGCAGCGCGCGCGCGCGCCCCTCCAGGGCGCCGCACAGCGCGCCCAGCGCCTGCTCGCGCAGCAGCAGGCAGGCGCGCTGCGCGACCCGCTCGGGCGCGGCGCCGGGCCCACGCACCAGGGCTGCGGCAAGCGCCGCCTCGGCCGCGTCCAGGCCGATCGGCGCCTTGCCGAAGACCAGTTCGGCGAGCGCCGCCACGCCCACCAGCTCGCCGCGCCATGGCACGAGGTTCAGGTAGGCCTCGAGGATCTGGGTCTTGGTCCAGCGCCGCTCCAGCGCGAGCGCCGCGGCCGCCTGGTCGATCTTGGTGACCAGATTGCGCCGACCCTGGCCGGCGTGGCCGTCGAGCAGGCCGGCCAGCTGCATGGTGATGGTGCTCGCGCCACGGGGCGCGCCACGCGCGCCGGTGGCTGCCTCGTTGAGCGCCGAGCCGACCGCCGGCCAGTCGATACCCGAGTGTTCGAGAAAGCGCCGGTCTTCGGAGAGCAGCAGCGCCTTGCGCAGGGCCGGCGACACCGCGTCGAGCTCGACCCAGCCCAGGCGGCGCGCTCGGCCGTCCAGGCGCAGATGCTGCAGCGGCTGGCCGTGCCGGTCGAGCAGCGTTGCCTCCGAACTGCGCCAGCCGGCGCGCACCTGCTCGAACGAGGGCGTGGCCGACAGCACGCAGGGCGCGAGCGCCAGCGCTGCGGCGAGCAGAGCGCGCGCGGGGAGGGCGCGCGCGGGAAGGGCGCGCGAGGGGACCGCGCGCGCGAGCAGGACGCCGACCGCGCGCACGCGCCGCCCGCCGCTCAGGGCCGCACGGCGAGGCCCGGGTTGGGCGTCTCGCCGTGGACGTCGGGCTGGTACATCGCCTCGACGCGCGTGGGCGGCAGCCGGAACTCGCCGGGCTGGTTCAGGCGCATCAGGTACTCGAACACCCGCCGCCCGCCGGGCAGCCGCTCCCAGTAGGCGTGCACGGCCGTGGGATGGCGCTCGACGTAGGTCGGCGCTGGCCAGCGCTCGCCGCGCGCGCCGTCGTCGCCGCGCTCGGCCGGGGTGATGGTCGCCTCGCGCCCCAGGCCCGAGCCGAGCACGGTCGCGCCCGGGGGTAGCGGGTCGGCCAGCACCACCCAGGGCATGGCAGTCTCGGCCTGTACGGTGATGCGTACCCGGACGAGGTCGCCGCGGTGCCAGGCGCCCGCCTCGCGCCGCTCGACGGCCTCCAGCGTGCGGGTGACCTGGTAGCCACGCGCCACGGGCTGGGCAAGCGGCACGGCCGCGAGCACCTGCACCTGGGCCCACGGCCGGCCCGCGCCCTCGTGGCTGAGACGCAGCCGCGCATCGCCCTGGGGCAGCGGCAGCTCCAGCGGCTCCGGTGGGCGTTCCCAGTCGATCTCACGGGTGGCTGCGCCCAGGACCGCGCGCGTGCGGCCCTGCACCTTCGTGGCCTCGAAGCGCGCCGCGAAGCCGCGCATCGCGATCGCGCCCCAGGCGTTGGCGGTGGTGGTCGACCAGGCGCCCTGCCGCTGGCGGGCGGCCAGGCCCGCGGCCAGGCGCGGCGCATCGGTCCGCCAGGCCTCGCGCCGCGTCGCATGCAGCAGCAGGCGGGCATGGGCGGTCTCGCCGTTGCTCAGCAGCCACCACGGCTCGTCGTCGCGCTCGGCCAGGCCGAGTTGCGTGCCGCTGGCGAGCAGCCGCGCGCGCAGCAGCGCATCGGCCTGGGCGAGCAGCGCGTCGCGCCGCGGCAGCGCCGGCACGGCGTCTAGCACGGCGATCCAGTCGAGCAGGGCCGACACCGGCAGCCGCTCGGGCGCCGGATCGAGCGCGGCGGCCTGCGCGAGCGGCAGGCGGCCGTGCGCGGCGAGCGCGGCCATCGCCGCCAGCCGACGTTCGCTGCGATCGGCGCGCAGCGCCCAGCCCTCGCGGCGCGTGCGGCCCTCGACCCAGGCGGCCAGCCCGCCGAGCAGCGTGTCGCGCAGCGCGGTGGGCAGCGGCAGGCCCGCCTCCCGAGCCGCGACCAGCAGCCACGCGGTGAGCGTATCGCTGCCGGCGGGCGCCTCGCCGTCGCGCACCGGGAAGAACTGGGCCAGGCCGTCGCGGTCGACGTAGGCGGGCAGCTCCTCGACCAGGGCCTGCCAGAGCGTCGGGTCGGCCAGGCCGAGGGCGCGCGATGCCCGCTGCTCGAGGCAGCCGTAGGGGTAG
>JBILUW010000379.1:0-2875 GCA_044370795.1 Burkholderiaceae bacterium
TGGCGCCCAACTCGACGCTGGGCTACCGGCTGCTGGGCGCCACCTATCTGCGGATGAACGCCCCCGAGCGCACGCTGCAGGCGATGAAGCCGGCCCTCGAGCGCGATACGCGTGACCCGCTGCTGCTGGGCATCGCCGGCGAAGCGGCGCTGCGCCTGAACGATCCGGCGCGGGCCAGCACCTTCTTCTCGCGGGCCGCCGCGCTTGCCCCGGATGACGCAACGCAGCGCACCGGGCGTGGCCTTGCGCGGCTGGCGTCGGGCGATCGCGAGGGCGGGCTCGCCGATCTGGAGCAGGCAAGCGAGCTCAGCACGCGCGGCGGCCAGGCCGACCTCGCGCTGATCGCCCAGCATCTGCGCGATCGGCAACTCGACAAGGCCGCTGCCGCGATCGAAAGGCTTGCGCGCAAGCAGCCCGGCAATCCGCTGATCGACTCCCTGCGCGGCACGCTCGCCCTGACGCGCAACGACCTGCCGGGGGCGCGCCGCCACTTCGAGGCCGCGCTGGCCCGCGATCCGCGCGACTTCGGCGCGCTGTCCAACCTTGCGGCGCTGGATCTGCGCGAGCGCAAGCCCGAGGCCGCCAGGCAGCGCTTCACCGGGGTGCTCGAGAAGGATCCGAAGAACGTGCGCGCGATGCATGCGCTCGCAACGATGGCCCAGGCCGAGGGCAAGCCCGACCAGGCACTGGCGTGGCTCGCCAAGGCCTACGATGCCGACCGCAGCTCGGTGCCCGCGGCGATGGCGCTGGCGAACTTCCACATGGCGGCCAACCGCCCGAAGGACGCGCTGCCCATCCTCCAGCAGGCGGCGGGCGCCGCGCCGGAACAGGTCGAGCTGCTCGACGCGCTGGGCACCGCCTACCTGAACGCCGGCGACGACGCCCAGGCCGCGCTGGCCTACGAGAAGATCCTGCGCACACGGCCCGACTCGCCCGCCCTGCAGATGCGGATGGGCGAGTTCCGGATGAGCCGCCGCGAATTCGACCGGGCGCTCACGCACTTCCGCAAGGCCGCCGAGCTGGTGCCCACGGCCCTGGAGCCGCGCGCGGCCATCGCCAGCGCGCTGGTCGCCCAGGGCAAGGTGCCCGAAGCGCGGGCGATCGCACAGGCACTGCAGCGCGAAGCGCCGCGCAGCGCCGCGGGCATCGCGCTCGAGGCCGACATCCTCGCCCACGACCGCCGTCACGACGAGGCGATCGCAACCTATCGGCGCGCCCTCACGCTGCAGCCGTCGGTGCCGGTGGCCACCCGCCTGCACGCCAGCCTGGGGGCGGCAGGCCGGCAACCCGAGGCCGATGCGCTGATGCGCAGCCTGCTGGCCGAACATCCGAAGGACGCCGGCCTGCGCATCCACGCGGCGATGCTCGAGGGCGCACGCCAGCGCTGGGAGCCGGCCGCCCGCCTGTATCGCGAAGCGATCGCGCTGCAACCCCAGAACGCGATCGCCGCCAACAACCTCGCCTGGGCGCTGCATGAGCTGCGCGACCCCGGGGCGCTGGCCGCCGCCGAGCGCGCGCTCGAGCTGGCGCCGAAGTCGCCACCCGTGCTCGACACCGCCGGCGCGGTCGCGCTCGCGCGCGGCGACGCCGCACGAGCCACCGACCTGCTGCGCAAGGCGGTGAGCGGCGCGCCACGGGTCGCGGCCTATCGGCTGCGGCTCGTGGAGGCGCTGATCGCCCAGGGCGACAAGGCGACCGCCCGCAAGGAGCTCGACGTCGTGCTGGCCGAAGTGCGCGCCGGCCCGGCGTACGAGCAGGCACAGGGCCTGATGCGCAGACTTTGAGCGCCGCGGCCGGCCCCGTCGCGGGCGCTATCCGGATAGCGCTCGCGCTGCCGCTGCTGGCGGCCGGTCTGCTCGCGGCCGCGCACTGGCCGATCGCGCCGGCGCTCGCGCTCGCCGGGTTCATCGGCTGGGCGGCGCTGGCAATGTGGCGGCCACTGCTGGCGCTCGCCGGCACGCTGGCGCTGCTGCCGGTGCTCGGACTCGCCCCCTGGACGGGCCGGCTGGCCATCGAGGAGATCGACCTGCTGCTGGCCGCGCTCGCCGCAGGCGGCCTGCTGCGCGGATGCCTGCCGGCAGCGGCGGCTCCGAGGCCGGCTGCGGCGGCGCCCGCGATCTCCGGCCTGCCCGTCGCCGCGCTGCTCGTCTACGGCCTGTCGTGCGCGCTGGCGGCCACGATCGGCTGGGTAGCCGCCGGCGAGGCGCCGATGCATGTCACCCAGGGTTACCTCGAACCGCTGAACGCGGTGCGCCTGGCCAAACCCTGCGCATGGGCCCTGCTGCTGCTGCCGCTGCTCGCCGGCCAGCAGCGCACCGACCCGGACGGTCTGGCTCGCGCGCTCGGCAACGGGATGCTGGGCGGGCTGATCCTGTGCGGTCTGGCCGCCACATGGGAGCGCATCGCCTTTCCCGGGCTGACCGACTTCTCCAGCGACTACCGGACCTCCGCCCTCTTCTGGGAGATGCACGTCGGCGGCGCCGCGCTCGATGCCTATCTGGCGATGGCCCTGCCCTTCGCCGTCGATGCCGCGCTGCGCGCCACCGCACCGCATCGGCTGGCGCTTGCCGGCGCCGCCGCGTTGCTGGGCGCGTACGCCAGCCTGACGACATTCTCGCGCGGGGTGTACCTCGCGGTGCCCGTCGCGCTGGCGGTAACGCTGCTGCTGGCCCGCGCCGCGGCCAGGCGCGACCGCGGCACGATGGCGGCCGCGGCGTGGTCAGCGACGGCTGCGATGGCAGCGCTCGGCGGCTCGGGACTGCTCGCATGGATGATCTTCGATCAGGGGGGCTACCGGGCCACCGGCGCGGCGCTGGGCGCGCTGCTGGCGATCGTCTGCGCGACGCCGGCAACGCATCGGCTCGGCGCAGGCCGC
>JBILUW010000381.1:0-2863 GCA_044370795.1 Burkholderiaceae bacterium
GGTGCGCTGGCGGCACGCGCTGATCGGCGGGCTCGCCGGCGCGGTGGCGCTCGAACTGTTGCGTCAGGGTCTCGCGCTGCATGCGGTGCGCCTGCCCACCTACACCGTGGTCTACGGCGCCTTCGCGGCGTTGCCGCTCTTCCTGATCTGGCTGATGCTCGTGTGGCTGGCGGTGCTGGCGGCCGCCGTGCTGGTCGCCTGTCTGCCGGCCTGGGGTGCTGATGACGGGGCGACCATGAAGCGCGGCGCGGCCGCGGTGTTCGCTCGCGGCGCCGCGGTGCTGGGCGCGCTCGCGCAGGCCAGCGCGCGCGGGCAGCCAGCCGTTCAGGCCGGCACGTTGCGCCCGAACTGGGGCGGCGACGCCGCGGCCGCCGATGCCGATGCCAGGCTGCTTTCCGGGCTTGGCTATCTGCAGCGGCACTGGCGCACCGATGAGCCCGCGCCGGAAGCCGAGGTCTGGCGCGAGTGGTGGATGCTGCGTCCGGAGGCCGCCGCGCGCGGCCTGCGCGCGCTGTTCGAACACTGCTGGCAGGCCGAGGCTGCGGCCGAGCCTCCGTCCGGGGGCGCGGCGCGGGAACGCGACGAGGTGCTGGCGGCGCTCGATCTCGATGCGCCGCTGCTGCCGCGCTAGGCGGGCGGCAGGCCTGCGAGGAACTCCGCCAGGGCCTGCAGCAGGGCCTCGGGTTGCTCCTGCATGACCGCGTGGCCGCAGCGCGGCAGGCTCACGGAGCGGCTGCCGGGCAGGGCCTGTTGCAGCGAGCGCGAGGCCCGCGGCGGCGTCATCATGTCGGTTTCTCCGGCCACGAACAGGGCCGGGCATTGCACGGTGGCCGCCCGCTCGAGGCCGGCCGCATAGGCATTGCACGCCTGGAAATCGTTGAGCAGCACGCCGGGGGGCTGGCGTTCCATCAGGCGGCGCGTGCTGTTGAAGACGCTGAAGCCCGGCCCGGGGTTGCCCGGCCGGTGCGTGACGCCGCTGAACGACCACTGGTTGATCATGTCGAACGCGCGCGGTTCGTCGGTGGCCGCGGCCGCTAGCAGGGCATCGGACACCTTCATCGGAAAGGCCGTGCCGACGAGCGCGATCGCCCTGACCTGCCCGGGGCACGAGCCCGCGGCCTCGAGGGCGATCAGCGAGCCCATGCTGTGGCCCACGATCACGGGGCGTGTGGCGCCGGCCGCCGCGCATGCGCGCATCACCCAGGCCGCCATCGATCCGACGTCGGCCAGCGCCGGGCCCGCGCTGCGGCCATGGCCGGGAAGATCCCAGGCCAGCACGCCATAACCGTGGTGGGCGAGGTATCGGCTCTGGAGGATCCAGACGCTGTGGTCGTTCTGCGCCCCGTGCACGAAGCAGACGGTGGGCAGGGCCGGGTCGAAGGGCTTGCCGCCGGTGTAGGCGTAGGCCGCGCGCCCATCGACGCTGATGCGCAGGCTCGGCGGGCGGGCAGTGCTGGTTGCGCTCACGGCTTCACCCCTTCTCGGCGGCGCGAAACGCCCGCTTCAGATCGGCGATCAGGTCATCGGGATCCTCGAGGCCGATCGACAGCCGCAGCGTGCCTTCGCCGATGCCCGCGGCGGCGAGCGCTGTCGCATCCATGCGGAAGTGGGTGGTGGAGGCGGGATGGATGACGAGGGAGCGCGCGTCGCCGACGTTGGCCAGGTGCGAGAAGACCTGCAGCGACTCGACGAAGCGCCGGCCGGCGGCGCGGTCGCAGCGCAACTCGACGCTGAACACCGCGCCCGCGCCGCGCGGCAGCAGGCGCGCGGCCAGCGCGTGGTCGGGGTGCGAGGGCAGGCCCGGATGCGACACGCGGGTGACCATGGGGTGCGCGGCCAGGAACTCGGCCACCCGCAGCGCGTTGGCGACGTGACGGTCCATGCGCAGCGACAGCGTTTCGATGCCCTGCAGGATCTGGAACGCGTTCATGGGGCTCATGCAGGCGCCGAAGTCGCGCAGGCCCTCCCGACGAGCCCGCAGCAGGAAGGGCGCCACGGTGGACTCCTCGGCGAAGACCATGCCGTGGAAGCCCTCGTAGGGCTCGGTGAGTTCCGGGAACCGGCCACTGGCGACCCAGTCGAAGCGGCCGGAGTCGACCAGCAGGCCGCCGACCACGGTGCCGTGACCACACAGGAACTTGGTGGCCGAGTGATAGACCAGATCGGCGCCGTGATCGAAGGGCCGGATCAGCCAGGGCGTGGTGAAGGTGGAATCGACGAGCAGCGGCACGCCGTGCGCGTGGGCGATCTCGGCCACCACCGGGATGTCGAGGACGTCGAGCCCCGGATTGCCCAGGGTTTCGCCGAACACCAGGCGGGTGTTCGGGCGCAGGGCTGCCCGCCAGGCGTCGGGGCTGCGCGGATCGACGAAGGTGGTCTCGATGCCGAAGCGCGACATCGTGTAGTGCAGCAGGTTGTGCGAGCCGCCGTACAGGGCGCGCGAGGCGACGATGTGCGAACCTGCGCCGGCGAGCGTGGCGACCGCCAGGTGCAGGGCTGCCTGACCGCTGGCGGTGGCGATGGCGCCCACGCCGCCCTCGAGGGCCGAGATGCGCTCCTCGAGCACCGCGACCGTGGGGTTGCTGATGCGCGAGTAGACATGCCCGCCCTGCTCCATGTTGAAGAGGGCCGCCGCGCGGTCGGAATCGCGGAAGACGAAGGCCGTGGAGAGGTAGATGGGCGTTGCCCGGGCACCGTGGTCGGTGTCGGGAAGCGCGCCGGCGTGGACCGACAGCGTGTCGAAGCCGTGGTAATCGCGTTGACTCATGCGACGATCCTAGCACGCGTACCGACGGCGGCCGCGGCGGGACGGACGGTCGGCGGCGGGCGCCCGCCCGTGCCGCCGCCGACCCCGCTCCGCGTT
>JBILUW010000128.1:0-10733 GCA_044370795.1 Burkholderiaceae bacterium
CAGAAACTTGCCGTGCTGGGCATCACCCCGGCACACAGCACGCCCGATGGTCTGGGCACGCTGGTGCGGCAGGCCGATCAGGCGCTGGGCGAGATGGTCAGGGCGGCCGACTTCCGGATGCCCTGACTGCGGGCCGGACACCACGGGCGCCCGGCTGACGCCCACCGGGCACCGACCCACCGCGCGGCGTGCGCCGCGCGGTGTCTTCAGGGCAGCAGCGCCTCGCCCTCGATCTCGACCTTCGCGTTCGGGTCGATGAGCGCGCTGACCTGCACCAGCGTCATGGCCGGGAAGTGCTTGCCGAGCGTTTCGGCCCAGGCCTTGCCCACCGCCGCGCCGGCGCGGTTGAACTCGCCGATGTCGGTCACGTAGGCGCGCAGCATGATCAGGTGTTCGGGGCGACCGCCTGCGGCCCGCAGCACCGTGACCACGTTGGCGAGCGCGCGGGCCCACTGCAGGCCCATGTCGGCATCGGCGGCCACGCCGTCCTCGCCGCGCACGACGCCCACCTGACCGGCGATGCGCACCTGGGTGGCACCGCGCGCCACGACCGCATGCGAGAAGCCGCGCGGCCGCGACCACCCCTCGGGCAGGACGGCCCGGTAGTCGATATCGCTCATCGTTCGATCTCCCGAGGAGGGTTGCAGGGGCTGTAGCGGTTGCAGGGGTTGCGGCGCGTCAGCGCGGCGCCATGCGGATCGCGCCGTCGAGGCGGATGCACTGGCCGTTGAAGTAGGTGTTGCGCGCGAGCTCGAGCGCCAGGCTGCCGAACTCCTCGGGCTTGCCCAGGCGCTTCGGGAAGGGCACCGAGGCGCTCAGGCTCTCGAGCACCTTGGGCGTGGCGCCGAGCATCAGCGGCGTGGCGAAGATGCCGGGCATGATGGAATTGACGCGGATGCCGATGTCGGAGAGGTCGCGCGCCATCGGCAGCACCAGGCCATTGACGCCAGCCTTGGCCGAACCGTAGATCACCTGGCCGATCTGGCCGTCCTGCGCCGCCACCGACGCGGTCAGGGTGATGCTGCCGCGCTCGCCGTCCTCGAGCGGCTCCAGGGTGGCCATGCCCTCGGCCGACAGCGAGGCCATCCGGTAGCTGGCCACGAGCGTTCCCTGCACGCCGGCGTCGTACTCGGTGGTGGGCAGGCGCTTGAGCTTGCCGGCCGCCTTGTCGAAGGCCAGCGTCTTGCCACGGCGCGAGGTCATCGCGCAGTGCACCAGCACACGCTCCTGACCGAGGGCCGCGCGGGCTTTCGCGAAGCCGGCAACCGCGCTTTCCTCATCGTTGATGTCGACCCGGCAGAAGATGCCGCCGAGGGCCTTGGCAACTTCCTCGCCACGGGCCTCGTTGATGTCGAAGATCGCAACGCGGGCGCCGGCCGCGGCGAGCGCCTCGGCCGCGGCCTTGCCCCGGCCCGAGGCGCCGCCGGTGACGACCGCGGTGATGCTGGCATCGATTTTCATGGTGTGTTCCCCCGCCATCCTGGCGCTGTTAACGGTAGTGGTGCACGACGCGCACGGGGCACGTCGCAGATGATCGGTTGCCGCGCGCGGCAGCCCG
Organism: Burkholderiaceae bacterium; assembly: GCA_044370795.1. Classification (GTDB taxonomy): domain Bacteria; phylum Pseudomonadota; class Gammaproteobacteria; order Burkholderiales; family Burkholderiaceae_E; genus Quisquiliibacterium. Next base: position 1,559 of record JBILUW010000128.1, read on the forward strand.
CCGATTCTATCGGCCCGACGCGGCCAGCCCGCGCCCGCCCGGGGCCGAGGCCTTCCGACAATGCACGGATCGGCACGCGGGCAGGGCGTCGGTCGGGCCCGTTGCGCCAGTGGTGGGGTGGCCGGCGCGGGTACCGGCGCGCACGCCTTCAGACGTCCGGCGCCCGCCAGACCGGGTCGAGCACCGCGAACAGCCGGTGCAGCATCTGGTAGGTGAGCCCCCAGACGATCTCGTCATCGACCCGGTAGCCCGGGAAGGGGTGCATCCCGCCGGATACCGGCATCGCGCGGCGGGTGGCGCTGCGGCCCTCGAACATCGCCGGCAGCGAGCCCCAGTGGATCGCCGCAACCTCGCGGTTCGGACGCAGCGCCGGTGGTTGACCCTCGAGGGCGAAGACATACGGCGCGACCAGCATCCGGTAGCTCGCTCCGATCGGCTGCACGTCGAGCGGATCGATGGCGCCCAGAAGCCTGCCGTGCCGGACCAGATCGAGCCCGATCTCTTCGTGCGTCTCGCGCACCGCCGTGGCGGCGAGATCGGCATCGCCCGCGTCGCGATGGCCGCCGGGGAAGGCCATGTGCCCGGACCAGATGTCGCCGGGGCGGCTTGCCCGCTTGATCAGGAGCACCTCGGTGCCATCCTGCCCTTCGCGCACGATGGCGGCAACAGCCGCCAGCCGTGAAAATCCCGCGGGATCGGGAACGACGCAACGGTGGCTGCTCAGGCGCTGGGCGATGTGGGCAAGTCGGGGCATGGGTAGGCCGTGCTGGGCTCGAACCAGCGACCAAAGGATTATGAGTCCTCTGCTCTGACCAACTGAGCTAACGGCCCTTGCGGCGAGTATAACGAAGGGCCGCGCGCCCTCCGCGCGGCGAGGCCCCCGGCAGACCCGGCAGACCCGGCAGACCCGGCAGACCCGGCAGGCCGGCGCTACAGCCCCAGCACCCTCTGGATGATCGCCTTGGCGATGAAGCCGATCATGCCGAAGGCCAGCACGAAGAACAGCACGAAGGTGCCCAGGCGCCCGGCCTTCGAGCGCCGGGCGAGGTCCCAGATGATGAAGAGCATGTAGCCGATGAACAGCGTCAGCCCGACCGTGACGCCGAACTCGGCGACCTGCTCCTCCGAGTAGCCGAACATCAGCGCCGCCGCGGCAGGCCCTCGGCCTGCACCGCCTCGCGGTAGGCGTGCCAGGTGGCGTGGCCGAGCACCGGCACCAGGACGAGCAGGGGCAGCACCAGCGCGACCGAGACGACGGCCGTGACCATCACGATAGCCGCCCACACGATCATCGCCTCCGGGTTGCCGCCGACCGCGCGCACGCTGGTGAGCAGCGCGCAGCGCAGGCTGGCCTCGCGGTCGACGAGCATCGGAACCGAGACCGCCGACATCGCGAACACCAGCGCGGCGAACACGCCACCGGCCAGCAGCCACAGCGCGAAGGGCCGCCAGTCGGTGGCGAGCACGAAGTCGAACACGAAGCCCGACACGCCGCCGCGGGCCTGCGACCAGCCGGTGATGATCAGCACCGACAGCGCCACCCACAGCGTGCCCAGCAGGGCAAGCAGCAGACCGAGGCGAACCAGCGCGGCGTTGGACACGCGCCAGGCCGCGATCACACCGGCCAGCGCGGGCGCCAACCCGGCCTCGCGGTCGCGGCTGATCGCGTACAGGCCGGCGAGCAGCAGTGGTGCCACCAGCAGAAAGCCGGAAAACGCGCCGGCCAGAAGATCGAAGCGCCCCCAGCCGATGGCGCCGATCGCCAGGCCGCCCCCAAGAAAGGCGGCGCCATGGGCGATACCCAGCGCGGGCGCCGCGCGAAAGTCACGCCAGCCCCGACGAATCCAGACCAGCGGCCGCTCGGGCGCCAGCCGGCGCACCGGCGCGGGGGCATGCGACGATCGCACAGAGTCGTTCGGGCTCATGTCGGGATTGTAGGTCGCTCCATGCCCGACAGGGCGGGAGCGCCGGGAGCGACGACGAGACCGGGCGGACTCAGGTGCGCAGATCGCGCTGCGCGAGCGCCACCATGGCTCCGAGCGCGAGCAGCCCGGCCGAGATAGCCAGCCCACCCAGCAGCGACCCGGTGAGGTCGGCCAGCCAGCCGATGGCCACCGGGCCGGCGATCTGGCCCGCGGCGAACATCGCCGTGTAGGTGGCCAGGGCGCTGCCCCAGGCCGGCTTGGGCAGCGCCCGCTTGATGAAGCTGCTCACCGCCGAGGGCGCGCTGAACATCGCCAGACCGAACAGCGTCGCCGAGCAGAGCAGCACCGCCAGGTGGGTCGAGACCAGCGGCAGGGCAGCGCCCACGGTCAGCACCGTCAGCACCGCGGCCAGCGGCCGCCCCCCGGGCCAGCGCTCGGCCGGCAGACGCCAGACCAGCGGCGCGATCCAGGTGGCCAGCCCCAGCACGCACCAGACCGCGACCACCGCCCCGGTGCCCGCCCCCTGCCCTCGCATCCAGGCGATCACGAAGGTCATGTAGCCGATGTAGCCCATCGCGAAAAGGGCGTAGGCGGTGAACTCCGGGAGCATGGGCCGCAGCGGCCACACCGCCGAGCCGGCGGCCGCCCCCGGCTCCTCGATGCGCAGCGCCGCCCAGATCGCGGCGATGCCCATGACCAGCCCTGCCGCGCCCATCAGCCGCCAGGCGTCGGGCCAGGCCGCCGGGCCCTGGGCCTCGAGCATGGGAGGCAGCACCGCGCCGCTGAGCATCAGACCCAGCCCGCCACCGGCAAAGAACACCGCGATGGTGGTGGTGGCCAGCGCCGGCCTGCCCGGCAGCACGTTGCCCGAGAGCGCCCCGCCGCAGATGAAGATGGCCGCCCCGCCCACGCCGGTGATCACGCGCAGCGCCATCAGGACCTCGAGGTCGCGGGTGAGCCCGGTGGCCAGCAGCGACAGCGAGGTGATCACCATGCCGGCACAGAACAGGCGCCGGTTGCCCAGGCGAACCACGACCGCGCGCACCAGCAGCGCGCCGATCAGGTAGCCGAAGGCGTTGACGGTGTTGATCGCCCCGGCCTGCGACCAGCTCCACTGCAGATCCTCGCGCATGGCCGGCAGCAGCAGCGCATAGGCGAAGCGGGCGAACGAGTTCGAGACCGCCGGGCCGAAGGACAGCAGAAAGGCGATCAGCAGGCCGCGCCACATGGTCGTGCAAGCATAAACCCGGCGGCCTGCCCTCAGGCCGCGCGATTCGGCGGCATCTCGTTTTCGCGCCGCGCTCGCGGCCCGGCCCGGGGCGCAGGGTCGATCATCATGCGCTGCCCGGGGCGAGCGGCCGGCGAGGGGTCGGCCGCACCGGGCCCACATCCGATGCACGCGCAACTGATCGAAGCCTCGCTGGAGGCCATCGCCCACCATACGGGCGACCCGACCGAGTCCGTCTACGCCCGGCTCTTCGAACTCGCCCCGCCGCTGCGCGCGCTCTTCGTGCGCGACACCGACGGCAGCGTGCGCGGCCAGATGCTGCAGCAGGTCTTCGATACCGTGCTCGATCTTGCCGGCGAGGACCGCTACGCCAGCGTGCTGATCGGCACCGAGTGGGTCAACCACCAGAACCTCGGCGTGCCGGGCGAGCAGTTCGACCTGTTCTTCACCGCGATGATCGACACCTTCCGGGCGCAGCTCGGCGCGGCCTGGACGGCCGACTTCGACGCCGCCTGGCTCGAGGTGGCGGCACGCGTGCGCGCCATCATCGCGGCGCGCGCGCAACCGGCCTGACCGGGCGCAGCACCGGCCCGGCAGCGCCGCCGCCCACCACGATTTCCCATCCGAACCACGGAGCCATTCCATGCGCGGACACGATGTCTTCATGCACAGCCTGGCGGCCCACGGGGTCGACCGCATCTTCGGCAACCCGGGCACCACCGAGAGCCCGCTGCTCGATGCGCTCGCCGACCATCCGTCGATGCGCTACATCGTGCACCTGCATGAGGGCGTCGCGGTGGGCGCGGCAAGCTACTACGCGCGGGCCACCGGCCGCACCGCGGTGGCCAACCTGCACGTGGCCCCCGGCCTGGGCAACGCGATCGGGATGATCTACAACGCGCTCAAGGGCCAGGCGCCGCTGATCGTCACCGCCGGCCAGCAGGACACGCGGATGCTGCGCCGCGACCCCATCCTGTCGCACGATCTGGCCGCGATGGCCGCGCCGGTCACGAAGTGGAGCACCGAGGTGCGCCACGCCGACGAGATGGATGAGGTCCTGCGGCGCGCGTTCAAGATCGCCAACGACCCGCCCTACGGCCCGGTGTTCCTGTCGCTGCCCATCGACGTGATGGCGCAACCCACGCGCAATGCCGCGCAGCCGCCGGCACGGCTGTTTCGCGACGCGAGCCCCGATCCGCAAGGCATCGCGGCGGCCGCTGCACTGCTGCTCGAGGCGCGCGCGCCCGTGATCGTGGTCGGCGACGACGTGGCCCGTTGCGGCGCGGCGCCGGCGCTGGTGAGCCTGGCCGAGCGGCTGGGCGCCGCAGTCTGGTTCGAGGGCATCCGCGGCCACGCCTCGTTTCCGGCCGCGCATCCGCATGCGCGCGCCTCGCTGCCCTTCGACGCCGCCGCCATCCGCAAGAGTCTGGCCGGCGCCGACCGGGTGCTGCTGGTGGGCGGCAACTTCTTCGAGGAAGTCTGGTTCACGCCCGGCAGCCCCTTCCCCGAAGGAGCCCGGGTGATCCAGCTCGAGGCCTCGGTGAAGCCCGCGGGCTGGAACCACGCCGTCGATGCGGGCGTCGTCGGTGCGCTCGAGCCGGCGCTGCGCGGGCTGGAGGCCGCGATCGCGGGCGGCGCCGATGCGGCCTGGCTTGCCGCGGCCGCCGTCCGATGCGCCGGGCTCGCCGAGCAGAAGGCGCGCGAGACGCAGGCCTACCAGGCGCGGGCCGAGAAGGCCTGGTCGCGCCTGCCGATCTCGATGCCGCGCGTGATGGCCGAGCTTGCCCGCGCCACGCCAGCCAACGCCCTGATCGTCGAGGAGTCGATCACCGCCAGCGTCGACTTCGCCGCCGCCTTCCAGCTCGATACCGACGAGCGCTTCCTGGGCGCGCGCGGCGGCGGCATCGGCCAGGGCCTGGCTGGTGCGATCGGCGCCTCGGTCGGCCATCCCGGACGGCCGGTGCTGTGCCTGTCGGGCGACGGCTCGGCGATGTACTCGATCCAGGCCCTCTGGACGGCCGCTCACCACGACCTGCCCATCGTCTTCGTGATCCTGTGCAACCGCGAGTACCGCGTGCTCAAGCACAACCTCGACATCTATCGGCAGCGCTTCGATGCCGCCTCCGGCAAGCCCTACCCGCACATGGACCTGGGCACGCCCGCCATGGGTTTCGTCGAGCTGGCCGCTGGAATGGGCGTGCCGGGGGTGCGCATCGAAGCGCCGGATGCGGTTGGCCCGGCGATCGCCTCGGCCTTTGCCGCGGGCGGCCCGCGCCTGGTGGAGATCAGGATCGAGGGCAAGCGGTGATTGAGGGGCTGGGAGCCCGCGCGAGCGGCAAGGCGCTGCGCAGGCCGCGGCCGACATCGCGCGCGGGCCGGCTGCTGGCGCTGGGCGGCGCGATGGTGGTGACATCGGCGCTTGCCGGCTGCGCCGGCGTGCAGCCCGTCAGGGCCGATCAGCGGCTGTGCGAGGAGGCACGCGCGCAGGCGCGCCGCGGCGATGCGGCGGCGGCCGTGGCAACCACCGAAAAGATGAAGGATCTGCGCGAGGCCTGGTACTGCCGCAACGTGCACCTGCGCCGCGACCAGGGCGACGAACCCAACGGCACCTGAACCGCGGGCGCGGGCCGGTCGGGCCGAGGGCGCCCGCAGCGGCCTCGCCTCACTGGCCTTCGAGGAAGCTCTTGAGCTTGTCGGCGCGCGAGGGGTGGCGCAGCTTGCGCAGCGCCTTGGCCTCGATCTGGCGGATGCGCTCGCGGGTGACGTCGAACTGCTTGCCGACTTCTTCCAGCGTATGGTCGGTGCTCATCTCGATGCCAAAGCGCATGCGCAGCACCTTGGCCTCGCGCGGCGTGAGCGAATCGAGCACCTCCTTGACCACGTCGCGCATCGAGCCGTGCAGCGCCGCGTCGGCCGGGGCCAGCGTGGTGGTGTCCTCGATGAAGTCGCCCAGGTGGGAGTCGTCGTCGTCGCCGATCGGCGTCTCCATGGAGATGGGCTCCTTGGCGATCTTGAGGATCTTGCGGATCTTGTCCTCGGGCATCTCCATCCGCGTGGCCAGCGTCTGGGGATCGGGCTCGATGCCGGTCTCCTGCAGGATCTGGCGCGAGATCCGGTTCATCTTGTTGATCGTCTCGATCATGTGCACCGGGATGCGGATGGTGCGCGCCTGATCGGCGATCGAGCGGGTGATGGCCTGCCGGATCCACCAGGTGGCGTAGGTGGAAAACTTGTAGCCGCGGCGGTACTCGAACTTGTCGACGGCCTTCATCAGGCCGATGTTGCCTTCCTGGATGAGATCGAGGAACTGCAGGCCGCGATTGGTGTACTTCTTGGCGATCGAGATGACCAGGCGCAGGTTGGCCTCGGTCATCTCGCGCTTGGCCTTGCGGGCCCGCGCCTCGCCCATCGACATCTGCTTGTTGATGTCCTTCAGATCGGGCAGCGGCAGCACCACCCGCGCCTGCAGGTCGATGAGCTTCTGCTGCAGATCCTGGATGGCGGGCACGTTGCGCCGGAGCACGTCGACGTACGGCGGGTTGGCCGCGAGCAGCCGGTCGGTCCAGGCGAGGTTGGTCTCGTTGCCGGGGAACTGCGCCAGGAACTGAGCGCGCGGAATACCCACGCGGTTCACGCAGATGTCGCCGAGCGAGCGCTCGAGCGTGCGGACCTGGTCGACCTGATCGCGCAGGGTGTCGCACAGCTTCTCGACCATCTTGGCCGTGAAGCGGATGGTCATCAGGATTTCCTGGATCTCCTGCTGCGCCTTCACATACGACTTCGACTTGTAGCCTTCGGTCTCGTAGGCGAGCTTCATGCGCGTGAAGAGTTCGCCGATGCGGCCGAACTTCTCGAGCGCCTGCGCCTTGAGCTCCTCGAGCTTGGCCGAACTGGCCCCCGCCGGATCGGCCTCCTCGTCGGCCTCGTCGTCGAGCTCGGGTTCGGCTGCTGCCGCCGCGGCGGCGGCGGCCGGCGCGGCACGGAAATCTTCCTCGACCGCGTTGGGATCGATCAGGCCGTCGACCACCTCGTCGATGCGCATGGTGCCGGCGGCGATGCGCTCGGCGTTGGTGAGCACCTCGTGGATGGTGGTGGGGCAGGCGGAGATGGCCTGCACCATGTGCTTCAGACCGTCCTCGATGCGCTTGGCGATCTCGATCTCGCCCTCGCGGGTGAGCAGCTCGACCGAGCCCATCTCGCGCATGTACATGCGCACGGGGTCGGTGGTGCGTCCGAATTCGGAGTCGACCGTGGACAGCGCGGCCTCGGCCTCTTCCTCGGCATCCTCGTCGGAGGTAGCCACCGGCGTGGCATCGGAGATGAGCAGCGTCTCGGAGTCGGGGGCCTGGTCGTAGACCGCGATCCCCATGTCGTTGAACGTGCTGATGATCGATTCGATCGCCTCGGCGTCGATGACGTCGTCGGGCAGGTGGTCGTTGATCTCGATGTAGGTGAGAAAGCCGCGTTCCTTGCCGAGCTTGATCAGCAGCTTGAGGCGGTTGCGGGTGGCCTCGCGATCGGCCTCCGAGAGGCCCTGCTTGCCGCCGAACTCCTTGAGCAGCTGCTTTTCCTTGGCCCGGGCGCCGCGCTTGGCCTTGCTGGGCGCGGCCACGGGCACGTCGGGAACCTCGACCTCGACCTCGGTTTCGGCTTCGACCTCGATATCGTCGAAGCTGGCCACCGGATCGTCGATGGATTCGTCGATGTCGCCCTCGGGCACCGACTCGACGCCCTCACGCCCGGCCGCGGCACGCTTGCCACCGGCCTTGGGAGCCGGTTTGCCGGCGGGCGTCTTGGCGGCGCCGCGGGCCGAAGTGGCCTTGCCGACCGGTTTTTCGACTGAATCGTCCGATGCCTTGGCAGGGGCGGCAGCCTTGCCGGATGCGGCCTTGGGGGCCTTCGCTGCGGCACGCGGCGCCGCAACCTTGGGCTCGGCGGCCACGGCGGCCGTCTTGCCCGGGGCCTTGGCAGACGCTTTGGCGGTGGTCTTGTCGGTGGTCTTGTCGGTGGTCTTGTCGGGGGTCTTGTCGGTGACTTTGGCAGGCGCCTTGGCCGAGGGTTTGGCAGCTGCCACCGCCGCCGCCTTGGCAGCACCCGCCGCCTTGGCCGAGGGCTTGGCCGCGGCGGCCTGCGTGCCCCGGGAACCGGCCGCCGGCTGCGCCGACGCGCTGCGGGTTGCGCGGGCTGGCGCCTTGTCGGCCTTGGCCGCCTTGCTCGACGCGGCGCCCGCGCCCGCGGATGCGGCGCCTGCGCGAGCTTCGCGACCCGGCATGACCGTGAGCGGTTTGCGGGCAGCCTGGGGCGCAGCGGCGCTGGCGGGCTTCGCGGCGGGCCTGCTTGCGCTCCGTGCGGCCTCGGCACGCGCCCCGGCCTTTACCGCCACCGAACGCGAAACCTTGCCCTCGCTCGCCGTTTTTTCCTGAGCCCCCGAACGCGACGCAGCGCTCGAAGCACCCGCCCTGGCTGCCGACTTGACGGCCGACTTGACGGAATTCTTGGCCACGCCCGACTTGCTGATGCCCACGAATATGCCTCCGACGCGCCTATTGGCAAAAGTTTTCAGGGAACCTTATATTTTAGCCAGTTTTGGCCCGCAGCGCCATCAGAGCCTGATATCGGGCCCGATCGGGCTCTGTACCCAGCCCTGCCTCGACCAGCGCCGCGAGCTCGGCCCTTACGCTGCGATCGCGCAGCTGCTCGAGGGCGCCGCGGAATTCGGCGCGGGCCTCCTCGAGAGTCATCTCGGCCAGGCCCTGGCGATCGGCCAGCGCATCGGCCTCGATCCGGGCAACGCGCTCGGGATGCTCGGCGCGCATGCCCTCGCACACCACGGCAAAGGTGGCTCCCGCGGGCATCTCGGCCAGCGCGTCGATCCAGCGCGACAGCGCCGGCGGCAGGAACGCGTGGTCGCCCACCTCGGCGGCCAGACCGGGATACAGCGCCAGCAGCAGATGGGCGCGCCGCTCGAGATCGGGCGGCGCGGCCTGCGCGCGCAGGCCGGACGGAATGCGCCCGCCTGCCC
>JBILUW010000129.1:0-10721 GCA_044370795.1 Burkholderiaceae bacterium
GGTGCGCTTCGGCGGCCTGCGCGGCAAGGGGCTCGCCACGCGGCTGGCGCTGCCCTGGAACCTGCTGCGGGCCTGTGCCCAGGCGCTGGCGGCGCTGCGCGCCGAGCGACCGGCGGTCGTGCTCGGCCTGGGCGGCTACGTGAGCTTCCCCGGCGGCCTCATGGCCCGCCTGCTCGGCCGTCCGCTGGTGCTGCACGAGCAGAACTCGGTGGCCGGCCTGGCCAACCGCGTGCTCGCGCGGCTGGCGCGGCGCGTGCTCGTCGCGTTTCCCGACGCGCTGCCCGGCGCCGACTGGACCGGCAACCCGGTGCGCGAGGACATCGCCGCGATCGCCGCGCCGGCGCAGCGCTACGCCGGCCGGCAGGGCCGGCTGCGTCTGCTGGTGGTGGGCGGCAGCCTGGGCGCGCAGGCGCTGAACGAGGCATTGCCGGCAGCGCTTGCGCTGCTCGACGCCGACTGCCGGCCGGTCGTGGTTCATCAGAGCGGCCGCGGCCAGGCCGAGGCACTCGCGGCGCGCTACCGCGCCGCCGGCGTGCCGGCCGAGGTGCGCGAGTTCATCGACGACATGGCCGGCGAACTCGCGGCCGCCGATCTGGTCGTCTGCCGGGCAGGGGCCATGACCGTCGCCGAACTCGCGGTCGCGGGCGTGCCCGCCATCCTCGTGCCCTATCCGCACGCGGTCGATGACCACCAGAGCGGCAACGCGCGCTTCCTCGTCGACCGCGGCGCCGGCTGGCTGCTGCCGCAGGCGCAGGCCGGCGCGCGGGCGCTCGCCGATCTGATCGCGGGCGCCGACCGCGCCACGCTGCTCGCGATGGCCCAGCGCGCCCGCGAGGCTGCCCGCCCCGACGCCACGCGCGCGGTGGCCGATGCCTGCGAGGCCGTTGCCATCGGCCAGGTCCGGCCGTCTTCCGGAGCGCGCCCGTGAAGCACAAGGTGCGCCACATCCACTTTGTCGGCATCGGCGGCGTCGGCATGAGCGGCATTGCCGAGGTGCTGCTCAACCTCGGCTACCGGATCAGTGGCTCGGACGCTGCCGACAGCCCGACCACCCGGCGGCTCGTCGGGCTGGGCGCGCGCGTGGCCCTCGGCCATGCCGCATCGAACATCGACGGGGCCGACTGCGTCGTCGTGTCCACCGCCGTGCGCGGCGACAACCCCGAAGTGATCGCCGCGCGCGCCCGCCGGCTGCCGGTGGTGCCGCGCGCGCTGATGCTCGCCGAGCTGATGAAGCTCAAGCAGGGCGTTGCGATCGCCGGCACGCACGGCAAGACCACCACCACGAGCCTGGTGGCGTCGGTGCTGGCCGCTGGCGGACTCGACCCGACGTTCGTGATCGGCGGACGCCTGCTGAGCGCAGGCGCGAATGCGCGGCTGGGCAGCGGCGACTACATCGTGGTCGAGGCCGACGAGTCCGACGCGTCGTTCCTGAACCTCGCGCCGATGATCGCCGTCATCACGAACATCGATGCCGATCACATGGAGACCTACGGACACGACCCCGCGCGGCTCAAGCACGCGTTCGTCGAGTTCACCCAGCGCCTGCCGTTCTACGGGGCGGCGGTGGTCTGCATCGATGACGCCAACGTGCGCGAGATCCTTCCGTTCGTGTCCAAGCCGGTGCTCAGCTACGGGCTGGCGGCCGAGGCCCAGTTCCGCGCCACCGACGTGCGCCCCGACGGGGCGCGCATGCGCTTCACGCTGCAGCGGGTCAACGGCGTGCGCCGCGAGCCGGTCGCGGTCGAGCTCAACCTGCCGGGCCTGCACAACGTGCGCAACGCGCTGGCGGCGATCGCGGTGGCCGACGAGCTCGGTGTGCCCGATGAGGCCATCCTCGCGGCGCTCGCCGGCTTCACCGGCGTGGGTCGGCGCTTCCAGCGCTACGGCGAGATCACCGCCCGCGACGGCGGCCGCTTCACCCTGATCGACGACTACGGCCATCATCCGGTCGAGATGCAGGCCACGCTCGAGGCCGCCCGCGGCGCCTTCCCGGGCCGCCGCCTGGTCCTTGCGTTCCAGCCGCACCGCTACACCCGCACCCGCGACCTGTTCGAGGACTTCGTCCGGGTGCTGTCCGGCGCCGACGCGGTGCTGCTCGCCGAGGTCTACGCCGCCGGCGAGCCGCCGATCGTCGCTGCCGACGGTCGCGCGCTCAGCCGCGCGGTGCGCGTGGCCGGCCGCGTCGAGCCGGTCTTCGTCGAGGACATCGGTCAGATGCCGCAGGCGATCCTCGACGTCGCACGCGATGGCGACGTGGTGCTCGCGATGGGCGCGGGCTCGATCGGCGGTGTGGCCGCGCAGGTGCGCGACCGCGCCGGGGCGGCCGGAGGCGACGATGGCCGCTGATCCGCGCGCGATGGGCAGGGTTGCGGTGCTGATGGGCGGCCGCTCGGCCGAGCGCGAGGTGTCGCTGCGCTCGGGCGCCGGCGTGCTGGCGGCGCTGCGCGGTGCCGGCATCGATGCGCACGCCTTCGATCCGGCGCAGCGGCCGATGGACGATCTGCGCCGCGAGGGTTGCGAGCGCGCCTTCATCGCGCTGCACGGCCGCTACGGCGAGGACGGCACCGTCCAGGGCGCGCTCGAGCTGCTCGGCATTCCGTACACCGGCTCGGGCGTGCTCGCGTCGGCGATCGCGATGGACAAGGTGCGCACCAAGGAGATCTGGAGCGCGCGCGGCCTCTCGACCCCGCGGTCGGTGGCGCTCACGCGCGGCGACGTGCTGCGCGACGTGCCCGACGCGCTGGGCCTGCCGCTGATCGTCAAGCCGCCCCACGAGGGCTCGACCCTGGGGGTCTCGAAGGTGCTCGGCTACTCGCAGATGGCCGAGGCGTTCGAGCAGGCGGCCCGCTACGACGAGGTCGTGCTCGCCGAGGAGTTCATCGAGGGGCCCGAGCTCACGGTCGCGATCCTGGGCGGCGGCGCGAAGGCGCGCGCCCTGCCGGTGATCGAGATCCGCGCCCCCGGCGGCAACTACGACTTCCAGAACAAGTACTTCGGCGAGGCGACCGAGTACCTGTGTCCGGCGCCGCTGCCCGAGGCGCTCGCGTCCCGGGTCGCGCAGCTCGCGCTCGCCGCCTACCGGGCGATCGGCTGCGAGGGCTGGGGCCGGGTCGACCTGATGCTGCGAGCGCGCGACGGCGAGCCCTTCCTGCTCGAGGTCAACACCTCGCCCGGCATGACCGATCACTCGCTGGTGCCGATGGCCGCGCGGGCGATCGGGATGCCGTACGAGCAGCTGGTGCTCGAGCTGCTCGCCGGCGCCTGCCTCAAGGTGGGGAGGGCCGGCTGATGCGCGTATGGCGCGACTCCAGGCTCACCAACGCGCTCGCCAGCGTGCTGTTCGCAGTGGCCGGTGTGGGGCTGCTCGTGCTGGTCGCGGCCTGGGTGGCGAGCCGCCCGATCCACACGCTGCGCGAAGTGCGCATCGAGCCGGCGCCGGGTACCGAACTGCGTCACGTCTCCAGCCTGCTGCTCGGGCAGGCAGTGCGGCGCACGCTGTCGGGCAGCTTCTTCACGGTCGACCTCGATGGCCTGCGCGCAGGCGTCGAGCAGGTTCCCTGGGTGCGCAAGGCGACGATCCGCAAGGTCTGGCCCAACCGGCTGGAGATCGCGATCGAGGAGCACCGGGCGTTCGCCACCTGGGGCGACGGGCGACTGCTGAACAGCTTCGGCGAGCTGTACGCGGCCAATCTCGCCGAGGCCGACGAGGACGGGCCGCTGCCGCACTTCGTCGGCCCGGCCGGCAGCGAGCAGCGTCTGCTCGAGCGCTACGAGCAGCTGCGCCGCTGGGTGGCGCCGCTCGGGCTGCGGCCGCAGTCGCTGTCGCTGTCGGCCCGGCACGCGTGGTCGGCCCGCCTCGACGATGGCACCCGGCTGATGCTGGGCCGCGACGAGGGGCTGGCGATCGAGGAGCGCATCGCCCGCTGGGTCGATGCCCATCCCCGAGTCGGCGCCCGGCTGGGCGAGCGCATCGCGGTCGTCGACCTGCGCTATCCGAACGGCTTCGCGCGGCGGATGGGTGCGGCCAGCGGCGGCCAGGCCGCCGACGCCGACCCCGACGCCGAGCCCACCGCGCTGTCGCGGGCGCCCGCCGCCTCGCAGCTTGCTTCGCTCGACGCGGCGCCTTCCGCCGGCCGCCGCGCGCAGCCCCCCTCGAACAGGTGAACGGACCAGCACCATGGCCACGGACTCGAACGACCTGATCGTCGGTCTCGACATCGGCACCTCGAAGATCGTCGCGATCGTCGCGCAGATGCTTCCCGACGGTCGCTACGAGATCGTCGGGCTCGGACAGCACGAATCGAAGGGCCTGCGCAAGGGCGTGGTGGTCAACATCGAGACCACGGTGGCTTCGATCCAGCGTGCGCTCGAGGAAGCCGAGCACATGGCCGACTGCAAGATCCGGTCGGTCTACACCGGCATCGCGGGCAACCACATCCGCAGCTTCAATTCGAGCGGGATGGTCGCGATCAAGGACAAGGAGGTCAGCGAGGCCGACATGGCCCGGGTGATCGAGACCGCCAAGGCGGTCAACATCCCCACCGACCAGCAGATCGTCCACGTGCTGCCCCAGGAATTCATCATCGACGGCCAGGAGGACATCCGCGAGCCGATCGGGATGAGCGGCGTTCGCCTCGAGGTCAAGGTCCACATCGTCACCGGCGCGGTGTCGGCCGCGCAGAACATCGTCAAGTGCGTGCGCCGCTGCGGACTCGAGGTCGTCGACCTGATCCTGCAGCCGCTCGCATCCAGCATGGCGGTGCTGACGCAAGACGAGAAGGAGCTCGGCGTCGCGCTCGTGGACATCGGCGGCGGCACCACCGACATCGCGATCTTCACCGGCGGTGCGATCCGCCATACCGCGGTCATCCCGATCGCCGGCGACCAGATCACCAACGACATCGCGATGGCGCTGCGCACGCCGACGCTGGAGGCCGAGGAGATCAAGCTGCGCCACGGCCTGGCCAAGCAGATGCTTGCCGATCCGGCCGATCGCATCGAGGTGCCCGGGCTGGGTGACCGCGGTCCGCGCCAGCTCTCGCGCCAGGCGCTCGCGGCGGTGATCGAGCCGCGCGTCGAGGAGCTGTGCGCGCTCGTGCACCAGGTGATCCGCGAGTCGGGCTACGAGGAGCTGCTGTCGTCGGGCATCGTGGTGACCGGCGGCACCGCGCTGATGCCCGGCGTGGTCGAGCTCGCCGAGGACATCTTCCTGAAGCCGGTCCGCCTGGGGCTGCCTTCCTATGCCGGCGGCCTGTCCGACGTCGTGCGCAATCCGCGCTTTGCCACCGCCGTGGGCCTGCTCGAGGAAGCCCGGGCGCAGCGCATGCGCGGCCGCAAGGCGGCCGAGCAGTCGGGCAGCTTCAAGGAGACGATGCGGCGGATGAAGGACTGGTTCGTGGGCAACTTCTGACCGACCACCCGACGAAGCGCCCGCGCATCCATCGCAGCAGCCAACCGATCGAAACACCCATCTCCATCCGATCCCCGATCGCCACCCCAACCCCCACCAAGCTTAGCCAACCCACCGAGGAGAGCCGCCCATGTCAACGTTCAGGATCATCGAGCCCGGTTCCGACGGCGCCGTCATCAAGGTCATCGGTGTCGGAGGCGCCGGCGGCAACGCGGTCAACCACATGATCGCCCGCGGCGTCGAGGGCGTTGAGTTCATCGCCCTGAACACCGACAAGCAGGCCCTCTCGCGCTCGCAGGCCGGCCGCATCATCCCCCTGGGCGATCTTGGCGCCGGCGCCGACCCCGGCGTGGGCCGCACTGCCGCCGAGTCCGCGACCGAGCAGATCCGCGAGGCTCTGAACGGCGCCAACATGGTGTTTCTCACCGCCGGCATGGGCAAGGGCACCGGCACCGGCGCCTCACCCGTCATCGCCCGCATCGCCAAGGAGCTCGGCATCCTGACCGTCGGGGTGGTGACCAAGCCGTTCCACTTCGAAGGCACGCGCAAGATGGCCATCGCCGAGGCCGGCATCGAGCAGCTGGTCGAGCACGTCGACTCGCTGATCGTCGTGCTCAACGAGAACCTGTTCGCGGTGATGGACGAGGATGCCAGCCTCGAGGATGCGTTCAAGCGCGCCGACGATGTGCTGCACAACGCGGTGGCCGGGATCGCCGAGATCATCAACGTCCCGGGCCTGGTCAACGTCGACTTCGCCGACGTGCGCACCGTGATGGGCGAGCAGGGCAAGGCGATGATGGGCATCGGCGAGGCCGCCGGCGTCGACCGCGCGCGCCTGGCCGCCGAGCAGGCCGTCGCCTCGCCGCTGCTCGACGGGGTCGACCTGTCGGGCGCCCGCGGCGTCATCGTCAACATCACGGCCACCCGCGCCCTGAAGCTGCGCGAGACCAACGACGTGATCAACACGATCAAGGCCTTCTGCGCCGAGGACGCGACCATCATCCACGGCACGGTCTTCGAGGAGTCGATGACCGACAGGCTGCGCGTGACTGTCGTGGCCACCGGAATCGGCCGGCGCTCGCCGGCGGCCCGTCCGGTGCTGGTAGCGCCGGTGGCCCGCACCGGCACCGACGACGGCGCGCCCGCGCGCAGTCAGCCCAACTACGGCGAGCTCGAGGCGCCGGCCGTCTGGCGCAGCCCCCGGGCGTCGGCGGCGGCTCAGGTGCAGGCGCTCGAGGAGAGCGGCGTCGAGCGCTACGACATCCCGGCCTTCCTGCGCAAGCAGGCCGACTGAGCCGGCGATCCGGCCCGGCTCCGTGGGGGGGCCGGGCCCCGCTGCCGGCAGGGTTACGGCGGCCGATCTACAATCCGGCTCTCTCCCAACCTCCTGACGGGCGCCCCGGCGTCCGCGTTCCACCATGACCATCAAAGTCGGCGACACCCTTCCCGAAGCCACCCTGCGCGAGTTCATCGAGGTGGAAGCCAACGGCTGCACCGTCGGCGTCAACGCGTTCAAGGTTTCCGACCTCGTCAAGGGCAAGCGCGTCGTGATCTTCGCTGTGCCAGGAGCCTTCACGCCCACCTGCTCCGAGCAGCACCTGCCCGGCTTCCTCGCGAACGCCGACGCGCTGCGCGCCAAGGGCATCGACGAGCTCTGGTGCCTCTCGGTCAACGACGCCTTCGTGATGCAGGCCTGGGGCCGCAGCCAGCAGGTCGGCAGCAAGGTGCGCATGCTCGCCGACGGCAGCGGCGAGTTCACCGGCAAGATCGGCCTCGAGCTCGACCGCATCGCCGGCGGCCTGGGCGTGCGCTCGCAGCGCTACGCGATGGTCGTCGACAACGGCGTGGTCACCCACCTCTTCGTCGAGGCTGGCGGCAAGTTCGAGGTCTCGCGCGCCGAGCACGTGCTCGCGCAGCTCTGAGACCGCGCAGCCCGCCGCCGCCATGCTGCGCCAGCGCACGATCCGCGAGCGCGTGGCCACCACCGGCGTGGGGCTGCATTCCGGGCAACGGGTCGAGCTCACGCTGCGTCCGGCCGCGGCGGGCACGGGCATCGTGTTCCGTCGCACCGATCTCGACCCGGCCATCGACATCCCGGTGGCCGCCGACCGGGTGGTCGACACCCGCATGGCCTCCACGCTGGCCGCGCCCGGCCATCCCGAGGTGCGCATCGCCACGGTCGAACACCTGATGGCGGCGCTCGCCGGGCTCGGCGTAGACAACCTCTGCATCGACGTCACCGCTCCCGAGATTCCCATCCTCGACGGCTCGGCGGCGTCCTTCGTGTTCCTGGTGCAGTCGGCTGGCCTGGTCGAGCAGGCGGCGCTGCGCAGCTTCGTGCGCGTTCTGCGCCCGGTCGAGATCGTCGACGGCGACAAGTGGGCCCGGCTCGAGCCGCACGAGGGCTATTGTCTCGACTTCACCATCGACTTCGGCCACCCCGCCATCGACGCCACCGGCCAGCGCGTGCGCGTCGACTTCGCCCGCACCTCGTTCGTGCGCGAAGTCGCTCGCGCCCGCACCTTCGGCTTCGTCCACGACGTCGAGGCGCTGCGTGCGGTCGGCCTTGCGCGCGGCGGCAGCCTCGAGAACGCGATCGTCATGGACGAGTTCCGCGTGCTCAACGGCGAGGGGCTGCGCTACGACGACGAATTCGCGCGCCACAAGCTGCTCGACGCGATCGGCGATCTCTACTGCATCGGCCACCCGCTGCTTGCCGCCTATCGCGCGCACAAGTCGGGTCACGCCCTGAACAACCGGCTGCTGCGCGAACTGCTGGCCACCGAAGGCGCCTGGGAGAAGGTCACGTTTGCGCAGCCGCGCGAGGCTGCTGCCGGGTTTCCCCTCGACTGGCAGCTGGCCTGAGCGCCGCGCGCGCCCGCGCCGCAGCGTCGGTGCCGCCCGCTCGGGTTTCCCCCACCCTGCTTGCAGGTACCCAAGTCGCATGCTCGCCCTACGCTTCCTGCTCATCCTGACTGCTGCGGCCGTCGCGGTCTGTGTCGCCGGCTACCTGCTCACCGGTCAGCGCCGCTGGCTGGGCTGGGCGCTGAAGTCGCTGGCCGGGGCGGGCGCCGCGGCGCTCGTGTTCTTCGCGGTGCTCATCCTCGAGCGTCTGGCCTGAGACCCACCGAACCGCGCCGCCGCGGTTCGCGGCCTGGCGCCCCGCGACCCCGCGGCCCTCAGCGTCGCGGCTGGCGGGCATGGCGCAGCAGCTCGGCCAGCGCCTCCTTCAGGGCTCCCTCCGGGGCGTCGCGCTCGAGCTCGGCGAAGGCGGCCACGGCGCTGGCCGGCATCGGCGGGCGCGGCGGGGCCACCGGCACTGGCGCGATGCCTCCCAACGGTTGCGGGCGCACCCGCAGACCGGTCACCGGCCATCCGCGGCGCTGCAGCTCGGCCATCAACGACGGGCCTTGCTGGCGCAGCTTGGCCGCCGCCGAGGCCGAGGGCGCGGCCACCCGCAGCACCCCAGCGGCATCGATGTCGAGCGCGACCACGCCGGGCAGGGGCGCGCAGGCTGACAGCGCCGCCTGCAGCGCCACCGAGCGCTCGGCGCGCAGGGCCAGGGCGCGTGCACCCGCATCCTCGCCCAGCCAGGCGAGGACCGGGCGGGCTGCGCTGCGGGCTCGATCGGTCATGGCGGGCCGATTATCGCGCGAGCCGGCCCCGGGGCGCGTGCTAGCATGACGGGTTGACGTCAACCGGCCGCCCGAGGGGCCCTGTCCCCGTCGGTTGCGCCCGGCGGGCGCCGGCCTGCGCGAGGCTTTCGAGATGATCCAGGGTTTTCTGACCAAGTTCTTCGGCAGCCGCAACGAGCGGATCCTGAAGCAGTACCGCCGCAACGTCGCCGCCATCAATGCGCTCGAACCCACGGTTTCGGCGCTGTCCGACGAAGCCCTGCGGGCGCGCACCACCGAGTTCCGCGAGCGCATCGCGCGCGGCGAAACCCTCGAGGCCCTGCTGCCCGAGGCCTTCGCCACCTGCCGTGAGGGCGCCCGCCGCGCGCTGGGGATGCGCCACTTCGACGTGCAGCTCATCGGCGGCATGGTGCTGCACACCGGCAAGATCGCCGAGATGCGCACCGGCGAGGGCAAGACCCTCACCGCCACGCTGCCGGTCTACCTGAACGCGCTCGCCGGCAAGGGCGTGCACGTGGTCACGGTCAACGACTATCTCGCCGCCCGCGACGCCGAATGGATGGGCAAGGTCTATCGCTTCCTCGGGCTGAGCGTAGGCACCATCCTTTCGCAGCAGGCCACCGAGGAAAAGCGCCAGTCTTACGCGGCCGATATCACCTACGGCACCAACAACGAGTTCGGTTTCGATTACCTGCGCGACAACATGGAGTACACGCCGGCCGACCGGCGGCAGCGCGGGCTCTTCTATGCGATCGTCGACGAGGTCGACTCCATCCTCATCGACGAGGCCCGCACGCCCCTGATCATCTCCGGGCCGGCCGAGGATCACACCGAGCTCTACCAGCGCATGAACGCGGTGCCGCCGCTGCTCGATGAGATGCCGCACGAGCCCAAGGCCAATGAGCCCGAGCCGCCCGGCGACTACTGGGTCGATCGCAAGGCCCATCAGGTGCATCTCTCGGAGGCGGGCCACGAGAAGGCCGAGCGCATCCTCGAGCAGACCGGCCTGCTCGGCGGCGGCGCCAGCCTCTACGACCCGGCCAACATCGCGCTGATGCACCACCTGATGGCCGCGCTGCGCGCGCACACGCTGTACATGCGCGACCAGCAGTACGTGGTCCAGGATGGCGAAGTCATCATCGTCGACGAGTTCACCGGGCGGCTGATGCCGGGCCGGCGCTGGAGCGACGGCCTGCATCAGGCGGTCGAGGCCAAGGAAGGCGTGCAGGTCAACGCCGAGAACCAGACGATGGCCTCGATCACCTTCCAGAACTACTTCCGCATGTACGGCAAGCTCGCCGGCATGACCGGAACGGCCGACACCGAGGCCTACGAGTTCCAGGAGATCTACGGTCTCGAGACCGTGGTGGTTCCCACGCACCGCCCGATGGTCCGCCAGGACCGCCAGGACCAGGTCTTTCGCACCGCCCGCGAGAAGCACGGCGCCATCGTCGCCGACATCCGCGACTGCCATTCGCGCGGCCAGCCGGTGCTGGTGGGCACCACCAGCATCGAGAGCTCCGAGGTGCTGTCCGACCTCCTCAAGGGCGAGAAGCTGCCGCACCAGGTGCTCAACGCCAAGCAGCACGCGCGCGAGGCCGAGATCGTCGCCCAGGCCGGCCGGCCCAGGATGATCACCATCGCCACCAACATGGCGGGCCGCGGCACCGACATCG
>JBILUW010000130.1:0-10691 GCA_044370795.1 Burkholderiaceae bacterium
CTTCGACGACACGCCCCGGTTGCCGTGCTTGGCCACCGTGGCGCCGGCGGCCGCGGCGACGAACATCGCGGCGGTGGAGATGTTGAAGGTGTGCGAGCCGTCGCCGCCGGTGCCGACGATGTCGAGAAAGTGCGGGCCGCCGTCGACGACGACCGGCGTGGCGAACTCGCGCATTACCTGCGCCGCCGCGGTGACCTCGCCGATGGTCTCCTTCTTGACCCGCAGGCCGGTCAGGATGGCGGCGGTCATGACGGGCGACATCTCGCCGCCCATGATCATGCGCATGATCGTGAGCATCTCGTCGTGGAAGATCTCGCGGTGCTCGATGCACCGGGTCAGCGCCTCCTGGGCGGTGATCGGCATGGACTGGGGCTCCTGGGGTTCAGTCGTGCAGGAAATTGCGCAGCAGCGCGTGGCCGTGCTCGGTGAGGATGGACTCGGGGTGGAACTGCACGCCCTCGATGCGGTGGTGCCGGTGGCGCACGCCCATGATCTCGCCGTCGTCGGTCTCGGCCGTGATCTCGAGGCAGTCGGGCAGGCTCGCGCGCTCGATGGCGAGCGAGTGGTAGCGGATGACCGTGTAGGGGCTGGGCAGCCCGCGGAACACGCCCTGGCCATCGTGGGTGATGGGGGAAGTCTTGCCGTGCATGATCTCGCGGGCGCGCACGATGCGCCCGCCGAAGGCCTCGCCGATGGCCTGGTGGCCCAGGCACACGCCGAGGATGGGCACGCGGCCGGCGAAGTGTGCCAGCACCGGCACCGAGATGCCGGCCTGCGCCGGCGCGCACGGCCCCGGCGAGATCACGATGCGCGCGGGCGCCAGCCGCTCGATCTCGTCGAGCGTGATGGCGTCGTTGCGAACGGTGTGGACATCCTCGCCGAGCTCGCCCAGGTACTGCACGAGGTTGTAGGTGAAGCTGTCGTAGTTGTCGATCATCAGCAGCATCGCGCGCTCCTCACTTCAGCCCGGCCTGAACGAGCTCGGCGGCGCGTAGCACCGCGCGGGCCTTGTTCTCGGTCTCCTGCCACTCGCTCTCGGGCACCGAGTCGGCAACCACGCCGGCGGCGGCCTGCACGTAGAGCATGCCGTCCTTGATGACGCCGGTGCGGATCGCGATGGCGAGGTCGAGGTCGCCGAGGAAGGAGATGTAGCCGCAGGCGCCACCGTAGATGCCGCGCTTGGTGGGCTCGAGCTCGTCGATGATCTCCATCGCGCGGATCTTGGGCGCGCCCGACAGCGTGCCGGCCGGGAAGGTGGCGCGCAGCACGTCGATGGGGCCCATGTCGGGCTTCAGGATGCCCTCGACGTTGGACACGATGTGCATCACGTGCGAGTACTTCTCGATCGCCATCTGGTCGGTGACCCGCACGCTGCCGGTACGGGCGATGCGGCCGATGTCGTTGCGGGCCAGATCGATCAGCATCACGTGCTCGGCGCGCTCCTTGGGGTCGGCGAGCAGTTCGGCGGCCACCGCCTCGTCGCGCTCGGCGGTGCCGGCGCGCGGCCGGGTGCCGGCGAGCGGCCGGATCGTGATGCGGTCGCCGTCGGGCGCGCGCTCCTGGCGCACGAGAATTTCGGGGGACGCGCCCACCACGTGGAAGTCGCCGAAGTTGTAGAGGTACATGTAGGGCGACGGGTTGATCGAGCGCAGCGCGCGGTACAGCGTGAGCGGCGAGTCGCGAAAGGGCTTGCGCAGCACCTGGCCGACCTGCACCTGCATCATGTCGCCGGCGGCGATGTAGTCCTTGGCGCGCAGCACGGCCTCGAGGTAGCGCTCCTTGGGAAAGTCGCGCTCGATGCCGGTGTCGTAGCTGCCGCCCGACTCGGGCACCTCGACCGGCCGGCGCAGCATGGTGCGCAGTTCGCGCAGCCGGCGGTTGGCCTTCTGGTAGGCCTCGGGCTCGGCCGGGTCGGCGTACACCATCAGGTAGATCTTGCCCGACAGGTTGTCGACGATCGCCAGCTCCTCGGTGAGCAGCAGCAGGATGTCGGGCACGCCGATCGGGTCGGGTTTGCTCACGCCGGCCAGCCGCGGCTCGATGTAGCGCACGGCGTCGTAGGCGAAGTAGCCGGCCAGCCCGCCGCAGAAGCGCGGCAGGCCCGGGCGCACCGCCACCTTGAAGCGCTTGCGGTAGGCGTCGACGAAATCGAGCGGATTGCCGACGTGCCGCTCGATCACCTTGCCGTGGCGCACGACTTCGGCACCCTCGGCGGTGGAGCGCAGCAGCGTGCTGGCCGGCAGGCCGATGAAGGAGTAGCGCCCGAAGCGCTCGCCGCCGACCACCGACTCGAGCAGGAAGCTGTAGGGCTTGTGGGCGAGCTTGAGGTAGAGCGACAGCGGCGTGTCGAGGTCGGCGAAGCACTCCTCGAGCAGCGGGATGCGGTTGTAGCCCTGGGCGGCGATCGCCTTGAATTCGATTTCGGTCATGCGTCTGCTCCGTTGGCCGCCGGACGTGATCCTGGCGAACCTGGGGCTCTGGGGGCCCGGTGGAAACACGGAAACTGGGGTGGGGACGTTACCCCTGGCAGGCCGGCGCTCGCCAATGGCGGGCGACCTGCGGCGCGATCTAGCGGTGCCAGCGCCACCAACGCCAGGACCGCCAGTCCTGGCCGAGGGAGGAATCGCGCGTCAGCGGCATGATGATGGCGTGCGGGACAGGGGCTGGGCTAGCCCGCCGGGGCGGCGGGTGCGAGCGTGATCAGGCCGGCGGCCTGCCACAACGAATCGACTATAGCATCGACATCGAGGCCGCGCACGTCGGCGCCCTCGTTGTAGCCATAGGGCACGACGAACACCCCCATGCCGGCGGCGCGGGCAGCCTGCGCATCGTTGAGCGAGTCGCCGATCGCGACGGTGAGCGCGGGCGGCACGCCCAGCCGGGCGGCCGCGTGCAGCAGCGGCGCGGGATGGGGCTTGCGCAAGGCCAGCGCGTCGCCACCCTGCACGAAGGCGAAACTCGCGGCCAGGCCGGTGCGCTCGAGCAGGGGCTCGGCGTAGGCCTGCGGCTTGTTGGTGACGCAGGCGAGCGCCAGGCCGGCCTCGCGCATCGCGCGCAGCCCCTCGTGCACGCCGGGGTAGGCCAGCGCGTGGCGGCCGTTGGTGTCGTGGTAATGGCCCAGGAAGGCGCGCAGCGCGGGCTCGAACACCGCCGCATCGGCCCGGCCGTCGAGGCTGCCGGTGAGCGCACGGTGCACCAGGACTTCGGCGCCCTTGCCCACGAAGGCTGCGACGCGCTCGAGCGGCAGGGGCGCCCGGCGCAGGTCGGCCAGCATGCGGTTGACCGCTTCGGCGAGATCGGGCGCGGTGTCGAGCAGCGTGCCGTCGAGGTCGATGAGCACCGCGCGGGCGGCGTGGCGCGGCGATGCGGCTGGCGACGCGCCTGCCGCGCTCGACCCGGCCGCCCGGGCCGGACCGCCCTGCCCGCCCGTCAGGCTCACGGGTGCGCCGCGGCCGAGCGCAGACGGCCGATGACGCCGGCGTAACCGCCGCCGGGATCGGGCGCGCCGAACACCGCCGAGCCCGCGACGAAGGTGTCGGCGCCGGCCTGCGCCACCTGCGCGATGTTGTCGACCTTGATGCCGCCATCGACCTCGAGCCAGATGTCCTGGCCGCCCTGCGCCTTCCAGTCGTCGATGCGCCGGCGCAGCGCGCGGATCTTGGCGAGCGTGGCGTCGATGAACCTCTGCCCGCCATAGCCGGGGTTGACCGACATCAGCAGGACGATGTCGAGCTTGTCCATGACGTGGTCGAGCCAGGCGAGCGGCGTGGCCGGATTGAAGACCAGCCCGGCCTTGCAGCCATGCTCGCGGATGAGGGCGAGCGTGCGGTCGACATGATCGGAGCCCTCGGGGTGGAAGGTGATGATGCCGGCGCCGGCCTTCGCGAAATCGGGCACCAGGCGGTCGACCGGGCGCACCATCAGGTGCACGTCGATGGGCACGGTGGCATGCGGACGGATGGCCTCGCACACCAGGGGCCCGACCGTGAGGTTGGGCACGAAGTGGTTGTCCATCACGTCGAAGTGGATCAGGTCGGCGCCGCCGGCCTGGATGGCGCGAACCTCCTCGCCAAGGCGGGCGAAATCGGCCGACAGCAGGCTGGGCGCGATGCGGCAGGGACGCGACGGGGCATTCATGGGCGACATGGCGCGGCAGACTAAACTTCCATTGTAGACAGCCAGCCGAGCCTCGCCCACCGATGACCGCCCCCAAGTACCAGTTCAACGTGACGGTGCAGCCGCGCCACCTCCCCGAGCAGTCGGACCCGACGGCCGGCCAGTACGCGTTCGCCTACACCGTGCGCGTCACCAACGCGGGAACGGTGCCCGCCCAGCTGATCAGCCGGCACTGGATCATCACCGACGGCAACGGTCAGGTGCGCGAGGTGAAGGGCCTGGGCGTGGTCGGCCATCAGCCGCTGCTCGCCCCGGGACAGAGCTTCGAATACACCAGCGGCAGCCAGATGCCCACGCCGGCGGGATCGATGCAGGGCAGCTATTTCTGCGTGGCCGAGGACGGCGAGCGTTTCGAGACGCCGATCCCGGCGTTCGCGCTGGTGGTGCCGCGCTCGCTGCACTGAGCAGCGGCTCCTGAGCGCACGGGCATCACGCCGCCGGGCCGGCAGGGCCCGGCTGCGGCTGGGCCAGCCGAGCCCGCTGCCGACGGGGCCAGGGGCCGCCGGGGGCCCGGCGAACGAACTCAGCGCTTGCCGCGCATCGTCCACCACACCAGGGCCAGCACCATGACCAGCACGCCCAGCGCTTCGAGGTAGATCACCCACATGCCCGCATCCTCCGAGGCCAGGGAGTGTAGCGTTGCGCACGGCTTGCTCCTCCGGCCGGCCCCGTCGGCGCAGGGGCCGGCGCGCGAGGCCCGACTGGCGATGGCGCCAGGGCTGGCGGCGAGGCTGATGCTGACGATCGCGATCGCGCTCGGCGGGGCGGATTGCGCGAGCGCCCAGACGCGCGGCGAGGGCTGGCCCGATGCGCGGCCCGATGCGCGCGGCGACACCCTGCGGCCCGACCTGGCCTCCGACTCCCTCGAAGGCCTGAGCGACGCGATCGATGCCCAGTGCGCGCTGCCGCGCCCGCCCACGGGCTGGCCGGCGCTGTGCGAGGAGTGGCGCCGCGAGCGTGGCAATCTGGCGGCGTGGCTCGCGCGCCGCTTCGAGCCGCGCCTGCTGCGCAGCCCCGATGGCGCCGACCGCGGGCTGATCACCGGCTACTACGAACCCGAGCTGCGGGCGAGCCGCGAGCGCGAATCGCCGGGGCAGATGCCGCTGCTGCGCCGGCCCGCGCCCGACTGGCCGCTGGCCCGCCAGCCGCGCGCGCAGATCGAGGCCGGCACCGAGGCGGCGCTCGCGGCCGGGCTGGTGCTGGCCTGGGTCGACGATCCGGTCGATGCGTTCCTGCTGCACATCCAGGGCTCGGGTCGGCTGCGCCTGCGCGACGGCTCGGTGATGCGGGTGGGCTATGCCGGCGACAACGGCCACGCCTATCGCGCCATCGGACGTGACCTCATCGAGCGCGGCGCGATCGCACCGCAGGCGATCAGCGCGCAGGCGATAGCCAGCTGGCTGCGCGCCTACCCGGCCGAAGGGCGCGAGCTGATGCAGCGCAACGCTCGCTACGTCTATTTCCGCGAGACCGCGCCGGCGGCGCGCGATGCGCTGGCCGGGCGCGACGGGCCCGCGGGCTCCTTGGGCGTGGCGCTGACGCCGCTGCGATCGGTGGCGGTCGACCCGCGGGCGATTCCGCCGGGCTCGCTGCTGTGGCTGGAGGCCGAGGATCCGCGCGGCGGCATGCTGCGCCGGCTGGTGGTGGCGCAGGACACCGGCGCGGCCATCGTGGGCGTGCCGCGCGCCGACCTCTACTGGGGCACGGGCGCAGTCGCCGGCGACAGCGCGGGCCTGATGAAGGGCATGGGCCGGCTCTGGCTGCTGCAGCCGCGGCCGTAGGCCGACCCCGCGGCGTGCCGGCCCGATGGCGGGCGCGCCCGTCGCACGGCGCCGGCCAGATGGCGGGAGCGCCGATCGCACGGCGCCGGCCAGATGGCGGGAGCGCCGATCGCATGGCGCCGGCGCGTGCCGGCACCAGGGCGCGACTCAGGGCCGCGAGTGCTCCTCGAGCATCTTCTCGAAGCGATCGACGGGCAGATAGCCCTGCAGGCGGCGGCCGTTGGCGAAGAACACCGTGGGCGTGGCCGAGACCGAGAGCTTCTGGGCGAGCTCGCGCAGCCGGCCCAGGTTGTGATCGCAGGTGCCGGCGTTGCCGGGCACCTTGCCGGAGAGCATCAGGTCGTTCCAGGCCGCCACGCGGTCACCGGCGCATAGCGCCTTGCGGGCCTTCACCTCGGAATCGGGCGAGAGCATGGCCATCGGGAAGGTGTAGATCGTGATGTCCTTGAGCGTCAGCAAGTCCTTGCGCATCGTGCGGCAGTAGCCGCAGTTGGCGTCCTCGAAGACCGCGACCACGCGCCGGCCGCTGCCGATCACCTGCCGCAGCGCGAGGTTGAGGGGCAGATCGCGGAAGTTGATGGCGAGCATCTCGTCGAGCCGCTCGCGGGTGAGGTTGCGGCCGCTGCGCAGATCGACCATGGCGCCCTCGACGAAGGCGTACTGGCCGCGCTCGTCGACATAGATGAGGTCGCTGCCCAGGCGCACCTCCCAGATGCCGGCGAGCGGGCTGCGCCGGATGTCGTCGACCTTGTAGCGGCCGCCCAGCCAGCCCTCGACCGCGGTGCGAATGGCGGCCGCGGCACCGGCATCGCCGGCGCCCTGGGCGGCGGCAGGCGGAACAGAGAACGCGAACACGAGGGACGAGGCCAGAACCGCGACCGCGCGGCCGCAGGCCGCGGCGAGACGCCAGCGCATGGGATGCTCCTTGATCAGGACACCGCGTGCCGGACGAACCGGCGCCGCAGCCAGGGGGTGCCGGCGACCATCCGCCAGCCGGTTTCGCGCAGCGCCCGCAGGGGCCGCAGCGCCGCCGGCAGCGCGGCCTGCGGCTCGGGATCGAACAGCCGCTGCAGCGCGTCGGTCGCGAAGGTCATGGCCAGCACCGGTTCACGGCGGGCCCGCTCGTAGCGGCGCAGCAGCAGCCGGTCGCCGAGGTCGCGGAAGGGTTCGCGGCCGGCGACCACCGCGAGCAGCTCGGCCACGTCGCCGAAGCCGACGTTCAGGCCCTGACCGGCCAGCGGATGCATGGCGTGGGCGGCATCACCCAGCAACACCGCGCGCGGGGCGATGAGGGACTCGGCGCGGACCATGCGCAGCGGAAAGCAGCGGGCCGGGCCGAGGGGGGCGAGCGCACCGAGCGCGCCGCCGGCAGTGGCGGCCACCTGCCGGGCGAACTCGTCGGGCGGAAGGGCCATCAGCGCGTCGGCCAGCGCCGGCGGGGCCGACCAGACGATGCTGCAGCGCTGGCCGGGCAAGGGCAGCAGCGCGAGCACGCCGTGCTCGCCGAACCACTGCCAGGCGCAGCCCTCGTGCGCCACCGAGCAGGCGAAATTGCCGACCACCGCGTGCTGCGGATAGACCCGCTCGAGCACCGGAATGCCCAGCAGGCTGCGCAGCGGCGAGCCGGCGCCGTCGGCGGCCACGAGCAGGCGGGCCCGCAGCCGAACGCCGTCGTCGAAACCGAGCTCGATGCGGTCGGGCAGGCTGCTGGCCTCGGTGACCTGGGCGGCATGCACGCGCACCGGCGAAAAGCCCAGCGCCCGCTCGAGCGCCTGCCCGAGGTTGCGCGCCTCGAGCATCCAGGCGAGCGCCGGTGCGCCGGCCTCGTCCGCGGCGAAGTGCAGCTCGGGCGCGTCGGGCCGGGCATCGGGGAAGACGCGCATCGCCTCGATCGCCTGGATGCGCTCGGCGTCCATTGCCGGCCACACGCGAAGCCGCTCGAGCAGCGCGCGGCTGGCGGGCGACAGCGCGTAGACGCGGGGATCCCAGGCGTCGGTCTCGACGACGGGGTTGGGGCCGACGAGCACGGTGCGCAGCCCCGCCTGCGCCAGGCCGAGCGCGGCCGCGCACCCGTTGGCACCGCGACCGACGACGACGACGTCGCACGACAGGATGGCGCCCGGAGCCGGACCGGCGGGGGTCGTGCCGAAGATCATGGCCGATTATAGTCAGCGCTCATGAGCCAGCTTGAAAGACTCACCCGCATCCGCCACCTTCTCGAGCAGCGCCGGGTGGTGCCGCGTCAGGCATTCATCGATGAGCTCGAGATCTCGTGGGCTACCCTCAAGCGCGATCTGGTCTTCCTGCGCGACCGCATGAACATGCCGGTGGTGTTCGACCGCGACGCCGGCGGCTACCGCCTGGGCACGCCCGACAGCGGCCCGCAGTACGGCCTGCCGGGGCTGTGGTTCAACGCCCAGGAGATCGTCGCCCTGCTCACCATGCACCGGCTGCTCGAGGATCTCGACAGCGGCGGGCTGCTCGCGCCGCACGTCGCGCCGCTGATGGACCGGCTGCGCAGCATGCTGGGCGCCGTGCAGGCGAGCGCCGAGGAGGTGATGAAGCGGGTGCGGGTCATCGCGGCCCACAACCGGCCCGTCACGCCGCGCTGCTTCGAGGTCCTGGGCAGCGCGCTGGTGCAGCGCCAGCGGGTCGAGATCGACTACTACACCCGTTCGCGCGACGAGCGCGGCCGTCGCGAGATCTCGCCGCAGCGCATGGTCCACTACCGCAACGCCTGGTATCTGGAGGCCTGGTGCCATCGCAGCGGCGGGGTGCGGGTGTTCGCGATGGATGCCATCGAAGCCGCGCGGCTGCTCTCGGTGCGCGCGCGCCAGGTGCCGATCGCCACGCTCGACCAGACCCTGGGCGAGGGCTACGGCATCTACCGCGGCAAGCCCAGCGCCTGGGCGGTGCTGCACTTCTCGGCCGACGCGGCGCGCTGGGTGCGCGCCGAGGTGTGGCATCCGCGGCAGCGCAGCCACGACCTCCCCGACGGCGGGCTGGAGCTGCGCATCCCCTACGCGGCGACGCCTGAGCTCGAGATGGACATCCTGCGCCACGGCGAGCAGGTGAGCGTGGTCGGCCCGCCCGAGCTGCGCGAGCGCATCGCGCGGCGGCTGACCGCAGCGGCCGGCGGCTACCGGGCCGATGACGCCGCGCCCACGTCCGATTGAGCTATACTTGGGGGCTTGCCGTGAGGCGCCCCGGCGCCCCGAACGGCATCTGGCCAAGTAGCTCAGTTGGTAGAGCAGCGGACTGAAAATCCGCGTGTCGGTGGTTCGATTCCGCCCTTGGCCACCAGCATTTCGCGCCCAGCCCCTGGCTGGGCGTTTTCTTTGGTCTGGCGCCGTCGGCGCCTGCGCTCAGAGCTCGCCGAGCTTGTTGCGCGGGATGAGCTTCCAGATCTGGGCAGGGCTGCCGCGCGGCAGCTCGACCCGGTAGATCTCGTCGTTGGCCTGGTTGATGGCGCTCGCGCCTTCCTGCGCAGGCACGCCGATCAGGTGCGACACCAGCAGCGGGTTGATGCCGCCATGGCCCACGATAACGATGGCGCCGCCGTCGGGATGGCGGGCCGTGATCTGGCGCAGCGCGGCGTCGGCGCGCCGCGACTGGCTCTCGAGCGTCTCGCCGCCCTCCATCGCATCGTCCCAGGTAAAGCGACGCTTGTTCCAGTCGGCCAGCGTTGCCGGATCCTTGTCGCTGGCGCCCTCGAACTTCCCGAAGAAGCGCTCGCGCAGCTCGTCCATCGGCCGGATCGGGGCACGCCCCTCGAACACCTCGGCGGTCTGGCGGGCGCGCTGGTGGGAGCTGGTGTAGACCGCATCGATGCGCACCGCGGCCAGGGTGCGCGCGAGCGCGGCCGCCTGCTCGCGGCCGGTTGCATTGAGCGGATTGTCGGTGCCGCCCTGGATGCGGCCCTGGAGGTTCCAGTCGGTCTGGCCGTGGCGAACGACGTAGACGGTGAGTTGCGCCTGCGCGCCGAAGGCGGCAATCGACAGGGCGATACCGAACAGCAGGCTGACGAGGCCGCGCCGGCCGAGGAAGTGCTTCTCGGTGATGCTCCGATGCATGGGGTGGCAGGAGCCCCGATCCCACCGGTCGCGTGTGAGGGATCGGTGTCAACCCCGTGATGCGTGGGGCGATACGCTCGGGCGTTCAGCATGCTGCGCGCCAGCGACGAGGCGATGCGCGCGACACGCCGACCGCCCGCTAGATGAGTCGCGGCTGAGCGCGCCGGGCTCAGCGGCCCGGCGGCGCGTCGGGCACCCCGGCCGTCAGGTAGCCCCACAGCGCGCGCACGATGCGCTCGCGCAGGTCGGGCGTCGGGGTGCGACCGGCCGTCGCGTCGGCCTCGATCAGTGCCTTCGCCAGGACGAACACGTCGTGCACGACGCCGGGCTGCACCGGCACGGCGAGCTCGGCCGCGTGACGGGCGAGCAGCATCCCCACGGCCGCGCCGATGCGCTGCTCGGACTCGCGCAGCCGTGATCCGAGCGGCAGGCGTGTTTCCTCGTGGTCGAGTGCGGCGGCCAGCAACGGACGACGGTACTGCTGCTCGATGCCCAGATCGGCCAGCGCGTACAGGGCGTCGCGCAGCGTGCGCCCCTCGTGCGCGGCCACGCAGGCCTCGACGGCCTCGGCGAGCGAGCCCTGGTGCCGATCGATCAGCGCCGCGATCAGCGCCGACTTGTTGGGGAAGTACTGGTACAGCGAGCCGACACTGACGCCGGC
>JBILUW010000382.1:0-2841 GCA_044370795.1 Burkholderiaceae bacterium
CAGGTCGTCTGGGTGACGTGCGGGAATGTACGGAACGCGGAGTTGCGGACGCGCGTGTTGGAGGCGTGGCCGCAGGTGGCGGCACTCCTTGCAGCGGGCGAGCCGCTCGTCGAGGTTGGCCGGCGTACGTAGGTCGACAGCCGCCCCACGCCGGCCACCAGGATGTCGGCGAGCCCCGTGCCGGCGGCGGCCCCCCCGACCATCAAGCTGGCGTTGGAGATGAGTCCAGCGTTGGCGCCCGGGGCGATTCAGGGCGTCCGAGTTCGGAACCTTTGCGTTTGGCCGAGGTAAACATTTCAAATAGCCGATCATAAAGGTTGCGTTTAGCCGGTACTGAGACCTACTTTTGGCCGTCATGCCCACCACTCCGCCGTATCCTCGGTTCGCGACACCGCGGCTCGAGCAGGCGCTGGCCGAGTCGCCGGTGGTGCTCATCCACGGGCCTCGGCAGTGCGGCAAGACCACGCTGGCCCAGGCGGTGGGGGATGCGCACGGCTACGGCTACTTCAGCTTTGACGATGCGGTGACGCTGGCGGCGGCTACCAGCGACCCGGTCGGCTTTGTGGCCGACCTGCCGGAGCGCGTCATCCTCGACGAGGTGCAGCGCGCGCCGGCGTTGTTCACGGCGCTCAAGCGCGCGGTGG
Organism: Burkholderiaceae bacterium; assembly: GCA_044370795.1. Lineage (GTDB taxonomy): Bacteria > Pseudomonadota > Gammaproteobacteria > Burkholderiales > Burkholderiaceae_E > Quisquiliibacterium. Next base: position 645 of record JBILUW010000382.1, read on the forward strand.
ATCGCGACCGGCGCCCGGGGCGATTCCTGCTCACGGGCTCGGCCAACGTGCTCCTGCTGCCCTCGCTGGCCGACTCCCTCGCCGGGCGGATGGAAATCCTGCGCCTGCACCCGCTCGCACAATGCGAGCTGGCCGGGACGAAGCCTGCCTTCCTCGATGCCCTGTTCGGCGGCGGGTTCAAGGCGCGGCCATACGAGCGGCTGGGCGGGGACCTGGTCCGCCGCATCGTGGCCGGGGGCTATCCGGCCGCGTTGGCCCGAACCACCGCTCGGCGGCGCGCCACGTGGTACCGCGACTACGTGGAGACGCTCGTACGGCGGGACGTGCGCGACCTGGCGCGGATTTCGTCGCTCGACGCCGTCCCGCGACTGCTTGCCCTGGCGGCCGCACAAACGGCGCGCCTGATCAACGTGAGCGACTTGGCCGCGCCCTTCCAGTTGAGCCGGCCGACCATTCGCGACTACGTGACCTTGCTGGAGCGCATCTTCCTGCTGGAGGAGCTGCCGCCCTGGCACAGCAACCGGATGAGCCGTCTCATCAAGACCCCCAAGCTGCACCTCACGGACACCGGGGTCGCCTGCGCCCTGCTGGGGCTGGATGACACCGGGGTGTCCGACGACCGTGAAACCCTGGGGCAATTGCTGGAGACGTTCGTGTGCCAGGAGCTCAGGCGCCAAGCCAGCTGGCGGGACGACGATGTGCGCTTCCACCACCTGCGCGACAAGGACGGGGTGGAGGTCGATCTCGTGATCGAGCAAGGCGGTCGCGCGCTGGCGGCCGTCGAGGTCAAGGCCTCGGCCACGGTTACCCCCGCCGACTTTCGCGGGATCCGCAAGCTACAGGAGGCCGCCGGCACGCGATTTTCCTGCGGCGTGGTGTTGTACGACGGCGAAGCCAGTGTGCCTTTTGGTGAGGGGCGGTATGCCGTACCGATTCGCGCGCTCTGGGAGCTGACGGCATGAGCGACTCGACCATGCGCCCACAGAACCTCCGATGAACCGGCAGGACACCACGCGCAGGAGTCTGCGCGACGCGCTGTTCCAGCTCGGCCAGCCCGAGCTGGACGTCGGCCTCCAGCGCGCCACCCGGACCGCGCCGCGCCCCATGGGCGGACCCCGGTCACCTCGGAGAGCCGCAGGGCATCGCGGGCATGCGCGGCCAGCGAGGCAGCACAGCGCGGGCTGGTGGCTCAACTTGACGCCCAGCTGTCGCAACGGGTGATCTCGTGGATGGCCGCAAGCCGTGGGAAGGGCGGTCTGCCGGTGGACGTGTTCCAGCTCTCGGGTGCCCTGTCGCTCTTGTCCGAATCCTTGGGCGACCCTGATGTGCAGGTGCGCGCCGCCCTGCACTACAGCCCGGATCCAAACCCCGTGCAGCGGCGGGCCTTCGCCCGGGCCTACCTCGAGGCGAACCGGCCGGCCGATGCGCTGGTGTGGTTGCACGACCGCTGGGGGCGCATGGAGGACAGCCGACAGGGGCTGCTGGCCGAAGCGCTGGAGAGGCTCGGACGGTTCGACGACAGCGTTCCCATCCGCCAGGCGCTGTTCGAGCAAACCCTGTCGGGCTACCACCTCGACCGCTGGCTGAAGCACGTGGGGGACCCTGCCCGCGCCGAAGCGATCGCTCGCGCCCGTGACCTGGCCCTCGCGCACAAGGACGCCGCGGCCGCCGCGACCGTGCTCCTGCAACTCGGCGACGCCAAGGCCGCCGAGGAGAAGCTGCTGACCAACCCGGGCGGTATCGACGGCGGCGCGTACGGCAGCCTCGTCCCACTGGCCAAGGCGCTGCGCGACCACGATTGCCCGCGCGGCGAGACCGTCATCTACCGCGCCCTGCTCAACGGCATCCTGGACCGGGGCTACGCCCGCGCCTACGCCCATGCGGCGCGCTACTGGGCCCGGCTGCGTGAGATCGCGAACCGCGGCGTCGACCTGCGGCCCCTCGCCCAGCCTGAGGCCTTCGACGCAGGGATCCGTGCACGCCACGGTCGCACGATGGCGTTCTGGGCCCTCGTGAACAGCACCAGTCGCGACCAGCGCCTCACACGCTAGACCTGCGCGGCGGTGCTGACGCCCAGGGGATCGGGCATCGGCTGGCGTGTGGTCCGGCTGAGAGGAGGGAGCGTACCGCAGTCCCGGTGCGGTTCAGCGTGCTGTAGCCGGGCGTTAGGCCGCATCCCACTTGACGCATTTGCAGA
>JBILUW010000383.1:0-2833 GCA_044370795.1 Burkholderiaceae bacterium
AAGCCGGCAGCGGGCGGGTGGCGGGCTGCGAGGCACTGGTGCGCTGGCGCCATCCGCAGCGCGGCCTCACCGGAGCGGGAGTCTTCATTCCGGTGGCCGAGGAAACAGGCCTGATCTCGGCCATCGGGGGCTGGGTGCTGGGCGAGGCCTGCCGTCAGTACATGCAGTGGCTGCGCGACGGCGTGCCGGTGGGTTTCGTCAGCGTCAATGCCTCGGTGCGGCAGTTCCAGCGACCCGATTTCGTGGACGAAGTGACGCGGACCCTGCGTGAACACGGCATGCCCGGTCAGGGCCTGAAGCTCGAACTCACCGAAAGCCTGCTGATGGACGAGCCGCGCGAGGTCGAGCGCCGTCTGGAGGCGCTGGCCGCACTGGGCGTGAGCCTGGCGCTGGACGACTTCGGCACCGGCTACTCGTCGCTGACCTACCTGAAGCGTCTGCCGATGGACACCATCAAGCTCGACCGCAGCTTCGTGCGCGATCTGCTCGAGCGCCAGGAGGCGCGCGAACTCATGCGATCGGCGATCGCGATGCTGCACGCGCTGCGCAAGCAGGTGGTGGTGGAAGGCGTGGAGCTGGCGGCCCAGCGCGAGCTGCTGTCCGCATGGGGTGCCGACATGCTGCAGGGATGGCTGTTCAGCCAGTCGCTGCCGGCGCAGGACTTCGCCGACCATGTGCGGCGCAGCCGAGCCGGGGGCGGCGCGGCCAGCGGGATCGAGGGGCAACCGGAGGGCGGCGCCACCCCGACCCACGAGGCGGCTGCGCTGCCGCGACCGACGTCGGATTCAGTCGGTCTCGCCGGCCAGCCCCAGACGCTCGAGCAGCCCCTCGAACTGTTCCGGGCCTGAGAACGCGATCACGAGACGGCCGCGACCGCGGGCGCCCACCTGGATGCGCACGTCGGCCGCCAGGGCGTCGGCCAGGCGCGTCTGCAGCCGCGCAACATCGGCGTCCGGCCGGGAGCGACGCGCTGGCTGAGCCGCCGACGCCGCCTCGTGCGCGCGCTGGTGCTGCAGCACCCGCTTCTCGGTATCGCGGACCGTGAGCTGCCGCTCGACCACTTCGTGGGCCAGCATCAGCTGCGCGGCGCGGTCGACGCCGAGCAGCGCGCGCGCGTGGCCCATGTCGAGATCGCCAGCGAGCAGCAGCGCCTGCACCGGCTCGGCCAGGTTGAGCAGGCGCAGCAGGTTGGAAGTGGCGCTGCGCGAGCGGCCGATCGCCTCGGCGGCTCGCTCGTGCGAATAGGCGAACTCGTCGATCAGGCGTCGGATGGCCTGTGCTTCCTCGAGAGGATTGAGGTCTTCGCGCTGGATGTTCTCGATCAGCGCCATCGCGAGCGCCTGCTCGTCGGCCACCTCGCGCACGATGACCGGCACCTCGTCGAGACCAGCCAGCTGCGCCGCCCGGTAGCGCCGTTCACCGGCCACGATCTCGTAGCGCTGGTCGGGCAACGGCCGAACGAGGATGGGCTGCATCACGCCATGCAGACGGATGGAGTCGGCGAGCTCCTGCAGCGCGCTCTCGTCCATGCGGGTGCGCGGCTGATAGCGGCCCGGCTGCAGGCGCTCGACGGCCAGCGAGGCCACGGGCGCCGGCGTGCCGGGGCTGGCGGCCACCGGGAGATCGGCGCCGAGCAGCGCCTCGAGACCTCGGCCCAGGCCCTTGGGCTTGGGCGGCGCGGCAGGGCGGCGGCGGGCGGGCGGGGTATCGGTCATGCGGGCAGGCTCCGGAGGCGCTCGACCAGTTCGGCGGCGAACTCGACGTAGCCGCGCGCCCCGCGTGAGGAGGGATCGAAGACAACGCCCGGCATGCCGTGGCTGGGCGCCTCGGCGAGCCGGACGTTGCGCGGAATCACGGTGCGGAAGACCTTGTCGCCGAAGTGCTTGGCTAGCTGCTCGGCCACCTGCTGCGACAGGGTCATGCGCGGGTCGAACATCACCCGCAGCAGGCCGATGATCTTCAAGCGCGTATTGAAGTTAGCATGCACTTTCTTGATACTGTTGACCAGATCTGAAAGTCCTTCGAGCGCGTAGTACTCGCACTGCATCGGGATGATGACCCCATGCGCCGCGCACAGGCCGTTGAGCGTGAGCATGGACAGCGACGGCGGGCAGTCGACGAGGACCACGTCGTAGTTGGCCTCGACCGGCGTGAGCGCATCGCGCAGGCGCAGTTCGCGGCGCTCGAGATCGACCAGCTCGACCTCGGCGCCGGCGAGTTCGCGGTTGGCCGGCAGGATGTCGAAGCCACCGTGCGGGCTGCGCTGGGCGGTCTCTTCGACGCCGACCTGGCCAATCAGCACCTGATAGACCGAACGCTGCAACGTGCGCTTGTCGATGCCGCAGCCCATGGTCGCGTTGCCCTGCGGATCGAGATCGACCAGCAGCACCCGCTGGCCAATGCGATCGAGCGCGGCAGCGAGATTGACGGCGGTGGTGGTCTTGCCCACCCCGCCCTTCTGGTTGGCGACGACAAAGATGCGGGCCATGCGCGAGGTCGGGTCAGGCGGCGCGCCGCTCGATCAGCAGCAGATGACGGCGCGCGTCGAGCTGCGGAACGGACAGTGTAATCGCTGCGCGCACCGACACCGTGTCGGGCAGCACGCGCAGCTCGTCCTGGGGCAACTCGCCCTTCATCGCTGCCCAGACGCCCGCGGGCGCGAGCAGCGGCGCGCTCAGGGCGACGAACTCGGCCAGCGACGCAAACGCTCGACAGATCGCCAGGGTGACCGGCGGCAAACCTCGCAGCGCCTCGACGCGGGCGTGGTGCACGTGCAGATTGACCAGACCCAGCTCGCCTCGCACCTGCTGCAGAAAGGCGGCCTTCTTGGCGA
>JBILUW010000384.1:0-2820 GCA_044370795.1 Burkholderiaceae bacterium
GAAGATGCTCACGCGTCGGGGTGTGCTGGTCCAGGACTTGGGCCAGACCTGGCTGGCCGAGCCGGATGCCGACGGCGAGGACGCGCGCACACTGCGGCCGCTGCAGGCCGCGGCCATCACTTACCGCATCGCCTTCGGCCCGCGCGCCGGGCAGAAGGTACTGACGCTGCGAGGCGCGATGCCGCGGGAGGACCGGGCCCGCCAGGCGCTGTGCGCCGGCATCGACGGCTTCAGCCTGCATGCTGCTGTGCGGGTCGAGGCACACGACCGCAACCGGCTGGAGCAACTGTGCCGCTACATCACCCGTCCGGGCTCAGCTCTGTCCGACGAGCGGGTACAGCTTAACGCGGCAGGGCAGGTGGAGCTCAAGCTCAAGACACCGTGGCGCGATGGAACCACGCACCTGGTGATGAGCCCGCTGGAGTTCATGTAGCGGCTGGCGGCACTTGTGCCGCGGCCGAGGCTGCACCTCATCCGTTTGGTGCCCGCATAACTTCGCTGCGCGAAGTAAGCGGACCCCCGCTGCGCGAACCATGGCGTGCTGGCCCCCAATGCCAAGCTGCGCGCGATGGTGGTGTCGCAGCGGCCACCGAATCAAGACAAGCCAGCCACCGAAGCCGCTGCGGCCGCCAAGTGTGAGGTCGAGACGGTTCAGGCCCGGCCGCATCGCATCAGCTGGGCGCGGCTGCTCAAGCGCGTCTTTTGCTCCGACGTAACTTGAGTACAAATTAGTCTGCGCTGAAGCTTCGCTTTGTCATCGACGTGGAGCGGTGTCCGAACTGCGGCGCCGGGGAGCTGAAGATCATCGCGGCCATCCTGGAGCGGCCGGTGATCGAGGAGATCCTCACCCACCTGGGGCTGGATCCGCAGCCGCCACCCCGGGGCCGGGTGCGTGAGACGGGTGAGGCCTGGGTGCACTGAGCCCGGACCTGGTGGAGCGGGGCTTCAGGCGACTGCCCAAGCGCACCGCACCCACCGAAGGCACATCGAGGCTGTGACGTGTGACCCGGCCGGGATGGCGCTGCCCGCCTCAAGTGTCACCACTCTGGCGGGCGGCCTCAGGACCCGTGTGAACCCGGGCGCGCGACAGTGCGAGCGGCGCGCGACGTGTCGGGCTGAGCCTCGAGGCGTCTTGTCTGGCCGTGGATGGATGGGCGAGACCCGGATCAAGCGGCGCTGTCGGGTTTACCCCGGGGCCTGTCGGCTTGAAAAGGGCGTTTGAATTTCCTATGCTCGAAATCCAGTCCGGGGTCCGGACACGAGGAGCGGGGACGATGGGAGCGATCGAGGAACTGGGCCGTTATCTGCCGCAGATGACGGAATGGCGACGGCACATCCACCAGAACCCCGAGACCGCGTTCGAGGAGGTCGGCACCGCGCGCTTCGTCGCAGAGCGGCTGCGCGCGTTCGGTGTCGACGCCGTCCACGAGGGCATCGCGAAGACCGGCGTCGTCGGCGTCATCAAGGCCGGCACCTCCGACCGCGCGATCGGCCTGCGTGCCGACCTCGATGCGCTCGACATGCAGGAAGGCACGGGTGTCGCCTGGGCCTCGAAGACGCCGGGCAAGCACCACGCCTGCGGCCACGATGGCCACACGACGATGCTGCTGGGCGCGGCTCGCCACCTCGCCGCCACGCGCGACTTCGACGGCACGGTCTACGTGATCTTCCAGCCGGCCGAGGAGAACGAGGGCGGCGGTCGGGTGATGGTCGAGGAGGGGCTCTTCGATCGCTTCCCGATGGCGTCGGTCTTCGGGATGCACAACTTCCCGGGCATGGAGGCCGGCACCTTCGCGATCCGGCCGGGCCCGATGATGGCGTCCTACGACATCTTCGAGATCACGCTCACCGGGCGCGGCTCACACGGCGCGATGCCGCACCACGGCATCGACCCGATCACCACCGGGGCCGAGCTGGTGCAGAAGCTGCAGACCATCGTCAGCCGCAATGTCGATCCGCTCGAGCCGGCGGTGCTGTCGGTCACAAAGTTCCACTCGGGTACGGCCTGGAACATCATCCCCAACGAGGCGGTGATCGGCGGCACGGTGCGCGCGTTCAGCGAGGCGGTGCAGACGCAGGTCGAGCAGCGGATCCGCGAGCTGTGCGCGGGCACGGCGCTCTCGCACGGCGCGACGATCTCGGTGCGCTACGAGCGGCGCTATCCGCCGACGGTGAACACCTCGGCCGAGGCGGAGCTATGCGCGTCGGTGGCCGCATCGCTGGTGGGCGCGGACCGCGTCAAACGCGAGCTCAAGCCGCAGATGGGCTCGGAGGACTTCGCCTGGATGCTGCAGGCGCGGCCGGGCGCCTACATGTGGCTGGGCAACGGCACGGACTCGGTGGGCGGCTGCATGGTGCACAACCCGGGCTACGACTTCAACGACGCGGTGCTGCCGATCGGGGCGGCGTACTGGGTGCGGTTGGCGGAGACGGCGCTGGGGACGAGCTGAGTTTTTGGCAGGGTTCCCAGTCGGTGCGCGACGGCCTGAAGGGCAGCGACGCCGAGAGACGAGGGTGAGTGCGCCGGCGTTCGTGCGAAGGTCGGTTCGTTACCCACCCCAGTTTTTGGGGGTGAGAGGGTTCTCATGCCACCGTCCTCTCGCCCCTCAGTCCGCCCCGCCCATTGCCGTCGCCCACGCCCTGAACTGGTTGCGGATCAGGCGCTCGTCGGTGCCGCCGACCTCGGCGCTCTGTCCGCCGAGCTCGGGCGCGACGTGGCCGCGCGCCAGGCTCACCCAGAGGTTGCCGTCGGCGCGCAGCGCCTGCTGGATCGTCTCGAAGACGTGCAGGTCGTCGTGCGCGAGCACCGACATCGGCGAG
>JBILUW010000131.1:0-10616 GCA_044370795.1 Burkholderiaceae bacterium
CCCACGTGGACCATGACGAAATCCTGCAGGTTGGTGCGGGCGCCGATGCGGATCTCGGCCATCTCGCTGCGCATGACCACGTACGGCCAAATCGAGGCGCCGTCGGCCACGTGCACCTTGCCGTGCAGCTGGGCGGTGGGATGCAGCAGGGCGAGGGCTGCGAGGGTGACGTCCTTGCCGACGTGCGGCAGCGACAGCGGGGGGCAGGCAGGGTGCATGGCGCGCATGGCTGGGCGGGTGGTTCCGGATCCGCCGAAGTCTACGTGATGCCACCGGGCGCCAGCGCGCGGCGCGCCGGGTCAGCCCGGCGGCCCGGCAGGCGCCGGCCCTAGTACGTGAACATCCGGTCGTGCGAGAGCGACAGGCGAACCAGCACGTTGGGCATCGCGAATTCGGCGGGCTTGCCGGCGAGATCGGCGTCGGTCAGGCCGCGCGCCTTCGCCGACATGCCCGAGACGTAGAACCGCGCGCCGCCGGCCACGAGCGCATCGAAGTGTTCGCGGGCCTTGCCGGTGCCCAGCCCGGTGACGCCGTCGAGCACGGCGTCGCGGATCAGTGCCGCGGCATCGCCGGCCAGGAACACCGACACCTGGTGGCCCTCGTCGAGGGCGGTGCGGGCCACCAGCAGGGCCAGCGCGGCGCGGGTGGGCGCCTCGGGGCCGTGGGTGGCGTGAACGAGGATGGTGCTCATGGGGCGCGCTCCGGCTCAGACGGCTTCAGGGGTCATCTCGGCGACCTCGACGATGCGCTCGAACGGAACTCCCGCGCGCTGGTTGAGTTCATCGACGGCCTGCGCGCTGGGGCCCTCGAAGTAGCAGTGGGTCTGCGATGACGCGGGCAGGAAGAAGCTGCGCAGCCAGCGCACGTCGGTGCCTTCGCTGCGCATGCCGGCCGCGCAGGTCTTGACGCGGGCGCCAGCGCCGGCGAGGGCATCGGGCGTGACTCCGGGCAGGGTTCGGATGGCGACGAAAAGGGGCATGGGTTTCTCCTGAGGGCAGGGTGGGGCCTTGACAGCCGGGTTGCGGTAGGTGAAGGGCACGGAACGCTCAGCCTTGCCCGGACGATGCCGGACCCGAGTCGATGGGCTGGGCGAGCAGCGCGAGAAGGTCATCGCGGCGGATTCGAATGGCGCGTTCGCCCGCCAGCCGGAAGGCGACCAGCTTGCCGCGACGGATGTAGCCGCGCAGGGTCTGGATGTGCACGCCGAGTTCGGCGGCCGCCTGCTCGGGGCTGAGCAGGTCGGACGCCACGCGGGCAGGCGGCTCCGTGACTGACGGGGGCGCCGGCCCGGGGCCCGCGGGCGGGCCTATGCTGGCGAGCAGGCGGCGCCAGCCGGCGGCATCGAGCCCCAGCGTGGCGAGCACGCGCCGCATCAGCGGCAATTCGGGGTCGCCGAGGGCCACCAGAAGATGGAGCGGGCGCAGCGGCCCACCGCCGTCGGAGCGGCAGATGCGCGCCGCGCGGTCGAAGGCCGCGGCGGTCCGGGCGCTGTAGCGGGGCCGCACGGCGAGGTCGGGCGCAGGAAGGTCGTAGGGCAGTTCGAGGTCGGCGAGATCGAGCGCCGCCTGGCCGAACTCGACGATGCCGAAGCGCGCCACCGCGAGCAGCAGGCCGGCGAGCAGGTCGTCGGGGTCGATGTCATGCGAGCGACGATTGCGGGCGATTTCGACCGCGTGCACAGCCCCGCTCGAGACCCGATCGGGGTCGTAGAAACGCTCGCTTAGGCTCATTGGATAGCGCTTGTTATAACGCAATATATCTCGATCTGATCGGCATGGCCATGCTGCGCAAGCTGCCTGTCAGTCAGGTCGGCGGTATCCGGATCGAGCGCGTTGTCGCGCTGCAGTGCCGCAAGCCATTGCGCGCGTGCAAGTCGGCGCAGGGCGACCCGTGGCAGCATCGAGCCCGTCGAATCAGTGCGGATCGGATCGGGCGAGTCAGATGAAAAGAATCGCCTCGCTGGTCCTGTCGCTTCTTTCGGTGGGCGCATGGGCCCAGGAGCGTCGCCCGGACGTGGTCATACCGGTGCCGTCGGGCGAGGTGGCCGCGCTGGCGGCGATCGAGGCTGCGGCGCGTCGGGGCGATGCGCCGGCGCAGTACCAACTCGGGTTGCGCTATCGCGAAGGGCGCGGCGTGGCCCGCGATCTCGTGGAGGCCGTGCGCTGGTTCGAGTTCGCGGCCAACCAGGGTGACGTGCGCGCCCAGCACGAACTTGGCGCGCTCTACGACAGCGGGTCGGGAGTCGCGCCCGACCCCTTCAAGGCGGTCCAGTGGTTCCGCGGGGCGGCGCGCAAGGGGCACCCGCCGGCCAAGACCAGCCTGGGCCTGATGTATGCGCGTGGCCGCGGCGTGGTACAGGACCATGCCGAGTCGGTGCGCTGGTTTCGCGCTGCCGCTCAGCAGGCCGATGCCCTGGCCCAGACGCTGCTCGGCCTGGCCTTTCTCGATGGCCGGGGTTCGCCGCAGGACTATGCCGAGGCGGTCCGCTGGTTCCGCTTGGCTGCGCGGCAGGGGCATGCTGCCGCGCAGCATCAGCTAGGCCTGCGCTACGAACTCGGTCAGGGGGTGGCTCGCGACATGGTTCGGGCGCACCTGTGGTTCAACCTCGCGGCGACCGAAGGCGATCCGGCCAGCGTGCGCCAGCGCGATCGGGTGGCCGCCAAGATGAGCCTGCGCGATCTGGAGACGGCGCAGCGGCTTGCGCGGGCCTGCTTCGAGGGCGGACTGGCGCGCTGCGACTAGCCTGCGTTTTCCGGGAGGCGCAGCGCACGCGCGAGCGCCGTGGCTCCCGGCATGCACGAGGTGGGCATCGGGCGATGGCCGCACACCGCTCTTGCATGTTCGGCGCCACAAACGACAAGGCCCACCGCATTGCGGTGGGCCTTGTCGTTGATTCTTTTGGCTCCCCGACCTGGGCTCGAACCAGGGACCTACGGATTAACAGTCCGGCGCTCTACCGACTGAGCTATCGGGGATCGGAAGCCCTCAACTATAGCGTGGCCACGGGGCGGCGGCAAGCGCTGCGGCCGTGGCCGGCCGCCGGCGTCAGTCCTTGAGCACCGCCGCGATCGCGTCGGCCACGCCGTCGATGTTGCGGCTGTTGAGCGCCGCCAGGCAGATGCGGCCGGTGCCCACCGCGTAGATGCCGAACTCGTCGCGCAGCCGGTCGACCTGGGCGCTGGTCAGGCCGGAGTACGAGAACATGCCGCGCTGGCGGGTGACGAACGAGAAGTCGCGGGCCACGCCGCGGGCCTTCAGCCGCTCGACCAGCCCGGTGCGCATCGCGCGGATGCGCTCGCGCATGCCGGCGAGCTCCTGCTCCCAGAGCTGGCGCAGCGCCGGCGTGCCCAGCACCGCGGCCACCACCGAAGCGCCGTGGGTGGGCGGGTTGGAGTAGTTGGTGCGGATCACGCGCTTGACCTGGCTGACCACGCGGGCGGTTTCGTCGCGGTCGGCGGTGACCACCGAGAGCGCGCCCACGCGCTCGCCGTACAGCGAGAAGCTCTTGGAGAAGGAGCTCGACACGAAGAACGACAGCCCCGATGCCGCGAAGCGGCGCAGCGCCGTCGCGTCGGCCTCGATGCCGTCGCCGAAGCCCTGATAGGCGCAGTCGAGGAAGGCGATCAGGCCGCGCGCGCGCACCGCATCGACCACGCCCGCCCACTGGGCGTCGTCGAGGTCGACCCCGGTGGGGTTGTGGCAGCAGGCGTGCAGCACCACGATGTCGTCGGGCGGCAGCGTGGCCAGGCACGCCAGCATGGCCTCGAAGCGCACGCCGTGGCTGGCTGCGTCGTAGTAGGGGTAGGCCTTGACGGTGAAGCCGGCGGCCTCGAACAGCGCCCGGTGGTTTTCCCAGCTGGGGTCGCTGATCCAGATGGTGGCGCCCGGGCGCAGCCGCTTGAGGAAGTCGGCGCCGATCTTGAGGCCGCCGGTGCCGCCCAGGGCTTCGAAGGTGGCAACGCGCCCGGCGGCAATTAGCGGGGAGTCTTGCCCGAACAGCAGCTGCTGCACCGCAGCGTTGTAGGAGGCCACGCCTTCGATGGGCAGATAACCGCGAGCCGGCGCGCCTTCGAGGCGGGCTTTCTCGGCCTCGCGCACCGCCGCCAGCAGCGGGATGCGGCCGGCGTCGTCGTAGTAGACCCCGACGCCCAGATTGACCTTGCCGGCGCGCGAGTCGGCGTTGTAGGACTCGGTCAGGCCGAGGATGGGATCGCGGGGCGCGAGTTCGACGCCGGCGAAGAGGCTGGTGCTCATCGTGTCTTCAACCTGTTGATCTGCCGGGAGGCAATGGCCTCACCTCCCCCGGGTTTGCCCAAGATTTGTGCACTGCACTAGCTTTTCGGGGGGCTTCGGGCGATAATTGCGAATTCGCCGGGAAGCCGGGCCGGGCTGCTGGGGGGTGGATGCCCGACCAGCATTCCGTCAGGGTTGGATCGGCGGGGCGACTCACCTGCGCGATGCGCGCGGGCGCCGCAAAGACCGCACAACAAGAGCCAGTTTACCACGCACCCGCAACGCGCTTTTTCCGCACCCATGGCCGACCTGGCGCAAGGCGCCTCCCAGACCCTCACCTTCCCGGGAAGCCCGTTCCAGCTTCACCAGCCGTTCGCGCCTGCCGGCGACCAGCCGCAGGCCATCGAGCGGCTCATCGAGGGGGTGGGCGACGGCCTCAGCTACCAGACGCTGCTCGGGGTTACGGGGTCGGGCAAGACCTACACCATGGCCAACGTCATTGCGCGCTGCGGCAGGCCGGCTCTGGTGCTGGCGCCCAACAAGACGCTGGCCGCGCAACTCTACGCCGAGATGCGCGAGTTCTTTCCCAACAACGCGGTCGAGTACTTCGTCTCGTACTACGACTACTACCAGCCCGAGGCCTACGTCCCGCAGCGCGATCTGTTCATCGAGAAAGACTCCTCGATCAACGAGCACATCGAGCAGATGCGGCTGTCGGCCACCAAGTCGCTGCTCGAGCGCCGCGACACCGTCATCGTCGCCACCGTGTCGTGCATCTACGGCATCGGCAACCCGGCCGACTACCACGCCATGATCCTGGTGCTCAGGGTGCGTGACCGGCTTTCGCAGCGCGACATCCTGCAGCGGCTGGTGGCCATGCAGTACACCCGCAACGACACCGACTTCGGCCGCGGCACCTTCCGCGTGCGCGGCGACACCATCGACATCTTCCCTGCCGAGCACGCCGAGCTCGCGGTGCGGGTCGAGCTCTTCGACGACGAGATCGAGGCCATCCAGCTCTTCGATCCGCTCACCGGGCGGGTGCGCCAGAAGATCCCGCGCTTCACGGTCTACCCCTCGTCGCACTACGTCACGCCGCGCGCCACCGTGATGCGCGCGGTCGAAACCATCCGCGAGGAGCTGTCCGAGCGGCTCACGCAGCTCTACGAAGCCGGCAAGCTCGTCGAGGCGCAGCGCCTCGAGCAGCGCACCCGCTTCGACCTCGAGATGCTCCAGGAGCTGGGCTTCTGCAAGGGCATCGAGAACTACACCCGGCACTTCTCGGGCGCGCAGCCCGGCGAGCCGCCGCCCACGCTGGTCGACTACCTGCCGACCGACGCCCTCATGATCATCGACGAGAGCCACGTCACGATCGGCCAGCTCGGGGGCATGTTTCGTGGCGACCGCTCGCGCAAGGAAACGCTGGTCGAGTACGGCTTCCGGCTGCCCTCGGCACTCGACAACCGGCCGCTGCGCTTCGAGGAGTTCGAGGGCAAGGTGCGCCAGTGCATCTTCGTGTCGGCCACGCCTGCCGACTACGAGAGCAGGCAATCGGGACAGGTGGTCGAGCAGGTGGTGCGCCCCACCGGCCTCATCGACCCCGAGGTGCAGGTGCGCCCGGCCGTCACTCAGGTCGACGACCTGCTCTCCGAGATCCATCTGCGCGTGGCCGCCGGCGAACGGGTGCTGGTGACCACCCTCACCAAGCGCATGGCCGAGGACCTCACCGACTTCCTCGGCGAGCACGGCGTGAAGGTGCGCTACCTGCACTCCGACATCGACACCGTCGAGCGTGTCGAGATCATCCGCGACCTGCGCCTGGGGGTGTTCGACGTGCTGGTCGGCATCAACCTGCTGCGCGAGGGCCTCGACATCCCCGAGGTGTCGCTGGTGGCCATCCTCGATGCCGACAAGGAAGGCTTCCTGCGCTCCGAACGCAGCCTGATCCAGACCATCGGGCGCGCGGCGCGCAACCTCAACGGCAGCGCGATCCTGTATGCCGACCGGATCACCGACTCCATGCGCCGCGCGATCGACGAGACCGCGCGCCGGCGCGAGCGGCAGGTGGCGTTCAACACCGAGCACGGGATCGTTCCGCGCGGCGTGATCAAGCAGGTGCGCGAGCTCATCGACGGCGTCTTCGATCCGCAGCAGGCGCGCGAGCAGACCCGCGTCGCCCAGGATCAGGCCCGCATCGAGGCGCTCGGCGAGAAGGGCGCGGCCCGCGAGATCAAGCGGCTCGAGAAGCAGATGCTCGAGCACGCCCGCAACCTCGAGTTCGAACAGGCGGCGCGAGTGCGCGACCAGCTCGCCGCGCTCAAGCTGCGCGTGTTCGGCGCCAGTGGCGCCGAGGTGGTGCCGCTGCCGCCGCGGGCGGCCTGAGGCCTCGCAATCGACCCGATCACCCCCAGATTTCCCTCATCCAAACCATCTCTCCGTCGGATACTCACATGGCAAAGAAGGAACCGGTTTCTCTGGCAATGAACACCCGGGTGCTGTTCGTGTGCATGGGCAACATCTGCCGTTCACCGATGGCCGAAGGCGTGTTCCGACATCTGGTGCGACAGGCCGGCCTCGACGACGTGGTTCGTGTCGCGTCGGCCGGCACACATGGCTTTCACGCCGGCGAGGCGCCCGACAAGCGCGCTCAGGCCGCCGCCGGCAAGCGCGGCTACGACATCTCCGACCTGCGCGCCCGGCCCGTGCGCGAGAAGGATTTCGACGAGTTCGATCTCATCCTCGCGATGGACTGGGACAACCTCTCGGCCCTGCAGCAGTCGGCGCCCAAGCGTGCTCACCACAAGCTGCAGCTGCTGATGCGCTTTGCCACCGAGCACGAGACCGCCACGATCCCCGATCCGTACTACGGCAACGCGCAGGGCTTCGAGCAGGTGCTCGATTACATCCAGGACGCCTGCTCGGGCCTGCTCGAGCTGGCCAAGCGGCGCGCCACCCAGGTGGCTGCCGCCTGAGGCTCCACGCAGCCCAGGCAGCGGCGGCCTGCGCGCCGCCGGCCTTGCCGCCACCCCCGACCCGGATCCGCCTGCCCAGGCGCATTCGGGTTTTCTTTGGAACGCTGACCGCGGTCGTCGTGAAATGACCACAGAGTTCATGCGACGCAGACGGGGGATTACCTGATCGGGATTCTCGGGATATACTGACCCAGTCTTGTCCAGGACAAAACACCCTCTCAGCCTCCAGGAAACTTGACTTAATTAGTCGGAATAGGCTAGAGTCCAATCCGTCACACAGGCCTTTTCACAAGGAAATCGCCATGCGTCTGACCACCAAGGGCCGTTTCGCCGTCACCGCCATGATCGACCTTGCCATGCGCCAGCATCAGGGCCCGGTCACGCTGGCCGGCATCAGCCAGCGCCAGAAGATCTCCCTGTCCTATCTGGAGCAGCTCTTCGGCAAGCTGCGCCGCCACGAGCTCGTCGAGAGC
Source organism: Burkholderiaceae bacterium (assembly GCA_044370795.1). Taxonomy (GTDB): domain Bacteria; phylum Pseudomonadota; class Gammaproteobacteria; order Burkholderiales; family Burkholderiaceae_E; genus Quisquiliibacterium. The sequence goes on from JBILUW010000131.1 coordinate 7,679, forward strand.
ACGCGTGGCCCGGGTGGCGGTTACACGCTGGCGCGCAGCGCCAAGGACGTCACGGTCGCCGACATCATCTTCGCGGTCGACGAGCCGATTGACGCCACCCAGTGCGGCGGCAAGGAAAACTGCGTCGAGGATGGTCAGTGCATGACCCACGAACTGTGGTCCAACCTGAACAAGAAGATCGTCGAGTTCCTCGACTCGGTCACGCTCGCCGAGATGGTCGATCAGCAGCGCTCGCGCGAAACCCGCCAGGCGCCGCGCCAGATCTCGGTGCTGCGCGAGCATCGCGCCGCGCTTGAGTTCCCCACGTCCACGCTGCAGCCCATCCGGGTCGACGGCACCCGGCTCACCAATCCCTGACCTGCGCTAGCCACCGCCCCCGGAGACCTCCGTGACCCGCCTGCCGATCTACCTCGATTATTCGGCCACCACCCCCGTCGACCCGCGGGTGGTGGACCGGATGCTGCCCTTCCTGCGCGAGGACTTCGGCAATCCTGCCTCGCGCAGCCATGCCTTCGGCTGGAAGGCCGAGGAGGCGGTCGAGACGGCTCGCGAGGAGGTCGCCGCGCTGGTCAACGCCGATTCGCGCGAGATCGTCTGGACCTCCGGCGCCACCGAGTCGATCAACCTCGCGCTCAAGGGGGCGGCCCAGTTCTACAAGGACCGCGGTCGTCATCTCGTGACGGTCAAGACCGAACACAAGGCCACGCTCGACACCATGCGCGAGCTCGAGCGCCAGGGCTTCGAGGTCACCTATCTCGATGTGCAGCCCGACGGCCTGCTCGACCTCGACGCCTTCCGCGCGGCGCTGCGGCCCGACACCATCGTCGTCTCGGTGATGGCGGTCAACAACGAGATCGGCGTCGTCCAGGACATCGCCGCCATCGGCGAGATGACCCGCGAGCGCGGCATCGTGTTCCATGTCGATGCTGCTCAGGCCACCGGCAAGCTGCCCATCGATCTGGCCAGCCTCAAGGTCGATCTGATGTCGTTCTCGGCCCACAAGACCTACGGGCCCAAGGGTGTCGGCGCGCTCTACGTGCGGCGCAAGCCCCGGGTGCGCATCGAGGCCCAGATCCATGGTGGCGGTCATGAGCGGGGCTTTCGCTCCGGCACGCTGCCCACCCACCAGATCGTCGGCATGGGCGAGGCGTTCCGCATCGCCCGGCTCGAGATGGCCACCGAGAACGAACGCATCCGGATGCTGCGTGATCGCCTGCACGCCGGGCTCGCCACCATGAACGAGGTGTTCATCAACGGCGACATGGAGCGGCGCGTACCGCACAACCTCAACGTCAGCTTCAATTACGTCGAGGGCGAGTCGCTGATCATGGCGATCAAGGATCTGGCCGTCTCCAGCGGCTCGGCCTGCACCTCGGCCAGCCTCGAGCCCTCGTACGTGCTGCGCGCGCTCGGCCGCAGCGACGAGCTCGCCCACAGTTCGATCCGCTTCTCGATCGGCCGCTTCACCACCGAGGAGGAAGTCGATCACGCGGTGAAGCTCATCACCGGCAAGGTTGGCAAGCTGCGCGAGATGTCCCCCCTCTGGGAAATGGTCCAGGAGGGCATCGACCTGAACACCGTCCAGTGGGCGGCCCACTAAAGGACACCCATCATCATGGCCTACAGCGAAAAAGTCATCGATCACTACGAAAACCCGCGCAACGTCGGCGCCTTCGACAAGGGTGACGCCAGCGTCGGCACCGGCATGGTCGGCGCGCCGGCATGCGGCGACGTCATGAAGCTGCAGATCAAGGTCAACGAGCAGGGCGTCATCGAGGATGCGCGCTTCAAGACCTACGGCTGCGGTTCGGCGATTGCCTCGAGCTCGCTCGTCACCGAGTGGGTCAAGGGCAAGACTCTCGATCAGGCGATGACCATCCGCAACACCGACATCGCCGAGGAACTCGCGCTGCCGCCGGTCAAGATTCACTGCTCCATCCTCGCCGAGGACGCCATCAAGGCCGCCATCGACGACTACCGCGCCAAGCACCCCGAGGCCTCGGTCGCCCCGGCCCGCCAGGCCGCCTGAATCGTCCGGAGAAGCCGATGGCCATCACCCTGACCTCCAGCGCGGCCAACCACGTCTCGCGCTACATAGCGCGGCGCGGCAAGGGCCTGGGGCTGCGGCTCGGCGTGCGCACCACCGGCTGCTCGGGCATGGCCTACAAGCTCGAGTACGCCGACGACACCAAGCCCGAGGACCTGCAGTTCGAGAGCCACGGTGTCAAGGTCTTCGTCGATCCCAAGAGCCTGGTCTACATCGATGGCACGGAACTCGACTTCGTCCGCGAAGGGCTCAACGAGGGATTCAAGTTCAACAATCCCAACGTGAAAAGCGAGTGCGGCTGCGGCGAATCGTTCAACGTCTGAGCGCCGCCCCCGGGGCGGTCGATCCGGAGGCGGCCCCTGGCCGCCTCTTTGTTTGTCCGCCCAGCCCACAGCGCGCATCCCGACGCCCCGCCCACTCCCGCCCGTGACGTCCTCCACCCACTTCGCCCTGCTGGGGCTGCTGCCGGCCTACGCGATCGACACCGCCGCCCTCGAGTCGGCCTGGCGCCGGATGCAGGCGGCGGTTCACCCCGATCGGCACGCCGGCGGCTCCGACGCCGATCGGCGCCTGGCGCTGCAGCGCGCCACCCAGGTCAACGAAGCCTATCGGGTGCTGCGCGATCCGCAGCGGCGGGCTGCCTATCTTTGCGAGCTCGCCGGGGTCGATCTTGCCGTCGAGTCGAACACCGCGATGCCCGGGCCGTTCCTGGTGCAGCAGATGACCTGGCGCGAGGCGCTCGGCGATGCGCGCGCGCAGCGCGACGGCGCTGCCCTGGAGGCGCTGCGCCAGGAGGTCGGTCAGGCGCGAAGCGGGCTGCTCGATCGCATCGGCCGGCTGCTCGATGTCGACCGTGATGCGTCGGCGGCGACGGCCGAGGTGCGCCGCCTG
>JBILUW010000385.1:0-2807 GCA_044370795.1 Burkholderiaceae bacterium
CTCCCCGAACACGACAAACACGAGGCTCACGCCCCGGGCCGCCGCGCGCTTGAGTTCGCGCACATGCCGCTGCAGCACGTCCGTCGAGGCCTTGATCCAGATGTGCTGCTTGGCACCCTGAATCAGTTCCTCGATCTTCCTTTCGATCTGCTCCTGACCCTCAATGCTCCACACCACGTCGGAACTCTCGGCCGGCTCCATGCGCGTCAAGCTGTCCTTGAGCCGCAGGCAGGTGTCACTCACGTCAGTGGCTAACCGGTCCAGCAGGACGACGGGCGCGACGGGCGCGTAGCGCACCGGGTTCTCGCTGACGGGCTGCACCGCCCGCTTGCGGGAAAGGTTGCCGAGCGCGCTGTATGTGTTGGCGCGGGGCAGTCCTGTGTGCTTGCTGATTTCGTAGGCGGTCGCGGGGTTGACTTGCAGCAGGCTCAGGTAGGTGCGAGCCTCGTAGTCGGAAAAGCCCAGGCGCTGCAACTCGCCCACCGCGCTGGCGTGGTTGGGGGCCCTGTCAACCGACGGGGCGGCGATCTTCTTGGGCATGGATGGGGTTCCTCACGGGATAAGAAGTGTAGTGCACGCACCCCCTTGGGACGCATCGCCTTCGGGCCGGAGTGCCGACCACCCAGGAAAGGTAGCGAAAGCAGCTACGTTCGTCATCTCTTTCTCTGATCACGGTCGGGATTTCGCAAAATTTCATATGTCAATCGACAATAGAAGCGCCGCTTGTGAGTAGTAGTTAACAGAACTACACTCGTCACCATGCTGGCGAAAACGAAACCCGCCAGCGGCCGTCGGCTGGCGGGTGTTCATGGCTTGAACTCGAACGAGATGGGGTGGCAAGAGATGACTGCTGGACTGTGGGATTTCGCGAATGTCGAGACCTTGTACGACTTGCCATTCGTCGAACTGGTGAACATGGCGCAGCGAGTCCATCGCAGTCAGTTCGATCCCTGCGAGGTGGGCGTGTCGGACCTGATGCCGGAGCAAGCCTGGCCCGCTGCGGTCCAGTTCGAGGGCTCGCGCTCGCGCACGGTGAGCCGGATCGTGGAGCTGGCCAACCTTGAACCGTATCCCCAAGCCGTTCCGGTTGGCCTCGCGGCCTCCTATGCCGCTCATGGGCCGCCCGGGCGCGGCGTGGATCCGATCGACTTCGTGCGCACGGTCGCCATCGTGCGAGTCACGATGCCGCAGACACTGATCGGCGTCAGCCTGGGGCCGCTCGCTGTGGAAGCGCAAGCCCTGTGCTTTATGGCCGGGGCTAACACGATCTTCCTGGAGGACGAGGGCTCGCCCCGGTTCCGCGTCCCGGCGATCCACCCAATCGAGTCGCTGTCGCGGCTCGGGCTGCGGGTGCGCGGACCGAGCGGGTTGCATCACTAGAGGCAAGCAAGGGGCTGCACACCCCATAGGCAGAGCTCCGCAGGAAGCGCGTGCGCCTGTCGGCCCACAGTGCTCCCCCGTCAAGCCCCCGTCGATGGGCATGGAGCAGTTGTGTGGCTCTCATGACGGCGTTCCTCTCAGGGTGAAGCGTTCACTCGACGACAAGGCGGTCGTGGGTCCCCAGCCGGATCACGAGCTGGCTCAGCTTGCGGTCGTAGCCGACGGCGCTCAGGCTCGCGGCGGTCAGCAGGAAGTGCCGGCCGGTCGCCTCCGGGTCGAAGCCCAGCCAGAGAGCGGAGAAGACACGGATCAAGTGGCCGCAGGAAAAGACGAGCACGTCCCCCGGCACCGCGCGCAGGCGCGCGATGACGCGGTCCGCTCGCTAGCCGATCCCTGCCGGCTACGAGATGGGCAGCACCGAGGCCATCAAGCACATCGTGGCTGCCGGCACGGCCCTGGGTTGCCTGCCACGCCATGCGGTGGCGCAGGCGCTGGAAGACGGGCACCGGGTGGTGTTGTGCACGCAGCTGCCACCGGCACGGCGCCGCCTGGCGCTGGCGATGCACCGCGACAAGCGCCTGGGGGCTACCGCGGCAGCCTTCGTCAAGCACTGCGGTTCAGAGATTGCGGGGTCCCGATTCGCCGCGGCGCCGCCGCCTCATCGCTGCAGCGGCTGCTCCAGTTTGGCGATCAGGCCACTTCACCGAACTGCGCGTTCAACGGCTATTGCGTGAGCGTCTGGCCGCCCCATCTTGACGCGGGGTCTGAGGTCGCTATTGGCTTGGTTTGTCCGCCCCGACGAAGGCGACGCACTCGACGAGGTTGAGCGCGCCGAGCATCAGGTACTTCTCGGCGTCGTTACGCACGGCCATCAAGTCGTGGTCGCCCAGGTAGCCGTAGACGAAGGCGAGCAGGTAGCGCTCGGCATGTTCGTTGTGGAACTGCTCGACGACCTTGGTCGCCAGTTCCTCCGGCACCCCCTCGTTGAAGCGCATACGGGCGGTCAGACGCTGCAGGCAGCCGTCCTGGATGTCCTCGGTGATCACCGGCCACGGGTGCCCGCTTAGCTTCATTGCCTGGAAGCTGACGAGCAGGATATGCAACGCCACTTCCAGCTGCGCCATATCCACCCCCATGCGCGGCAGCGCCAGGATCGAGGCGAGCATGTTGGGCTGCTGGGCGTAGATCTCGTCGGCCAGGCGCACCTTCTGGTCGTGGCTCATGCGGCGCACGGCGATGTCGGCCTCGATCACCGCCCACTGCGTGAGCCGCCCCCTCATCTTCAACTTCAGTCAGGCCGGCCGCCAGCGATGAGGCAGCAACTCGTCGAGCCGGTGGTTGGGATGCGTGTGGATGCGCACCAGCACGTCGCGCAGGTAGGCCCACGGATCCAGGCCATTGAGCTTGGCCGACTGCACCAGGCTCAT
>JBILUW010000009.1:0-33390 GCA_044370795.1 Burkholderiaceae bacterium
TTGCCCACCCGCCATGTGTCGGCCGCCGAGGTGTTGCGCTTTCGCGACCAGGCCTGGCAGACCTACTTCACGAATCCGCCCTACCTCGACCTCGTCGAGCGCCGCTTCGGAGCGGCGCAGCGCGCCAACGTCGAGGACATGGCGAGAATCCCGCTGCGGCGCAAGCTGCTCGGGGATTGATTCGCACGGGTTTGCGGCGGTTTATCGCTGGTTTGGCCGGCCGTAGGCGGCGATATCCTCGATCCCCTGTGAGCTTCCGAGTTCGCCAATCCCGAAAGGCGCTGTCATGCAGCGGATCTACATCTACACCGGCAATCACGGTCACAGCGCCGGCATCACGGACATCGTGACCATGGTGCGCAATGGCGCACGCGATTGCGGCTACGACGCCGTCGTATCTCATGAGCCAGTCGCCGGCGAGTGGAACATCCTGATCGAGAACTTCCGCGACGAGCCCAATCGGAACTTCATCCGGTCCCGCTGGACTCCGGAAACACGCTACATCATCGTCTGCACCGAACTGATTTCCCCCGGCGGATTCAACGTGGGGCTCGGGGCGAACGACGGGCACTACGGCAACAGCGTTTACTGGCAGGAACGCTACCGAGGCTTTCTCGAGATTGCCAGCCTGTCGCAGGAGCTCTGGGTGCTCCACGATGGCGTGATCGCCGACTACCAGAAGGCCTTTCCCGACAAGCGGATCTCCTTTCTGCGGCACGGCTGGGTCAGTGACATGTCCCATGTCAGGCATCGGCCCGAGCATGAGAAGGACATCGACTTCTTCTTCTCGGGCACGCTGACTCCCAGCAGGCTCGCGATCCTCCAGCAACTGTCGGGATCGCATCGGGTCGCCGCGCTACCGCAGAGCGGACCCGACTATCTGCGGACCGATGTTCTCGCGCGAAGCAAGGTGTGTCTTGCCATGCCGCTCACACCGCAGAATTCGCTGCCGTCGATCTCGCGCCTGCACCACCACATCCTCAACCGAAATTTCGTGATCCAGCAGGCCTACAGCGAGAGCTGCATTCTCGACCAGTACGTGCTGACTGCGCCGACCGAGGAGTACATCGATTGGGCTCGCGAAGCGCTGAGCATTCCCAACCGGCGTGAAATCGCCGAGATCAGCTACGAGCGATTTCGGGCCGAGATGCCGCTTTCGAACTGGCTCAGGCCCATGCTCGAGCACAGTGCCGGCGTGGCGGTCGCGCCGGTCCCCGCAGCCACGGCCCCCCGTCACTGACTTCGACCCACCGTTGACCCCTAAAGGAAGCTCGAAATGCCGAGTGCCGTTCCCTCGATAATGACCTTCGGGCCCTCAGACGAGTCCGATCGACGCACCCATATGGCCCGCCTGCTTCGCCAGTCGCCGATCCCCGATCGGGAACTGATGCTCAATGTCGGCCTGTACCTCACCCCGCAGACCCTGTCGCGGGTGCTGTTCATGGACCACCTCTATCGCCAGATTCTCGAGACCCAGGGCATCGTGGTCGAGTTCGGCTGCCGCTGGGGCCAGAACACCTCGCTGTTCACGTCGCTGCGCGGGATTTACGAGCCGTTCAATCGGCTGCGCAAGGTGGTGGGATTCGATACCTTCGACGGTTTCGTGTCGGTGGTCAGCGAGGACGGCAAGCATGTGTCGGCGGGCGATTACGGCACCGTGCCGGGCTACGAGGCGCATCTCGGTCAGGTGCTTGCGATGCAGGAGCGTGAGAGCCCGCTCGGTCACCTGAAGAAGCACGAGCTGATCAAGGGCGATGCCACGAAGACCTTCCCCGAGTTCCTGAAGCGCCATCCGCAGACCATCGTGGCGCTGGCCTACTTCGACTTCGATCTTTACGAACCCACCCGGGACTGCCTCAAGGAACTGCAGCCTTTCCTCACCAAGGGGAGCGTGATCGGTTTCGACGAGCTCAATGACGAGACGACCCCCGGGGAGACGGTCGCGCTGCGCGAAGTCTTCGGTCTGGGCAAGTTCGCTGTGAAGCACTACCGCTACAACGCGCGCACCTCCTACCTCGTCGTGGAATGAGTCGGCCACAGCGCTGACCGCACCGTCAAGGAGTCACCATGGCCGAGATCCTCGTCCGTCCTCGTCTGAGCGCTCATCAGAAGCAGAGGCTGAACACGCACGGGTATGTGACCATCGACGACTTTCTGCCGCCGGAGCTCTATCAGCGGCTGCTCGGCGATCTGAAGTCCAGTCCGTCGCAGATCACCTATCAGATGCGGCCGGCGCACTACAGTCATGTCTTCGCCTCCGAACTCATGACGCTGCCGCGTCCGGATGAACCCTACATCGCGAAGTTCTCGCTGATTCGCGAGCAGCGTCAGCTGGCCAGCCTCCAGGAGGTCTTCAGCCATCATCTCGGCCCGGTCATGAAGGAAGCGACCGAGGGCGAGGCGAAATACGCGCTGTTCCCGGGCGCCGTGCGGGTCCGCGGCGGCGATGTCTACCGCGCCCACCAGGACGGATATGCCGGGATCGTCGGCTACAGCCTGTTCATCAACGAGGGCTGGTGCTGGGACTATGGCGGCATCCTCACCTATGTGCGCGATGAGGACACTGCCGAGCCGGTCTTTCCTCGGAGCAATCGCCTGCTGCTGCGCAACGAGCGGTTCAAGCATTTTCACTTCCTCAACACCGTCGAGCAGCACTGCCCCCGGGAGCAGTACCTGATCCTGGGCTGGGCCGATGCCCAGCCGGGAGAAACCTCGGCCGTGCGCGGCGAGTACTGGGAGTTCTGACATGGGAGCCGCGCTTCTCGAGGAGGTCATCGACTTCGGTCGGCGCGCACTACGCGATGATGGCCGCGGGGTGACTCAGACCGAGCTTCGGGAGCGCTTCGCGCGTCAGGGATACCTGCATGTGCCCGGGCTGCTCTCGCTGCGGCTGGTCGACGATCTCTCGGCGCTGCTGAGCAGCCACTACGAGCGCCAGGCGGCGTGGTTCCTGCGAGAGACCGGGGTACGGCTGGACAGCCCGGCCGAACTGAAGAGCCTGATCGACGCGCAGGCTGATGCCGAGGCCTGGTTCCTGGGGCGCAGTCGCGACATCCAGCACCTGATCCGTGGCGAGTTCCCGCTCGCGGTGCGCCTGCTCGGCGACTTCGTCCGTCTGACCGAGGAGCAGGGCCTGGTCGCCCTGCTTCGCACCCTGCTTGGCACAGCCTCCCTGCGTCTGAACTATCCGCCGATGATCCGCTTCAAGGTGCCGGCGATGTCTCAGGCCGAGGTGCCGTTGCATCAGGACGGGCCTTATTTCCCGCACATCACCAACTTCGCCACGGTGTGGATCCCGATGTGTCCGATCACCGAGGCGTGCGGCGGCGTCAACATCCTCGAGGGCTCCCACCGCTTCGGACCGCTTCCGCATGAGGACGGAGTGCTCTGGGGCAAGCGATTGCCCCGGGAGCGGCTCAAGGAACGCTGCATCGAACGCCACATCGAGATGCTTCCGGGTGATGTGCTGATCTTCGGTCCTAACCTCGTGCACTACTCCCACGCCAATACCTCCGACCGGGTGCGTTGCAGCATCGACAGCCGCTGGTTTGGCAGCGACACCGCCACCACGCGCCAGTACTACGACCTCGACGCCAAGCGTGTGGTCCGGATGTTCTGACGCAGTCCAGACAACTCATCCGGAGCAGGAGTGAGCCATGAACGAACTCGAATCCGTGCGCGACAAGGACCAGCGCGCCTACGACGGCCGCGCCAATTTCAAGGCCGACGACGACATCGAAGGCCAGCTCGAGGAGCACTTCGAGCGCCACGGCGTGACCAAGCGCGAGATCTGCCGCAACTTCCAGATCTACACCCGCCGGGTGTTCCTCAAGCGTTTCATCGCGCACTACGAACTGTTCCGCCGCACCATCGACTTGCCTGGCGACATCGTCGAACTCGGGGTCTATCGTGGTGCCTCGCTCATGAGCTGGGCCAACTTTCTCGAAGTCCGCAACGTCGGCGACCGCGCCAAGCAGGTGATCGGGTTCGACAACTGGAAGGGCTTCACCGAGTTCGCCCCGCAGGACGGGGCCGAGGATCTGCGGGTCAACAAGGTCATCGGCGGCTACAACGGCGGGGAGTTCAAGGAGATCCTCGAGGAGGCGATCGGGATCTATGACCGCGACCGCTTCATCCCCTACAAGCCGCGGATCCTGCTGGTCGACGGTAACATCGAGGAGAGTGTGCCGCGCTTCATCCAGGAGCAGCCCGGCTTGCGCATCAGCCTGCTGCACATCGACTGCGATCTGTACCGTCCCACTCGCACCGCCCTAGAGGCGCTCTGGCCGCGCATCGTGACCGGCGGCGTGGTCGTGTTCGACGATTACGGTGTTCGTCCCTGGGAAGGGGAGAGCGCCGCGGCCGACGAGTACTTCATGGAAAAGAAGATCAAGCTCAAGCGATTCGACTGGGCCCACTGCCCCGGTGCCTATGTCGTCAAGGGGGAGGACTAGCGTCGCGCGGCATGCACTCGGGGAACTGCCCGAGCGGGAGAACCGGGCGTCGTTACCGCAGGCTTTCTGCGTCGAGGCCGGGGATACCTCTTTCCCTGGTTGCGCGCCCGGACGTGAAGCCGCCAGCGCGATAGGCCAGCGCCAACCCCTCTGCCAACCCTGTGCTCGGCCGCCACCCCGTGGCCAGCATCCGCGACGAATCCAGCAGCTTGCGCGGTATGCCGTCCGGTTTGCTCGCGTCGAAGACCAGTCGGCCCCGATAGCCGACGGTGCCCACCACCGCTTCGGCGAGTTCCCTGATCGAAAGATCCGCGCCCGAGCCGATGTTGATCGGCGCTGCGTCGTAGCCCTGCTCGGCCAGCATCACGCAGGCCCGGGCCAGATCGTCCACGTAGAGGAATTCGCGCCGCGGCGTGCCGCTGCCCCACACCGCCAGTTCGGGGTCGCCGCGCTCGCGGGCCTCGTGGGCGCGCCGCAGCAGCGCCGGCAGCACATGGCTGTTGGCCGGGTCGTAGTTGTCGTTGGGCCCGTACAGGCTCGCAGGTATGACGCTGACGTAGGCGCGTCCGTGCTGGCGCTGGAAGCTCTCGCACAGTTTAAGGCCGGCGATCTTGGCGATCGCGTAGGGCTCGTTCGTGGGCTCCAGCGGGCCGGTGAGCAGCATCTCCTCGACCATCGGTTGCGGGCAGGCCCGCGGATAGATGCAGTTGGAGGCGAAGTACATCAGCCGCTGGATGCCGGCCCGGTGCGCGCCCTGGATGAGGTTGGCCGAGATCTGCAGGTTCTCGTACAGGAAGTCGGCGCGCAGCGTGTTGTTGGCCTGGATGCCACCGACGCGCGCCGCGGCGATGAAGATCATGTCGGGGCGCTCGCGCTCGAGGAACGCGAACACCGCGGCCTGATCGAGCAGATCGAGTTCGGCGCGCGTTCTCGTCAGCAGGCGGCCGTAGCCGCGGGCCTGCAACTGTCGGACCAGAGCCGAGCCCACCATGCCGCGGTGGCCGGCCACGAAGACACTGGATTGCGGAGTCATGACGGGGGAAGGCGCGCCTTGCGGGGCTGCGGGCCGCCGGCGGGCGCGCGAGTGGCATCGACCCGTCGAGTCTAGGCCCGGCGCGGGCGGTCCGATCCGGGCAGAAGGCGGATCAAATCCCCCGATCTCGATCCGCCGGCCGGCCCCGCCCGGGCGTGGCCGGGTGCCGGGCGCCTACCCGGCGGGCGGATAATGGCGCATGACCCTAGCCCCGCGCGTGCGGCTCGCGATCGCGGTGGTCTGCCTCGGCTCGCTGGTCGCGCCGCTGGACACCACCGTCAACACCGCCTTCCCGGTGATCACCGCCGCCTTCGGGCTGGCGATGCGCGACATCCAGTGGGTGGTCATCGCCTTCGTGCTGGCCCAGACCAGCCTGGCGCTGGTTTTCGGCCACCTTGGCGATCGCATCGGCCACCGGCGGGTCTTCGCCGCCGGCATGGCGGCCTGTGTGCTCGGGCATCTCGCCGTGGCGCTGGCCCCGAACTACCCGTTGCTCGTGGCGGCGCGGGTGCTGCAGGGCATGGCGGTGGGCATGGCGGTGTCGTGCGCACCGGCACTCGTCACGCTGCTGGTGCCGCCGGCCGACAAGGCGAAGGTACTGGCCATCTACGCGGCGGCGGGCAGCCTGGGAATGGCGCTGGGCCCGTGGCTGGGCGGTCTGCTGATCCAGGCCTTCGGCTGGCCGGGCGTGTTCTTCTTTCGCGCGCCGATCGCGCTGCTTGCCCTGCTGATGCTGCCGGCGGTGCCAACGGTGAGCGTGCGCCGCGAGCAGCCCGCCGGCCGCTTCGACTGGCCCGGCGCGCTCGGGCTGATCGGCGTGCTGGCGGCACTTGCGCTCGGGCTTGCCGAACTGACCCGTCCGGATGCCGCCGCGCTGCCCGCGCTGCCTGCGCTGGCGCTGGGCGTGGCGGGCGCCCTTGCCTGGGTGCGCCACGAAAGCCGGGTGGCGCACCCGGTGATGCGCATCGCGCCGTTCCGGTCATTGCGCTTTGCCGGGATGCAGGCCGCCTCGGTGATCATCAACCTCGCCTGCTTTGCCAACCTGCTGCTTTTGCCCTATGTGCTGACTCGGCAGGCGGGCATGGACATCGGGAGCGTTGGCCTGGTCCTGTCGGCCTACCCCGGCGGCTCGGTGCTGGGCAATGCGCTGGCCGGGCGCCTGGGCACGCGGCTGCGGCCGGCGGGCCTCATGATCGGCGGCTTGTGGGTGGCGGTGGCCGGCCTGGCCGTCTGCGCCCTCGTTCTCGGCAGCGAGCCTTCGGGCGCGCCGGCAGTCACGCCGCTGGTCCTCGGCATGCTGCTCAGCGGCTTGGGCCTGGGCCTGTTCCAGGTCGGCTACATGGACCAGACCACCACCCTGCTGCCGGTCCACGAACGTGGCGTGGCGGGCAGTCTGGTGAGCGTCACGCGGCTGCTGGGCATCCTGCTGGGCGCCACCGGCATCAGCTGGCTGCATGGCCTGACCGGGCAGCATGCGATCAGCTTCGCCGTGCTCGCGGCCGTGCTGGGCGGCTTTGCCCTCGTCTTCGTGGTGGCGTGGGCGCGCGGCGCGGACCGGGAATCGGCCTGAGGGCGGTCTGACAGTTCGCCGGGCGGGCTATCATCGACCGCACCCGGCGGGGGCGCGGCCTGTCTCGTGCGCATTTCCGGCAGCGGCAGCGCATCTCGCAGCCCCGTCAGCCCGTCGTTCCGAGGTGACCGCATGCTCTCCGTCAAACGCGTCTCCGGCGCCCTGGGCGCCATCATCTCCGGCGTCGATCTGCGCGAGCCGCTGTCGGCCGCGCTGGCCGCCGACATCCGCGGTGCGCTGCTCGAGCATCAGGTGATCTTCTTTCGCGACCAGCCGCTTTCGCCGCAGCAGTACCTCGCCTTCGCGCGCGCCATGGGCGAGCCCGTCGAGTACCCCTTCGTCAAGGGCATCGAGGGCTACCCCGAGATCATCGAGGTCAAGAAGCTCGAGCACGAGCGCACGAACTTCGGCGGCATCTGGCACACCGACACCGCCTACCTCGAGTGCCCGCCGATGGGCTCGATGCTGCTGGCGCGCGAGATCCCGCCCTACGGCGGCGACACGCTCTTCGCCAACCAGGTGATGGCACTCGACGCACTCTCGCCCACGCTGCGCGGCGTGCTCGAAGGGCTGCGCGGGGTCAACAGCTCGGCCAAGGCCGATGTGTCACGCACGCGCGAAGACCGCATCAAGGGCGGCGACGGCCGCGACGACGCGCGCAAGGAGTACGTGGCCGAGCATCCGGTGGTGCGCACCCACCCCGAAACTGGCCGCAAGTCGCTGTACGTGAACACGGCGCACACCGTGCGCTTTGCCGGCATGACCGAGGAGGAGAGCGCGCCGCTGCTGCGCTACCTGCACGAGGTGCAGATCCGGCCGGAGTTCACCTGCCGCTTCGCCTGGGAGCCGGGCTCGATCGCCTTCTGGGACAACCGCTGCGCGCTGCACAACCCGGTCAACGACTATCACGGCTTCCGGCGCCTGATGCTGCGGATCACGCTCGCCGGCGACCGGCCGGCCTGAGCCGGTCGGGGCCATTGCTCCGCCGCGGTCCGCGCCGATGGCGCGCGGTCTGCGTGAACGTTCAGCGCTTCACGAAGCGCAGCGTGAAGCGATCGCTCTCGCCGATGGCGAGGTAGCGCTCGCGGTCGCGATCCTTGAGGCGCAGCGTGGGCGGCAGCGTCCAGACGCCCTCGGGATGATCCTTGGTGTCGCGCGGATTGGCATTGACCTCGGAGCGCGCGTCGAGCCGAAAGCCTGCCGCCTCGATCGCGGCGACGGCGAAGTCCTCGCGCACGTAGCCCAGACGCAGCTGCTCGGCGACCGGCTGATCGGTGCGCGCCCGGTGATCGACCACGCCGAGCACGCCGCCGGGCCTGAGCGCGCGGTGGAAGGCGCGCAGCGCGGCGTCGAGCTGGCCGCGCTCGATCCAGTTGTGCAGGTTGCGAAAGGTGAGAACGAAGTCGGCGCTGCCCTCGGGCGCAACCGCATGCCGATCGCCGTCGAAGGCCGTGACCTGCACGCGGTCGTAGAGCGAGGGCTCGGCGCGCAGCCGCTCGAGCAGCCGCTGGTGATCGGCGACGTAGGCGGGCGTGGCATCGGCCGGGCGGCTGGCTGCCACGTAGAGTCCGCGCGCACGCAGGAAGGGCGCGAGGATCTCGAGGTAGTAGCCGGCGCTGCCCGGCAGGATCTCGACCACGCGGCTGTCGGGTCGCACCCCGAAGAAGGCCAGGGTCTGCGCCGGATTGCGCGCGCCGTCGCGTGCGATGTTGGCCGGGCGGCGGTGCGCCGCGCGCAGCAGCGCTTCGAAGTCGGCTGGCGCGGGGGCGTGTCGCCCGGGCGACAACCCGCTGCCGGCGCAGGCCCCCAGCAGCGGGCCGAGGGCCAGCAGCGCGGCGCGCCTGCCCGGAATCATGGGCAATGACCCATGAACGCCGCAGCGCTCAGGCCGCCGCCGCGAAGCGCTCGAGGTGGTAGTCGGCGTCGCCGAAGGCCTGCGAGAGCATGGTCAGCCGCTTGAAGGTGTGGCTGACCTTCATCTCGAGCGTCATGCCCATGCCGCCGTGCAGCTGGATGGCCTCCTGGCCGACGTGGCGGGCGGCATCGGCCACCTTCACGCGGGCCGCCGCGACCGTGCGCGCGCGCTCGGCCGCGGAAACGTCACCGCCCACCTTGGCGCAGGCGAGGTAGGTGATGGAGCGCGCCTGCTCGGTGCTGATGCACATGTCGACCATGCGGTGCTGCAGCGCCTGGAACGAGCCGATGGTGACGCCGAACTGCTTGCGGGTCTTCAGGTACTCGAGGGTGGTGTCGCAGGCGAACTTCATGGCGCCAACGGCCTCGGCGCACAGCAGCGCGCCGGCGAAGTCGAGGGCCTCCTCGAGGATGGACAGGCCTGCGCCCTCGGCGCCCACGCGCGCCTCGGCCGGCACCACCACGCCGCGGAAAGCCACCTCGGCCGCGCGCAGGCCGTCCTGGGTGCGGTAGGTCTTCATCGTGATGCCGGCGGCCTTCGCGTCGACGAGGAACAGCGTGATGCCGGCCGCATCGCCGGCAGCCCCGGCGGTGCGCGCGCTCACGAGCAGCCGGTCGGCAAGCGGCGCATCGATGACCGCGACCTTGTCGCCGTCGAGCACCCAGCCGCCGCCCTGCGGGCGGGCCGACAGGGCGACCGCGTCGTTGCCGTAGCGACCCCCCGCCTCGTAGTGGGCGAGCGCGAACTTCATGGCGCCCTCGAGCATCGGCGGCAGCACCGACGACTTCAGGGCTTCGGTTGCGTGCCGGTCGAGCAGACGGCCCACCAGACCCACGGTGGAGAGGTAGGGCTCGAGCACCAGACCGGCGCCGATCGCCTCCATGACCGTGACCATGTCGGCCGCGCCGCCGCCGAAGCCGCCAGCGTCTTCGGAGATGGGCAGACCCATGAGGCCGAGTTCGGCGAAGGTGCTCCAGGTGGCGGGGCTGTGGCCCTCGGTGCTTGCGACGATCTGCTTGCGCGCCTCGAAGGCGTAGTCCTTGTCGATGACGCGGCGCACCGTGTCGGCGAGCAGCTGCTGTTCCTGCGTGAGTTCGAAGTTCATCAGGGTGCTCCCGGGCTCAGAGGCCGAGCGCCATCTTCGAGAAGATGTTGCGCTGGATCTCGTTGGAACCCGCGTAGATCGAGGTCTTGCGGAAGTTGAAGTAGCGCGCCGCCATCGAGGCGCCGAAGCCGTCGAAGTCGTCGTAGGCGATCGGCTTGAAGGCCTGGGCCATCGGGCCCATCACCTGCATGCTCAGTTCGGTGATCGCCTGCTGGATCTCGGTGCCCTTGATCTTGAGCATCGAGACCTCGGGGCCGATGTCGCCGGTGCGGCGCATCTCGTCGAGGAAGCGCATGTTGGTGATCTCGAGCGCCATCAGCTCGATCTCGACGCGCGCAAGGCGGTCCTTGAAGCGGGCGTCCTCGAGCAGCGGCTTGCCGCCGACCGTGGTCTTCGCGGCCATCGCCTTCAGCTTGGTGAGTTCGCGCTTGGAGCCGCCGATGCGGCCGGTGTTCAGGCGCTCGTGGCCCAGCAGGTACTTGGCCACCGTCCAGCCCTTGTTCTCCTCATACACGAGGTTCTCGACCGGCACCTTCACGTTGTCGAAGAACACCTCGTTGACCTCGTGGGCCTCGTCGAGCAGCAGCAGCGGGCGCACCGTGATGCCGGGCGTCTTCATGTCGATCAGCAGGAAGCTGATGCCCTCCTGGCGCTTGCCGGAGGAGTCGGTGCGCACCAGGCAGAAGATCCAGTCGCCGTAGTGGCCCAGGGTGGTCCAGATCTTCTGGCCGTTGACCACGTAGTGGTCGCCCTGGCGCTCGGCGCGGGTCTTGAGCGAGGCGAGGTCGGAGCCCGAGCCCGGCTCGGAGTAGCCCTGGCACCAGAAGACGTTGCCGTTGTAGATGTCGGGCAGGTAACGCTGCTTCTGCTCGGGCGTGCCGAAGTGCAGCAGCACCGACGCCACCATGGTGGGGCCGAAGGGCGCGATCGGGGGCGCGCCGGCCAGCGCATACTCTTCCTCGAAGATGTAGCGGCGGGTGGCGTCCCAGTCGGTGCCGCCCCAGTCCTTGGGCCAGACGGGCGCCACCCAGCCCTTCTTCGCGAGGATCTTGTGCCAGCGCACGAGGTCCTCCTTGGAGAGCTCCTCGTAGTCGAGGACCTTCTGGCGCAGGTCGGCGGGAACGTTGGCGGCAAGCCATCCGCGAACCTCGTCGCGGAAGGCGATTTCGTCGGGGGAGTAGTTCAGGTCCATCGGGCACCTCGCGCGGTGGGCGGTTGGGACAGGCGAGGAGGATAACGCAAGCCCGCCGATTCCCCCCGCGCGCTGCGGGGCTTGCTAGAGTCGGGGCACGCGCTCGCGCTGGCGGGCGTGATGATGCCCCTCCAAGCTCCATCGTCGTAGCTCTGCCGTCCGCGTGTCGCTGTCCGAACTGCCCGCCGAGTGGTTCTCCTGGCACGGCCTGATGTCCGCGATCGGGCTGCTGGTGTACGTGCTCGGCTCGCACGCGCTGGGCCAGCGCCGGCACCCCTCGGCGGCGATCGCCTGGGTGCTGATGATTCTGCTGCTGCCCGAGATCGGCGTGCCGCTGTACCTGCTCTTCGGCACCCGCAAGCTGCCCCGCGCCGCGCGGCGCGACGCCGTGGCGGATGCTGCGACGGCGCCCGCCGCCCGGGCCGAGCCGGCGGCCGTGCCCCTGTGGGTCGAGCGTCTCACCGCGGCGATGGGCTTGCCGCCGGCCCGCCACTACCGGCGCCTGGCCATCCACGACGATGGCTGGGCCGCGCGCGAGGCGTTGTGGCGGGTGATCGAATCGGCTCGCGAGCGGCTCGATGTCTGCACCTTCATCCTCGGGCGCGACGCCTTCGGCGATGCCTTGCTCGAGGCGTTGGCGCGCCGCGCCCGCGCCGGGGTACGGGTGCGTCTGCTGGTCGATGGCATGGGCACCTGGATGGGCGGACGGCGTGACTTCGCGATCGCCAGCCGGGCGGGTGTCGAGGTCGCCCGCTTCGCGCCGCCGCTGCGCTCGCCAGGCCGCAGGCCGATGCGCGGGCGCACCAACCTGCGCAATCACCGCAAGCTGGTGGTCGCCGACGGGCAACGCCTGTGGAGCGGCGGGCGCAACCTCGCCGGCGAGTACTTCGAGGGCGACGGTGGCCGGGCGCCCTGGATCGACCTGAGTT
Source organism: Burkholderiaceae bacterium (assembly GCA_044370795.1). Lineage (GTDB taxonomy): Bacteria > Pseudomonadota > Gammaproteobacteria > Burkholderiales > Burkholderiaceae_E > Quisquiliibacterium. The sequence continues at coordinate 12,199 of JBILUW010000009.1, forward strand.
TCGAGCTCGACGGCGACATCGCGGCCGAGGCGGCCGCCGTCTTCGACGCCGACTGGGCGGCCGCGATCGGACCGGCCGCCGATCCGGTGCCGGCGCTCGAGCACCGCTGGCCGGCGGGTATCGCGGTCAGCGCGCCAGCCGCCCAGATGCTGCCCAGCGGACCCGACTACGCCGAAGACACGGTGCACGCGCTGCTGCTCACCTCGTTTCACCGAGCCCGCAGCCGGATTCTGATCGTCACGCCCTACCTGGTCCCCGACGAGAGCCTGCTTGGCGCGCTGACCCTGGCCGCGCGCCGCGGGGTGGCCGTGGATCTGGTGCTGCCCGAGCGCTCCAACCACCGCCTGGCCGACATCGCCCGCCATCGGCCGATGCGTGAACTGGCCGCCGCCGGGGCGCGCCTGTGGCTCTCGCCCGGCATGGTGCACGCCAAGGCCATCGTGATCGACGAGCACATGGCGATGGCCGGTTCGCTGAACCTCGACGGCCGCAGCCTGTTCCTGAATTTCGAGCTCATGACCGGCTTCTACGCGGCCGCTGACGTCGCGCGCTTTGCCGCCTGGATCGAGGCGCTCGCCGCCGGCGCGCACGCCTATCGTCCCCAGGCTCCGGGGCTCGCACGCTACGTCGGCGAGGGCCTGGTGTTGTGGCTGGCCTTCCAGCTCTGACGACGGGGCGCGGATATCGAGACGCCGTGCCCTGGCGGGTGGTGACGCCGGCGGCGCGCGATCGGTCATAGTCGCCACGACCGTCGGCCCGCCTGCGCGCCGGCCCGCGATCCGACCGCGACCCCACCGGAGAACTCCATGCGACTGAAAGCCCCCCGATTCCATCCCGTGCCCGACGACCAGTGGAGCGACGAGCAGAAGGCGCTTGCCGCGCCCATGATCCAGCGCGACAAGATGCTCAACATCTTCCGCACCCTGCTCAACCATCCCGATGCGATGCGCGGCTTCATGGGCTGGGGCAGCTACGTGCTAAGCAAGAAGAACACCCTGCCCGCGCGCGAGCGCGAGATCGTGGTGCTGCGCACCGGCTACCTGTGCCGCTCGGGCTACGAGTGGACGCAGCACGTGCCCATCGGCCAGCGCGCCGGGCTCACCGACGCCGAGATCGTGGCGATCAAGGCCGGCGCCGACGCCCCGGGCTGGAGCGCTGCCGACCGCGCGCTGATCCGCGCCACCGACGAACTCCACGCCGATCAGTTCATCACCGAATCCACCTGGCAGGCCCTGCTCGCGCACTTCGAGCCGCGCCAGTGCATGGACATGGTGTTCACGGTGGGGCAATACACGCAGGTGTCGATGCTGCTCAACAGCTTCGGCGTGCAGCTCGACGAAGGCCAGGTGCTCGATCCGGATCTCGATCGGCGCGGTTGAGACCCCGCATGCCGTGACGGGGCGCGCCTGCCGGCGCTGCCCCGTCAGTGTCTGGCGGCGCCTGGTTGATCGTGCACCAGCGACAGCGCAAGCCCGGCGCGCACCGGCCCAACCTCGAGCGCCCAGCGGGCGACCACTTCCGACAGCCGCCAGGGAGCGCTGCCCATGCGCCCCACGAGTTCGGAGAATCGTCTGTCGGGGATGGCGATCGACCAGTCGGGCAGGTCGATGTCGTCGAGTTCGTTGAAGTCGCGCAGCACCGTGCGTTCGGAGCCGGGCTGCGTCAGGTAGGCCCCGCTGCGGCGCCAGACCGGCGCCGTGAGGGCGTGCACCTGCTCCTGGGCCAGTTGCCAGCCGTGTTCGTCGGGGTGCCAGAGCACCAGCGAGCCATCGGCAAGCACTTCGCGGGGCAGGTACGGGAAGACACGGTGCCAGGTACGCATCGACACCGCCGGCTCGAAGCGCCGTCTGAGCGCCGAGGCTTCCGCCGGCACGCCGCCGACGTTGGCCGCGTACAGCGTGATCTCGGCACGATGAGCGAGCCAAACGTTCTGCCAGCCGAAACTGCCCTCGCCGAGTCGTCGTCCCATGACCACCTCTCCGGACGCGAATTGTAGGTAGCTTGGGGTCGAGAATCGCAGAAAGCGACCATCAGGGGTAGGGCCTTCGCATCGATGTTGAAACATCTGCGGGTGTCAGGATCGATGCCCGGACGGGCCTGCCCGCCGCGGCTGTCGGACGCCACGAGTGCCGCGAGGCAGCCTCAGAGCCGCCCGAGCAGCAGATACTCCATGAGGGCTTTCTGCACGTGCAGCCGGTTTTCGGCTTCGTCCCAGACCACCGATTGCGGGCCATCGATGACCTCGGCATCGACCTCCTCGCCGCGGTGCGCGGGCAGGCAGTGCATGAAGAGCGCGTCGGACGCCGCAGCTGCCATCACGGCGGCATCGACGCGCCAGCCGGCAAAGGCCTGTCGGCGTGCATCGTTTTGCGCTTCGAAACCCATGCTGGTCCAGACGTCGGTCGTGACCAGATCGGCGCCGCGCGCCGCCTCGCGCGGGTCGGCGTATCGGCGCAGGCGCGCTGCGCCTGCGCCGGCGAGCGCGGCGTCTACCTCGTAGCCGGGTGGGCTCGAGAGGTGGACGTGGAAGTCGAGGAGGTCGGCTGCCTGCAGCCAGGTGTGCAGCATGTTGTTCGGATCGCCGATCCAGGCGACCGTGCGGCCGCGGATCGAGCCACGGTGCTCGATGTAGGTGAAGACGTCGGCCAGGATCTGGCAGGGGTGGTATTCGTTGGTCAGGCCGTTGATGACCGGCACTCGCGAATGCGCCGCGAAGCGCTCGATGATCGTCTGCTCGAAGGTGCGGATCATCACCAGGTCGCACATTCGCGAGATGACCTGCGCTGCGTCCTCGACCGGCTCGCCGCGACCCAGTTGCGAGTCGCGGGTGTTGAGGTAGATCGCCGAGCCACCGAGCTGCTGGATGCCCGCTTCGAAGGAGAGCCGCGTGCGGGTGCTCGCCTTCTCGAAGATCATGACCAGCGTCCGGTCGCCCAGCGGATGGTAGGGCTCGTAGCGCTTGAAGCGGTCCTTGATGACCCGCGCGCGGTCGAAGACATAGGCGAGTTCGTCGGCGTCGAGGTCCTTGAACTGCAGGAAGTGCTTGATGGCCATGGCGGGTGTCCGGCGTAGCGCGCGCGCCGGCTCAGGCTGGCGCCGGCGCGGTGGCCAGATGGGTGCGCACCAGCGGCGCGAGCCGCTCGACCAGGTGATCGACGTGCTCGCGCGTGAAGATCAGCGGCGGCAGCAGCCGGATCACGGTGTCGGCGGTGACGTTGAGGACCAGCCCGGCATCGAGGCAGCGCTGCACGAGCACCCCGCAGGGCCGGTCGAGTTCGATGCCCAGCATCAGGCCGCGGCCGCGGATCTCGAGCACGCCCGGCAGCGAGCCGAGCTCGGCGCGCAGCCGCTCGGCGAGGTAGTCGCCGACACGCTGCGCGTTGCCCAGCAGGTCGTCGCGCTCGATGACCTCCATGGTCACGAGGCCGGCGCGCATCGCGAGCGGATTGCCGCCGAAGGTGGTGCCGTGATTGCCTGGCTCGAAGACCGATGCGGCCGCGCCGTGCGCCACCACCGCGCCCACCGGCACGCCGGAGGACAGCCCCTTGGCCAGCGGCATCACGTCGGGCAGGATGCCCGCCCACTGGTGGGCGAACCAACGGCCGGTGCGGGCGGTGCCGCACTGCACCTCGTCGATCATCAGCAGCAGGCCGCGCTCGTCACAGAGCTGGCGTGCCGCGCGCAGGTAGTCGAGCTGCGCCGGCTGGATGCCGCCTTCGCCCTGAATGGCCTCCAGGAAGATGGCGACCACCGACGGCCGCTCGGCCACCATGCGGCGCAGTGCGGCGATGTCGTTGAGGGGAACGCGCACGAAACCCTCGACCAGCGGCTCGAACCCCTTCTGGACCTTGGCATTGCCGGTGGCCGACAGCGTGGCGAGCGAGCGCCCGTGAAAGGCTTTCTCGTAGACGACGATCTCGGGCCGCTCGACGCCGCGGGCGTGACCGTACTTGCGGGCGATCTTGATCGCGGCCTCGTTGGCTTCGAGGCCCGAATTGCAGAAGAACACATTGGTCATGCCCGACACCTGGACGAGGCGGGCGGCGAGCTCGGTCTGCAGCGGTACCTCGAAGAGGTTGGAGCAGTGGATCATGCGACCCACCTGCTCGCGCAGTGCGGCTACCAGATCGGGATGGTTGTGCCCCAGCGTGTTGACCGCGATGCCGGACAGGCAATCGAGGTAGCGTCGGCCCTGGGTGTCGAACAGCCAGACACCGTCGCCGTGGCTGAACGCGATCGGCAGGCGGGCATAGGTGGACATCAGGGGCGACGAGGCGGCCATCGGCATCTCCGTGAGGGGCTAACCCGGCGCGCGGCGCGCCACGGCGCGCCCGGCCAAACGAGAACGGCGGCCCGTGCCGCCGTCGCGGGGGCGCGAGCACGCCTCCCGGTGACCGATTGTAGGGGAGAACGCGCCGCAGGCGCGCGGCAGCCCGCGAGCACCTTGCGGGTCGGTCTATACTGCGCCGCGTCATCCGACCCGCGAGCCGCCCAGCGCCCATGAGCGTCCGGTCCTTCGTCATCGTCGGCACCACCCGGCAGGGCAAGCTCTTTCGCCCGAGCGACTGGGCCGAGCGCCTGGCCGGCGTGATGTCCTCGTTCCGCCCTGGTGGTGGCGGCGTCCAGACGCATCTCACCTATTCGCCGTATGTGGTTCCCGGGCTGCATGAAGGGGTCAAGTGCGTGCGGGTGGATGCCCGCCTGCACGGCATCGAACCGATGGCCTACAAGTTCCTGCGCGGCTTTGCGGCCGACAACGAACTCGAGGTGCTCGATGAAAGCTGACGTCGATTTTGAGGATTCAGCCCTAAGTTGTCGTCCATAAAGGCTTTTTCACCACACTGCAGTTGCCAGCTACCGGGCGGGCACGGCTAGAATCCGACCGACCGCCGGGGCTGCTGGCCCGGCCGTGGGCGCGAGTCCGCGCCTTGCAGGAGAACTCAGGAATGCCCATAGCCGATCCGTGGCGCGCCAGTTGGGGCGTGACCGAGATGGGGCAGCCCGGCAGCGCCGCCCTCGATTCGCGGCCGGTCTTCCGGGTGGCCGATTTCGGGCTTGGCCAGCGGCTGCTGCAGCTTGCCGAGGTGGTGCTGCGCCACGCCCGCGGCAACCGCTATCGCTACGAATTCGCTGCCCGGCGTGAACCCGGGCAGTACGAGATCGCGCTGGTCGACATGACGGCGCAGGGCGCGGCGACCATCATCGACGGCCTGCGCCGAATGTCGGCGCGCTGCCCGGCCATCTTGCGCGTTGGGCGGCGCCACGACGTCGCGCGCGAACTCGACGATCTGCTGGTGGCGAACTTCACCGCGCAACTGCTCGAGGCGCTCAACCGCGCGGCCGAGTCGCGCATGGTGCCTGGGGCGCCGGCGTCGGCCCGGCGCGCATCGCCGTCGGATCCGGGCGGGGCGGTGGGCGGCGGCCGCGAACGCGCAGCCGCGTCATCGGGCGAGGCCCGATCCGGGCCTGAGGAGTCTGATGGGGCAGCGGCGAGGAGGCCGCGGGTGCTGGTCGTCGACGACAGCCCGACCGTTCGCCGTCAGCTGGCCGTGGCGCTGCACCGGATGGGGCTGGACTGCGAGGGCGTGAATTCGGCGCGCGAGGCGCTCGACACGCTCGCGGTGCGACGCTACGAGCTGGTGTTCGTCGATGTGATCATGCCGGAGATGGACGGCTACCGGCTGACGCGGGAAATCAAGCGCAACCGGCTCCTGAAGCCGATGCCTGTGGTGATCCTGACGAGCCGGTCTTCGCCGTTCGATCTGGCGCGTGGGGCGCTTGCCGGCTGCGACAGCTATCTGGTGAAGCCGGTCAGCATGCAGGCGCTGCGCGAGACCGTGGCCCGCCACCTGCAGCGCGGGCCCTCGCCATCGGCCTGATCAGCCCTTGACGCGGCTGCGGTACTCGCCGGTGCGGGTATCGATCTCGATCCGGTCGCCGATCTCGACGAAGGCCGGCACCGCGATTTCGATGCCGGTGGGCTTGATGCGGGCAGGCTTCATCACCTTGCCGGAGGTATCGCCCTTGACCGCAGGCTCGGTGTACTCGACTTCCCGCACCACGCTGTTGGGCATCTCGACCGAGATCGCCCTGCCTTCGTAGAACGTGACCTCGCACGGCATGCCATCGTCGAGGTACTGAACGGCGTCGCCCATCGACTCGGCCTCGACCTCGAACTGGTTGTACTCGGCATCCATGAACACGTAGAGCGGGTCGGCGAAGTACGAGTAGGTGACCTCGCGCTTCTCGAGGACCAGGACGTCGAACTTCTCGTCGGCCTTGATCACCGTCTCGGTGCCCGAGCTGTTCAGCAGGCTCTTGAGCTTGAGCTTGACGACCGCGGCGTTGCGGCCCGACTTGTTGTACTCGGCGCGCAGGACCACCATGGGGTCCTTGCCCATCATGATCACGTTGCCGGTACGAAGTTCCTGGGCGAGCTTCATGGGAGTTCCTAGGGGGATGGCGCGCGAAAAAGCGCGGCGTGCAACTGTAAAAAGCCTTCTATTATAGCCGGGAACGGCAGAATTCGACCAGTTTCGTGGCCAGATCGGGCTGGGCAGCCGCCTGCCGCGACAGCCGATCGAAGGGCGCGGCCAGCCGGGGCAGCGCTGCCGCCAGCCCGGACCAGGCCGCGCCCGCATCCTCGCCATCGCACCACGCCCGGGCCATGGTCTCGAGGGCGGCGAGGTCGCCGGCCGCGGTCGCCAGCCCCAGGCGCTGCCATGCCAGGAAGGCCTCGCGCTTGGCGCGATGGGCCCCGTCTTCCTGGCGGTAGGGTTGCCACAGGAGGGCTCGACCGGCCCACAGGCCGCGCATCCACGAGTCCTCGCCGCGGACCAGATTGAGGTCGCAGCTCCAGAGCAGCCGGTCGTAGTCGTCGAGCGCCAGCCACGGTGGCCGCGCGAGCGTCAGCGCGCCCGCCCGCCACGCTGGCGCGCCATCGCCGGCCAGACGCCGCGCGCCGCTGGTCGCGACGAAGGCATTCACCTGGGCGCTCGCCACGTCGCCCGGCACGATGGCCACGCTGGGGCGCGCGCCCCCGGCAAGCGCCCCGAGCAGGCTGGCGAGGGGCGCCTGGGGGTAGCAGAACACCGACAGGCGCAGGCCGGGCGCGTCGGGCAGGCCCTGCGCGCGCCACCAGGCCGCAGCCGCATCGCCCCGAAACGTGTCGCGCTCCGCAAGCAGGCCGCGCTCGCGCGGCAGGCCTCCGGTCGCCGGGCTGAATCCGGGGCAGAAGAACCACGCGCGCGCGCCGTCGGCCGGCCTGATCGAGGGCAGCGCGTGGCATCCCTCCACCCAGGGCTCGGCGCTGAGGTACTCGAGATCGATCCAGAGGGGGCGCGATGGCGCGCCTGCCAGAGCAGCACGCAGTGCCGGTGGTGGTTCGCAGCCGAAGGCGCACACCACGACGTCGGCCTCGGCCAGCGCGGCCGGCTGTGCGGTCGGTGGCGGCCAGCGGAGCACCGACAACCCGGCCGCGTGCGATGCCGGCTCCGCGGCCAGGGACAGGCCTGGCACGAGCCTGCCGAGCACCTCGGGCCGGTCGATCCACAAACTGACGGCCAGGCCGTGCTCCCGGGCGAGCTGGCGCGCCAGTCGCCAGCTCACGCCCGCGTCGCCGAAGTTGTCGACGACGTGGCAGTAAAGGTGCAGGGCGAGAGGGGCGGTCAAGGGGCGCGGAGGCTGGCGATGCGCGGCGGGTCGGCCGTGCCGCGGCGCCGCGTGGCGGGGCGGTGAGCCGCAGCCGACCCGGTCGGGGCGCGCTGCAACGGACCTAGCTCGAGGAAGAGCCGCCGAACAGGTCGTCGAGGCGGCGCCTGGCGTCGGCGGTGGCGGCTGGACTGCCGGGCTGGTTCGGGTATTCGTCGGCGATGCGGTCGTCGAAGTAGACGCCGGCGTTGGGAGCAGCAAGCAGACGGCGCCAGACCTCGTCGGGCACCCCCTGCCAGATGCGCACCGAGTGGTCGGTGAACGTGATCTCGAGGCGCTGCGTGCGCACGTCGTAGCGTGCGCTGCGCAGCCGCCCTCCGGATAGCCGCCGCTCTTCCATCGCCTTGCCTCCGTGGGCCCCGTGCGGCCCGCCCCTGGCCGCGCGGCATCGCGGGCCACCGTCATAATAAAGGCCCGCCCCCCGCACAACGGCCCTCGCGCCGCAGCCCACGCCATGTTCCTCGCCGATTCCTTCGTACCCCTGCGGCGGCAGGTGGCCGATCTGGCCGCCGGTCGCGTCAGCGCCGAGAGCCTTCTGGAGGCGGCCCGCGCGCGCGAGCAGGTGGCGCGCCCGCTCAACCCGATGGCCCACCTCGACTGGCAGGCGGCGCTCGAGCGGGCGCGTGAGCTCGACCGGCAGGCGCGCGAGCGGCCCGCGGGCTGCGGCCCGCTGCACGGGCTGCCGATCTCGATCAAGGATCTGTTCGCGGTGCGCGGGATGCCGATGCGCGCCGGCACCCGCGCGGCGCTGCCCGATCTCGGGCGCGACGAGGCCGAGGCGGTGGCCCGCCTGCGCGCCGCCGGGGCGCTGATCTTCGGCAAGACCAACATGCACGAGCTTGCGCTCGGCGCCACCGGCGAGAACGTCTGGACGGGCGATGTCTGCAATCCCTGGGATCCCGCGCGGCAGGCCGGCGGTTCCTCGAGCGGCGCGGCGGTTGCGGTGGCCACCGGCATCGGCGTGGCGGCCGTCGGCAGCGACACCGGCGGCTCGGTGCGCATTCCTGCGGCCTTCTGCGGGGTTGCCGGCTTCAAGCCCACCTACCAGGCGATCCCGCTGGCCGGGGCCCTGCATCTGTCATTCACCTGCGATCACGCGGGTCCGCTGGCGCCCTCGGTCGACGACTGCGCGCTGCTCTTCGAGGTGATGGCGGGCCGTCGCACCGATCACGGCGCGGTGCCGCGCCGGCCGCGTCTCGCGGTGCCCCGATCGTGGCTGACGCCACGCATGGACGGGCCGGTGGCGCGCGCTTTCGCCCAGGCGCTCGAGGCGCTGGAGCGAGCGGGCGCCGAGATCGACGATGTCGATCTGGCGGGGCTCGCGCTGGCCTGGGAGCACTACACGCCGCTGGTTCGCGCCGAGGCTGCCTGGGTGCATCGCGCGGCGCTGGCGGCCGGCGACGAGGGTTTCTCCGATCTGGTGCGCCCGCCGCTGCAGGCCGGCGTGACCATCCCGGCCGGTGCCTACATCGATGCGCTGCGGGCGCGCGAGGCTGTGCGCGCCGAGTTCGGCGGCGCGCTGCGCACCTGGGATGCCTTCGTGCTGCCCACCTCGCCCGTGCTGCCGCCGCGCCGCGGCCAGATGGAGGTCGAGGTGGCCGCCGGCCGTACGATGAGCACTCGCGAGGCGGTGCTCGGCCAGACGCTGGCCTTCAGCTTCGCCGGCCTGCCGGCGCTGGCGCTGCCCATGGGCACCGCCGAGGGCTTGCCGGTGTCGCTGCAGCTGGTGGGCGCCGAGGCCGCCGACGCCCGCCTGCTGGCGCTGGGGTGCTGGGCCGAAGCGGCGATCGGCCCGGCCACCCGGGCCTGAGCGCGCGCTGCCGGATCAGCGCGGCGCCATCCGGATGGCGCCGTCCAGGCGGATGGTCTCGCCGTTGAGCATCACGTTCTCGAAGATCTGCCGAACCATCTGCGCGTACTCGTCGGGCCGACCCAGGCGCGGCGGAAACGGCACCTGCTTGCCCAGTGACTCCTGTGCGGCCGGCGGCAGACCCTGCAGCAGCGGCGTCAGGAAGAGGCCCGGCGCGATCGTGCACACGCGGATGCCGTCGCGCGCCAGATCGCGGGCGATCGGCAGGGTCATGCCGACGATGCCGCCCTTCGAGGCCGAGTAGGCGGCCTGCCCGATCTGGCCGTCGAAGGCGGCCACCGAGGCGGTGTTGACGATCACGCCGCGCTCGCCGTCGGCGGTGGCTTCGCCCGCGCACATCGCGGTGGCCGCCAGGCGCAGCATGTTGAACGAGCCCACCAGGTTGACGTTGATCACCCGCAGGAAGGCGTCGAGCGGATGCGGACCGTCCTTGCCGACGGTCTTGGTCGCGGTGCCGATGCCGGCGCAGTTGACCAGGCCCACCAGCCGGCCCATGGCCTGCGCCGCCTCGACCGCCGCCTTGCCGTCGGCCTCCGAGGTGACGTCGCAGCGCACGAAGCGGGCTGCGTCGCCCAGTTCGGCGACCATCGCATCGCCCAGCTTCTGATTGACGTCGGCGATCAGCACCTTGCCGCCAGCGGCGGCGACCATCCGCGAGGTGGCGGCGCCCAGGCCGGATGCGCCACCGGTGACGATGACCACGTTGCCGTTCAGATTCATGGAGTGCTCCTGTGTGTCGGGTTCGGGAAAGACAACGGCGCCACCGGGGCGCCGTCGGGGGTGGCCGGCGGGCCCGTTGGGCCGGCCGGCACGGGGATGGAGCCGATCAGGCCCCTCAGTTCTTCTTCTCTTCGGCCGGCGCCGCCGGAGCGGCGCTCGGGGTGGCGTCGGTCGGCGCTGCCGCGGGAGCCGCAGCCGGCGCGGTGGCCGGAGCCGCCGCGGGCGCAACGACGGCCGGCGGGGTGCCGTGGGCGCCAGCCGGAGCGCTGCCCGGCTTGCCCGCGTACATCACGCCCATCAGCGGCACCAGCAGCAGCGCCACGATGTTGATGATCTTGATCAGCGGGTTGACGGCGGGGCCGGCGGTGTCCTTGTAGGGGTCGCCCACGGTGTCGCCGGTGACCGCCGCCTTGTGGGCGTCGGAGCCCTTGCCGCCGTGGTGGCCTTCCTCGATGTACTTCTTGGCGTTGTCCCAGGCGCCGCCACCGGTGCACATCGAGATGGCGACGAACAGACCGGTGACGATGGTGCCCATCAGCACGCCGCCCAGCGCCTGCGGGCCGAGCAGCACGCCGACCAGGATCGGAACGACCACGGGCAGCAGCGACGGGATCATCATTTCCTTGATCGCCGCCGAGGTGAGCAGGTCGACGGCCTTCGAGTAGTCGGGCTTGGCCGTGCCTTCCATGATGCCCTTGATCTCGCGGAACTGGCGGCGCACTTCCTCGACCACCGCGCCCGCCGAGCGGCCCACCGCCTCCATGGCCATCGCGCCGAAGAGGTAGGGGATCAGGCCGCCGATGAACAGGCCGATGATGACGTTGTGGTCGGAGAGGTCGAACTTGCTGTCCAGCCCGACCGACTCGAGGCCGTGGGTGTAGTCGGCGAAGAGCACCAGCGCGGCCAGACCCGCCGAGCCGATCGCGTAGCCCTTGGTGACTGCCTTGGTGGTGTTGCCGACCGCATCGAGCGGGTCGGTGATGTCGCGCACCGAGGGCGGCAGTTCGGCCATCTCGGCGATGCCGCCCGCGTTGTCGGTGATCGGGCCGTAGGCGTCGAGCGCCACGACGATTCCGGCCATCGACAGCATCGAGGTGGCCGACACGGCGATGCCGTACAGGCCGCCCAGAGCATACGAGGCGAGGATGGCCGCGCACACCATCAGGACGGGCCAGGCGGTCGACTTCATCGACACGGCGATGCCGGCGATGATGTTGGTGGCGTGACCGGTGGTCGAGGCCTGCGCCACGTACTTGACCGGGTGATACTCGGTGCCCGTGTAGTACTCGGTGACGTAGACGATGAGGCCGGTGAGCACCATGCCAACGACCACGCACAGCCACAGATTCATGATCGACAGGCCGGCGGGGGCGAGGTCGACGCCGCCGAAGACCCATTGCGTGAGCGGCCAGGCGGCGATGGTGGCGAGCACGCCGGCGACGATCAGGCCCTTGTAGAGCGCGTTCATGATCTTGCCGCCGGGCGCGGTCTTCACGAAGAAGGCCCCGACCACCGACGCGATGATCGAGAAGCCGCCGAGCACGAGCGGGTAGAGCGCCGCCTGAGCCTGCGCGCCCGTGACCATCAGGGCGCCGAGCAGCATGGTCGCGATCAGGGTGACCGCGTAGGTCTCGAAGAGGTCGGCGGCCATGCCGGCGCAGTCACCGACGTTGTCGCCCACGTTGTCGGCGATCACGGCCGGGTTGCGGGGGTCGTCCTCGGGGATGCCCGCTTCGACCTTGCCCACCAGGTCGGCGCCGACGTCGGCGCCCCGGGGGAAGATGCCGCCGCCGAGCCGCGCGAAGATCGAGATCAGCGACGAGCCGAAGGCCAGGCCGATCAGCGGCTTGAGCGCGGTGTGCAGCTGCGCCGGATCGGTCACGCCGTCGGTCAGGAACAGGAAGAAGCCGGCCACGCCGAGCAGCCCGAGCCCGACGACCAGCATGCCGGTGATCGCGCCGCCCTTGAAGGCGACATCGAGCGCGGCGTTCAGGCCCTGGGTGGCCGCCTGGGCGGTGCGCACGTTGGCGCGCACCGACACGTTCATGCCGATGTAGCCCGCGGCGCCTGACAGGACTGCGCCGATCGCGAAGCCGACGGCCGTCAGCCAGCCGAGCCCGGGCACGAAGCCCAGGACGATGAACAGCACGACGCCCACGATGCCGATCGTGCGGTACTGGCGGTTCAGGTAGGCCTGCGCGCCGGTCTGGATCGCCGCGGCGATCTCCTGCATGCGGGGGTTGCCGGCGGGCAGCGCGAGGATCGTGCGGCTGGTGACGATGCCGTAAAGCACGGCTATCGCACCGCAGATCAGCGCGAACCACAGGCCTGTCGAGGCTGCTGACATCGGGGTCTCTCCTGCGTGGTGTGTGATTGTTCGAAAGGGGCGGGTGCCGCCTGGGCACCGGCGGGCACGCGATTCTGCGCAATCGCGTGTGGCGTTGGCAAGCCGCGGCCGGATCGTGGCCGCGGCGGGTAGCTAGCGCAAGGCTTCGAAGGCCCGGTCGCGGATGACCTCGACCGGACCGATGCCGGCGATGCGGCGGTAGCGCGGTGCGCCGGGCTGACCGCTGGCGGCCAGGCTGCCGTAGTAGTCGACGAGCTGGCGCGTCTGGGCGTGATAGACCTCGAGGCGCTTGCGCACGGTTTCCTCGCGATCGTCGTCGCGCTGGATCAGTTCCTCGCCGGTGACGTCGTCACGACCGGCCACCCTGGGCGGGTTGAACCGCACGTGGTAGGTGCGCCCGCTGGCGGCGTGCACGCGGCGCCCGCTCATGCGCTCGACGATCTCGGTGTCGGGCACGTCGATCTCGAGGACGAAGTCGAGGAGCACGCCGGCTTCTTTCATCGCATCGGCCTGCGGGATGGTGCGCGGGAAGCCGTCGAACAGATAGCCGGCTGCGCAGTCGGGCTGGGCCAGACGGTCGCGGACCAGACCGATGATGATGTCGTCGGATACGAGGCCGCCCGAATCCATCACTTTCTTGGCTGCCAGGCCCAGCGGCGTTCCCGCCTTGACCGCCGCCCGGAGCATGTCGCCGGTGGAGATCTGGGGAATGCCGAACTTCTCCTTGATGAACGTCGCCTGCGTGCCTTTGCCGGCGCCCGGCGGGCCGAGAAGAATCAATCGCATGTGCGCAACCTGCAGCGTGGGGGGGCGGGGCCGGCCAGCCGAGCCCGGCCGGATGCGCTCGGCGGAGCCCTGCCGGGCGGCTTGCGGGGGCAAAGGTACCCGCAAAGCCGCCGCAGGGTCAAACCGCGCCGCCCGCGGCGCCTGGCGCGAGCACGCCCGAAACGGTCAGGCGTGATCGGGCGGCCGCGTCGAGCGCGCCGACTCGGCGGCAACCAGGGCACGCACACGCTCGAGGTCGGCCGGCGTATCGACCCCCGCGGCCGGCGCCTGGTCGAGCGTCAGCACGGCGATGGGCAGGCCATGCCAGAGCGCGCGCAACTGCTCGAGCGACTCGATGCTTTCGAGCGGCGAGCGCGGCAGCTCCGGATAACTGCGCAGGAATCCGACGCGGTAGGCGTACAGGCCGACGTGCCGCAGGACCGGAGCCGCCCGCAGCGTTGCCGAGAGCGTATCGGCCGGCGGCGGCGCATCGCGCTCGAAGGGGATGGGCGCGCGCGAGAAGTAGAGGGCGCGGCCGCGGACGTCGGTCACCACCTTGACGACGTGGGGACTCAGGTAGTCGGCAATCGTTTCGATCGGATGCGCGGCGGTGGCGATCGCGCATGAGGGATCGGCTGCCAGTGCCCGGTCGACCGCCGCGATCACGGCCGGCTCGATCAGCGGCTCGTCGCCCTGCACGTTCACGACCCGGTCGGAGTCGGCCAGGTCGAGCAGGGCGGCTGCCTCGGCGAGTCGATCGGTGCCCGACGGATGATCGGCGCGGGTGAGCACGGCTTCGATGGCGTGCGCGGCCGCCGCGGCCATCACCTCGGGCGCGTCGGTGGCGATCACGACGCGGCGTGCGCCGCTCGCCGCGGCCCGTTGCGCCACCCGCACGACCATCGGCAGCCCGCCGATGTCGGCAAGCGGCTTGCCCGGCAGCCGGGTGGAGCGCAGCCGCGCGGGGATGATCGCGACGAAGCCGTCGGTGGGTGGGCGCTGGGCGCTCACGGCTCAGTCGGGCAGTCGCCGGGCTTCGTCTTCGAGCATCACGGGGATGCCGTCGCGCACGGGAAAGGCCAGGCGGTCGTGCGCGCAGATGAGTTCGGCGGCTTCCCGGTCGAAGCGCAGCGGGCCCTTGCACAGGGGGCACACGAGGATGTCAATCAGTCGGTGATCCACGAAGGGATGCCTCCAGCCAGTCGGGCAGAGCGGGGTCGAAGCGGGCGCGCACCTCGAGGAACCAGCAGCGCGCGTCGGCCCAGGGCGCGAATTTTACGGCGTCCTTGGCGGTCATGAGGATCTGCGCGGGCGGCGGCGGCAGCATCGCCGCGCCGGCCGCCACGTGATCGGCCAGCGGCTCGCACCTTGTGGGTTCGATGCCGATGCGGCGCAGGGTTTCGAAGAAGCGCTGCGGCCGGCCGATGCCGGCCAGCGCATGCACGGCCTGCCCGCGCATGCCGGCGGCGAAGTCCGCCAGTCCTGTCGTGGGGGCCTGCGGATCGGCAACCGGTCGCCAGCCCGCGGGCTCCAGCCAGAATCGGAACTGGCGCGGCAAGTTCTGCGGCAACCCGGGCAGCGTCGGCGCTGCGCCGACCGGCATGCCGGTCGCGACGGCATCGGCGTGCCGCCAGAGCAGCGCGTCCATGGTCGCGAGATGGGCCAGCGGTTCGCGCAGGGGGCCCGCGGGCAGCAGCCGGCCGTTGCCCGCTCCGCGCTCGTCGAAGACCGCAAGTTCGAGCGTGCGCGCCAGGCCCACGTGCTGCAGTCCGTCGTCGCTGAGCACCAGCGTCAGGCCCGGGTGGTGGCGCAGCAGCAGGGCGAGCGCCTGCGACCGGTCGGTCGCGCAGGCCACCGGCAGGCCGGTGGTCCGGGCAAGCAGCACCGGCTCGTCGCCATGTTCGCGCGGATCGTCGTCGGGTCCGACCAGGCGCGGATCGCGCCGTCGCGCCCGGTGGCCGCGGGCCAGGATCCCGACCCGCCAACCGCGTTCGGCCATGGCATGCGCCAGCCCTGCGACCAGCGGCGTCTTGCCGGTTCCGCCCGCCACCAGGTTGCCCACGATGATGATGGCCGGGCGCTCGGTGGCCGCCAGCCTGCGGATGTTGCCGCGTCGGGCACGGGCTGCCCGTGCGACGCAAGCGGCCAGCGCGTCGAGCAGGAGCGTGCCGGCAGAGCGGCTGGCGCCGAGGGCAACGGGTTGGGCCGGAAACCACCGGGCCAGCAGGCGCGCCTCGAGCGCAAGGCGCAAGCGCTCGGCAAGGCCGCTCAGCGCGACCCACCCGCCGCCGGACTCTGGGCGGCAAAAGTGACCTTCGCCAGCCCGGCCAGGCGGGCCGCTTCGAGGACGTTGATGACCGACTGATGACTGGCGCCCGCGTCGGCATTGATGACCAGTGGCGTGTCGTTGCGACCGTTCGCGGCCGAGAGCAGGGCCTGCGCGAAGCGGGCGGGGCTCTCGTAGGCGCGCACGGTGTTGTCGACCAGATAACGGCCGTCGGCCGACACGGCCACCACCACCTCCCGAGGTCGCTCGAGCGGGCGGTCGGCGCCTGCCGTGGGCAGCTCGATGGGCAGCGCGGTGAACCGCGAGAAGGTGGTGGTCACCATGACGAAGATCAGGATGACCAGCAGCAGGTCGATCAGCGGGATGAAGTTGATTTCCGGATCTTCCCGGCGGGAGCGGCCCCGGAAGTTCATGTCGGGAACTCAGCCGCGTGCGGGCCCGCGGCCGGGCTCGGCGACCGGGCGCAGGGCGTCGACCAGACGCACCGCCTGCTGCTCCATGTCGAGCAGAAGGCCATCGACGCGCGAGCGGAAGTAGCGGTGGGCGATCATGGCCGGAACGGCGACGATCAGTCCGAGGGCGGTGTTGTAGAGCGCCACCGAAATGCCGTGCGCGAGCTGCTGCGGGTTGGTGCCCGTTGGCGTCTGGGCGCCGAAGATCTCGATCATGCCGATCACCGTGCCGAACAGGCCCAGCAGCGGCGCCACCGTAGCCACGGTGGCGATGGCCGGAAGGAAACGCTCGAGATCGTGAGCCACCACCCGACCGCTTTCCTCCATGGCCTGGCGGATGACGTCGCGCGGAGCGGATTCGTGGCGCAGGCCCGCGGCGAAGATACGACCCACCGGCGCGCTCGCCTCGAGGCGCTGGACCATCTCGGGGGTGATCTGCCGCGCCCGGTGCATGGTGAGCACGTCGTCGAGCAACCGGGCCGGCAGCACCCGGGAGCGCTTGAGCGACAGCGCGCGCTCGACGATGAGGGCAACCCCGACCAGCGAGGCGAGCAGAAGGAACCACACCGGCCATCCGGCCGCCAGGATCAGGGAAAACAAGCAGGGCTCCCGGAAGTGGAGAGACGCTCGGAAGGCGTCGAGCGCAGGTATTGTCCGGGTTTTGGGCGGGTGCGGGCAAGCCGGATTCCGCCCGCCGGCCTGTGGGGTGTCGCGGACGGACGCTGTCCACACAAGCTGTGGACAACCATGTGAACATCCTGGCCCGATCGGCCGGAATCCCGCGAAATCCGCGTCCCGAGGTGGGTTGCCGTTTTTTTAAGCAGAAAATATATTCATAACAAACAATGACTTGCAGATTTTTTCGGCATCTCCGGGGCCATTCGTCGAGGGAAGCCCCGTCAATGCTGGAGGTGTGGAAATCGATCCCTCGGGAACCCGCATGAATCCTGACTTCGAGCCGAATGCTCCATTGCGCAGGCCCGCAGTGCTCAGCGTCAGCCAGCTCGCCCGCGAGGTCGCCGATCTGCTCGAGGCGAACTGCCCGCCGGTCTGGGTGGCCGGCGAGATCTCGAACTTCACCCGCGCGGCCAGCGGGCACTGGTACTTCACCCTCAAGGATCCGGCGGCTCAGGTGCGCTGCGTGATGTTCCGCGGTCGGGCGCAGGCTGTGGGCTTCATCCCACGCGAGGGCGACCGGGTCGAGGCGCGCGGGCTGCCCGGCCTCTACCAGCCGCGCGGCGACTTCCAGCTCGGCGTCGAACAGATGCGCCGCGCCGGCGCCGGCGACCTCTACCAGCAGTTCCTGCGCCTGCGCGACCGCCTGCGCGACGAGGGTCTGCTCGATGAGGCGCGCAAGCGCCCTCTGCCGATGCATCCGCGCCGCGTCGGTGTGGTCACGTCGCTGCAGGCTGCCGCGCTGCGCGACGTGCTCGCGATCCTGCGCGGCAGGGCGCCGCACGTCGAGGTCGTGGTCTATCCGAGCGCGGTGCAGGGCGCCGATGCGCCGGCTAGCCTGATGGCGGCGCTGGCCGCTGCCACGCGTCGCGGCGAGTGCGACGTGCTGCTGCTCGTGCGCGGTGGCGGCTCGATCGAGGACCTCTGGGCGTTCAACGACGAGAATCTGGCCCGGGCGATCGCCGCCAGCCCCGTCCCGGTGATCAGCGGTGTCGGTCACGAAACCGACTTCACGATCGCCGATTTCGTCGCGGATCGGCGGGCAGCCACGCCCACGGCGGCGGCGGCGCTCGCGGTGCCCGAGCGTCGCGCCCTCGTCGCCGATGTCGAACGCTCGATCGGCCGCCTGGAGCGGGGCCTGGGCCGGCTGCAGCGCACGCTCGAGCAGCGCCTCGACATCGCCGCGGGTCGCCTGCGCTCGCCGGCGGCCTACTGGGCCGCGCGCGCCCAGGGGCTGCGTGGCTCGGCCGCCCGGCTGCAGCGGGCGGGCAGCCTGCGCATCGAGCGGGCTGCTCGTCGCCTCGATCTCGCAGCGGTCAGATTGCGGCCGCCCCGGCTCGAGCCGGCGCACGAGCGGCTGGCCTGGCTCGCCGGTCGGCTGGCGCGCGCGGCGGCCCGGCATCTTGCCGGCCGCGAGGCCGCGCTCGGCGGTGCCGCCCAGCAGCTCGATCTGGTCAGCCCGAGAGCCGTGCTGGCGCGGGGCTACGCCATCCTTCGAACGCCCCGCGGCGAGGTGGTGCGCGACAGCCGGCAGACGGTCGCTGGCGAGCTCCTCACGGCGACGCTGGCCGAGGGCGGGCTGGCGCTGCACGTGGATCGGCGGCTGGACGATGGCGACCAGGCCCTTGGCATGCCTGCCACCGTGCCGGCGTCAGGGGCGCGTTGAGGCCGGCGGGCCTTGTGGCCTAGAATCGGGAGTTCTGCCGAGAGCGGTCGGCGCTGCCGCGCCTGCGCCGGCCCGTGCCGGCATCGCGCTCTGGCCACCGCTCAACCCTCCCCTCACAGGATCGCCCCATGGAACACACCCTGCCGCCGCTGCCCTACGCCGCCGACGCCCTCGCGCCGCACATCTCCAAGGAAACCTTCGAGTTCCACCACGGCAAGCACCATCAGGCCTACGTCACCAACCTGAACAACCTGATCAAGGGCACCGAGTTCGAGGCGCTGGGCCTCGAGGACATCGTCCGCAAGTCGTCCGGGGGCGTGTTCAACAATGCCGCCCAGGTCTGGAACCACACCTTCTTCTGGCACAGCATGAAGCCGGGTGGCGGCGGTGAGCCCAAGGGCGCGCTCGCCGACGCGATCAACCGCAAGTGGGGCTCGTTCGCCGCGTTCAAGGAGGCCTTCACCAAGAGCGCGGTTGGCAACTTCGGCTCGGGCTGGACCTGGCTGGTGAAGAAGGCTGACGGCTCCGTCGACATCGTCAACACCTCCAATGCCGGCACCACGCTCACCTCGGCCGACAAGGCGCTGCTGACCATCGACGTCTGGGAGCACGCCTATTACGTCGACTACCGCAATGCCCGGCCGAAGTTCGTCGAGACCTTCCTGAATCAGCTCGCCAACTGGGATTTCGCCGCGGCGAACTACGCCTGACGGCGCAGCCTGCGCCGGCCCCGGTGCCGGCGCGCCATCGTTTCGGATGCCGGTCAGCGCCCGCCAGGGGGCCCGTCAGCGCCCACCGAACAGGCCGGCGGGGCCGGCGATCCGGCTGCCCTCGCGCAATCCGCGACGAGCGAACCATCCCTGCTCCATCTCGAGCACGAAGCGCACGGGTTGCGCCGAGCAGTGGCTGTCGTCGGACATCGGCTGCATGTCGGCGATGTTCACGATGCGGCCGGCTTCGTCGATGAATGCTGCCGACAGCGCAATGCGCGTGTTGCGCATCCAGAAACACTGACGCCCCGACTCCTCAAACACGAAGAGCATTCCCTGGTTGGGGCCCAGGCTGTCGCGGAACATGAGTCCGCGGGCCCGCGAGGCGAAGTCGGCGGCGACCTCTGCCCTGATGAGATGCACGCCCGCCTGCAGTTCGATGCGGGGCAGCGCGGGCGTAGCGGCCGGCTGGGCGCGCAACGAGACGGCAGCCGCGGCGAGGCAGCAGGCAAAGACTGCGGTGGCGAGCCATCGCAGAAGATTGGGTGCCATGCCGATCATGGTTGGGAGTTCCGGGGGCGCGGCCACGACCCTTCAGGGCGCATGCGCAAAAAAAAGAGGCAGGGGGAACCCCTGCCTCTGGCACACCTGAGAGCCGATTACTTCTTGTCGGCTTTCTTGGCTTCGGCCTTCTTCTCGTCTTTCTTGGCGTCGGAAGCGTGGACGGCACCAACAGCGAACAGGCCGGCGATCAGGGCAGCGATCAGTTTGGTCATGTGATCCTCGGGAGATAATTGTTGAGATGAACGACCTTGCGGTCCCCTCCTGTAACGCGCACGAGTCCGGCCCGTTGACATGAGGCGGCCGATTCTAGCCCGACGCTTCCCGGGGACGCCCGTGAACGGTGGAATTTCCTCCCCCCCGGTGGCGCGATTGCAACAGGTTGCAACAGCCGGCGGCCGGCCGCCGGGTCCGGAACCGGGGGCCATGGCGCTCCGGCCGGTCTTGGAGGGTGCCGGGGCGCGAATATAATGCCGTCGGCGAGCAGCCCCCACCCACGCGTTCACCAGGGATGTCCTCCATGTACCAGCACATCAAGGTTCCGGCCGGCGGCGCGAAGATCACCGTCAACCCCGATTTCTCGCTCAACGTCCCGGACAACCCCGTCATCCCCTACATCGAGGGCGACGGTACCGGCTTCGACATCACCCCCGTCATGATCCGGGTGGTCGATGCCGCGGTGGCGAAGTCGTACGGCGGCAAGCGCCGCATCCACTGGATGGAGATCTACGCCGGCGAGAAGTCCACCAAGGTCTACGGCCCCGACGTCTGGCTGCCCGAAGAGAGCCTGCACGCGCTGCGCGAGTACGTCGTCTCGATCAAGGGGCCTCTCACCACCCCGGTGGGCGGAGGCATCCGTTCGCTGAACGTGGCCCTGCGCCAGGAACTCGACCTGTACGTTTGTCTGCGGCCGATCCAGTACTTCGCTGGCGTGCCGTCGCCGCTCAAGGAGCCCGAGAAGACCAACATGGTCATCTTCCGGGAGAACTCCGAGGACATCTACGCCGGCATCGAGTACGAGGCGCAGTCCGACAAGGCCCGCAAGCTCATCCGCTTCCTGATGGACGAGCTGGGCGTCAAGAAGATCCGCTTCCCCGAGACCTCGGGCATCGGCATCAAGCCGGTGTCGCGCGAGGGCACCGAGCGCCTGGTGCGCAAGGCGATCCAGTACGCGATCGACAACGACAAGCCCAGCGTCACCCTGGTGCACAAGGGCAACATCATGAAGTTCACGGAAGGCGCCTTCCGTGACTGGGGCTACGAGCTCGCCCAGCGCGAGTTCGGTGCCCAGCCCATCGACGGCGGCCCATGGTGCCAGTTCAAGAACCCGCGCACCGGTCGCGAGATCGTCATCAAGGACAGCATCGCCGACGCCTTCCTGCAGCAGATCCTGCTGCGTCCGGCCGAGTACTCGGTGATCGCCACCCTC
>JBILUW010000386.1:0-2802 GCA_044370795.1 Burkholderiaceae bacterium
GTGGCCCTGGCCGGCATGGCCCTCGCGCTGGCGGGCGCGGCCTTCTTCCGGCGCGTGCGCGCGGGGTTTGCCGATGTCCTCTGAGCAGCGCGCGGGCGGTACGGCCGGCACCGGGCCGGCCATCCGGGCAAGCGGCCTGGGCAAGCGCTACGAGCTCTTCGAGCGCCCCTCCGACCGCCTGCGCCAGCTGCTGTGGGGCGCGCGCCACGACGCGAGCCGCGAGTTCTGGGCGCTGCGCGACGTCGAGTTCGAGGTCGGGCGCGGCGAGGCGGTGGGCATCGTCGGGCGCAACGGCGCCGGCAAATCAACCCTGCTGCAGCTGGTCTGCGGCACCGTTGCGCCGACCACGGGCGAGATGCAGGTCAATGGCCGCGTTGCCGCGCTGCTCGAGCTGGGGGCGGGCTTCAATCCCGAGTTCAGCGGCATCGAGAACGTGTACCTGAACGGCGCGCTGCTGGGCCTGAACCGCGCGCAGGTCGACGAGCGCCTCGACGACATCCTGGCCTTCGCCGACATCGGGGCGTTCGCCCGGCAGCCGGTCAAGACCTATTCGAGCGGGATGTTCGTGCGGCTGGCCTTCGCCGTGGCCACCAGCGTCGAGCCCGGCATCCTGGTGATCGACGAGGCGCTGTCGGTGGGCGACGGCGCGTTCGCGCGCAAGAGCTTCGACCGCATCATGGCGCTGAAAGATGCGGGCGCAACCATCCTGTTCTGCTCGCACGCGATGTACCACGTGCACGCGCTGTGCTCGCGGGCGCTGTGGCTCGAGGGCGGGCGGCTGAAGATGTTCGACGCCGCGCCCCGCGTGACCGCGGCCTACGAGGCGTCGCTGGGGGTGGAGCTGCTGCCCGAGGGGCCGTTCGCGGGGGCGCAGGGGGCGAGGGCGGCGTCGGCGCGGGAGGGCGACGGCGGGGAGGATGCGGATGCGGACGCGGATGCGGACGCGGATGCTGACGCAGTTGCAGCGCCGCCCGCGCCGCCGCCGCCGGGCAGCGCCGCGATCCGCGGCATCGTCGCGCGCATGGACGGCGCGAAGGCCGAGCCCGGCGTGCCGCTGGCCGGCCACACTGGCCGCTCGGAGCTCGAGATCCGCGTGCGCTTCGCGGCCGACCCCGCCCTGCCCTGCCCGTCGGTGGCCGTCGGTATCGACCATGCCAGCGGCACCGTCGTGGCGAGCGCGCTCAGCATCAACGACGGCGTGGTGCTGTCGCGCGACGCGCAGGGCCACGGCGAGGCGGTGCTGCGCTTCGAGCGCCTGCCGCTGCTGCGCGGCGACTACGCGGTCTCGGTCATCCTCGCCTGCGAACGCGGGCTGCATGTCTACGAGGTGGCCCGCCACGCGATCGCGCTGCGCATGGCGCAGGACGGCGTCGAGCAGGGCCTGGTGACGCTGCCCCACCGCTGGGAGACCGGCACGGCGGGCCGCTGAGCCATGGGCGATCGGCCGCGCTGGCGGTGCGAGGCGCTCGGCGAAGACCGGCAGGGCGAGATCCGCGCGCTCTTCGAGCAGGCGTTCGGCGGGTCGATGAGCGAGGCGCTGTGGCGCTGGAAGTACGACGGGGGCCGCGGCTGCGCCTCGGGCGCGCGCGCCGACGACGACCCGCAGGGCGCCCTGCTCGCCCACTACGGCGGGACGGCGCGCACGCTGTGCCTGGGCAACACGACGATCGCCGGCGTGCAGATGGGCGATGTGATGGTGCGCCCCGACGCGCGCGGCGTGCTGTCGCGCAGCGGGCCCTTCGCCCGCGTGACCCGCCACTTCATCGACGAGCGCGTCGGCGACGGGCTGCGTTATGCAGTGGGCTTCGGCTTTCCGAACGCCCGCCACGCCCGGCTGGGCGAGCTGCTGGGGCTGTACCGGGCGCTGGGCGAGGTGCGCGAGCTGGCCTGGCCGGCCGCGAACCCGACCGGGCAGGCGGCCTGGCGCTGGCGGCTCGAGGCCCTGCCCGCGCTCGACGCTCCGGACGCGGCGCAGGCCTGGGCCCGGGTCGATGGGTTGTGGGAGCGCATGCGCCGCGCGCTGCCCGAATGGTTGATCGCGCAACGAAATGGCGCATGGGTACGGCACCGCTACGCCGATCATCCCCATCATCGCTACCGCCTCGACTGGCTGCGCTGCCGCTGGACGCGCCGGGTCCTGGGGGTGGTGGTGATGCGCGTGCCGGCGGCCGAGGCCGCGGCCGCCGGGGCCGGCTGGGAGTGGATGGACTGGATCGGCGAGCCGCGGCACCTGCCGCTCGCGATCGGGGTAGCACGCGCCGAGGCGGCCCGCGCCGGTGCGGGCTGGCTGCGCGGCTGGTTCAGCGCGCCGCTGATCGCGCGATTCGTGCCCCACGCGGGCGAGCCGGCCCCGGTGCCGGTGTGCACCTGGTGCGTGACGGTGCGGCGCTCGGCCGACGTGCCCGCCGCGCTCGATGCCGCGCCGTGGTGGCTCACCGGCGGCGACACCGATTTCCGGTGAGCGGCGTGGCTGCCCTCGCCTTCTGCCGATGAGCATTGCCCGATGAGCGCGGCCCAATGAGCGCGCCCGAACCGCTGCCGAGCTGGAGCCTCGCGCTGCAGGGCCCCGAGTACCGCTGGCTGCTGCCGGCGCTGTCGGGCCTGCCCGCTGCGCTCGCCTATCGCATCGCCCACGCCCGCGGCCGCTTCAACGCTCGCCACGACCGTGACTGGGTGTCGCTCGGGCTGCGCCACCGGCACATCGCCGGCCAGGCCGCGCTGGGCTGCGCGATGTTCGTGCCGCCCACGCAGGTCGAGGCCGTGGTGCGCGAGCGCTTCGAGACGGTGTCGCGCGAGGAGATG
>JBILUW010000133.1:0-10565 GCA_044370795.1 Burkholderiaceae bacterium
AAGGACCGCGGCGCGCTCAAGGCCGGCGAGACCCTGCTGGTGCTGGGCGCCGCCGGCGGCGTGGGTCTGGCGGCGGTCGAGATCGGCAAGGCCTTCGGTGCCACCGTGATCGCGGCCGCCTCCACCGCCGAGAAACTGCAGGTGTGCCGTGACCACGGCGCCGATCACCTGATCAACTACGAGACCGAGGATCTGCGCGAGCGCCTGAAAGAGATGACAGGCGGCAAGGGCCCCGACGTGATCTACGACCCGGTGGGCGGCAAGTTCGCCGACCCGGCCTTCCGCTCGATCGGTTGGCGCGGGCGCTTCCTGGTGGTGGGCTTTGCCAACGGCGAGATCCCGAAGCTGCCGCTCAATCTGATGCTGCTCAAGGGTGCGTCGGTGGTCGGGGTGTTCTGGGGTCAGTTCTGTTCCAAGGAGCCGCAGGCCTACCGCCAGGACGTCCAGGAGATGTTCGAACTGGTCCAGCAGGGCAAGCTGCGCCCGCACATCTCGGCGCGCTACCCGCTCGAGCAGGGCGCGCAGGCGATCAACGACATGATGAACCGCAAGGTGATGGGCAAGGTCATCATCACGCCCTGAACACGGCGCGAGGCAAGCGATGAAATTCAGCGTCAGCCACGCGGCGACCAGCGAGTTCCGGCCCGATGGGCTGCGGCCCTACTTCGAGTACCGCGACCTCGGCGTCAAGGACGCCACCGACGGCGCCGCCGTGATGCATGTGATCAGGGCGCGCGGCGGCCACCAGGCCGGCGGCGAGTGGCACCGCCACTCGGTGCAGCTGCAGCTGGTGTACATCCTCAAGGGCTGGGTGCGCTTCGAGTACGAGGGGCAGGGCGAGGTGCTGCTGCAGGCGGGGTCGTGCGTGCACCAGCTGCCTGGCATCCGGCACCGCGAGATCGCGCACTCCGACGACCTGGAACTGATCGAGATCGTGCTGCCGGGCGACTTCACGACGAGTGCGGCATGAGCGCGCCCGCCATGGTGACGATCGAGCGCCAGGACCGCGTGGCGGTTGTGCGCTTCGACCGCGGCAACCGCGCCAACCCGATGTCGGCCGAGGCCCTGCGCCAGCTGACCGCGGCGGCGCGCAGCTTCGAGAACGACGCCACGGTGTCGGCGGTGGTGCTCACCGGCACCGCCGAGAACTTCTCGATGGGAGCCGACCTCAAGGACCCCGAGCGGGAGACCATGAAGCAGCGGCCGATGGCCGAGCGCCGCCTGGCGATGCAGGCTGGCGGGAAGATGTGCCGCGCCTGGGAGGAGATCGAGGCGCTGACCATCGTGGCCATCGAGGGCTGGTGCGTTGGCGGCGGGGCGGCGATTTCGGTGGCCTGCGACCTGCGGGTGGCCTCGCGCTCGGCGATGTTCTACGTGCCGGAGATCGAGCGCGGCATGAACCTGTCGTGGGGTGCGGTGCCGCGCATCACGCACCTGGTGGGCCCGGCCAAGGCCAAGCGCATCATCATCCTGTCGGAGAAGATTGCGGCGGCCACGGCGCAGGACTGGGGGCTGGTCGATCAGCTGAGCGAACCGGGCGCCGCGCTAGCCGACGCGCTGGCCCTGGCCCACCGCGCGGCCTCGATGCCACCGGTGCAGTTGCGGATGATCAAGCAGGCCGTGAATGCGAGCGCCGGGGCGCTCGACCGCGCGGCGAGCCATGCCGACTTCGATCAGTTTGCGCTGGCAGCGCTGTCGGGCGACTTCGAGGAGGGCGTGCGCTCCTTTCTGGAGGGCCGTCCGCCACGCTACACCGGCGCCTAGGCGGGCGCCAGCGCTCGACGCCGGGGCCCTTGCCCTGGCGAGGCGCAGGCTGATCAGGCCAGCAGCAGCGCGGCCGCAGCCGACGCGATGCAGGCCAGACCGACGATGCGATCGGGGTCGATACGGCGGCGCGACGGCAGGACGACCCGGCGCAGACCGGGAGTGACAACAACGCTGGCGCGCGCGCGGCGCAGGCGGGCAAAGGTGACTGACATGTTGTTCTCCTGTATGGATGCACAGTATGCCATCCTTCAGGCTCAGAACGTGAGCCCGCGCGAGGTCGCGCACATCGCGACGGCGCGCTTCCTCCCGATCAAGCCCTCCCGATGAGTCTGGACACCCTACTTGGCGCGCTGCGCGGCACCCAACCCGGCGGCGACCACGGCTGGCTGATCGAACTGGTCGAAGCGCTGCGGCCCGCGCCCGACCAGGCTCCCGCCGCAGCCGCCGAGCGGGTGGATCGCCTGTGCGACCGGCTGCAGGCCGAACCCGTCGACGCTGCCACGCTGGCCAGGCACCTCTTCGCGCTGTTCGCGGGCCGCCGGCAGCGGCACCTGCTCGCCGAGACCGGAGTCGCCCTCGAGAGCGGATTCATGCCCGGGCTGGCGGGCCGGATCACGCGGCGCTGGCTGCCCGCGGTGCCCGATCCCGGCCTGTGGATGGACATCCTCGGCGAGGTTTTCCCATGCGCCGACGATGCCGAATGGGTCGAGGCGGTGGGGCAGGCGCGCTGGACGCGGCTGATCGCCATCGTGGCCCAGGCCGCTGACGCCCAGCCCGACACCCTGACCGGCCGGCAGCGGCTGCGCCAGGAGACCCTCGAGGCGCTGCGCCTGCTCGCCCATCGCCTCACTGCCCTGGGCACCCACGCCGAGATGCTGCGCTACCACGGCACGGCCGATGCGCCCGACGCCGTCTTCCTGGAGCAGGCGGCCGCCCTGCTCGGCTGGTGCGCGCAGGCCGACGCGCCGGGGCGCCCCCTGGCGCAGGTAGCGCCGGATGCTGCCGAACGGCTGGACCGCGCACTCACCGGCTGCGACGCCACGCTCGACGCGGTGCGCGACCTGGCGCGCCGGCAGGGGGCAAGCATTGCCCTCACGCTGCGCCTGCGACACTGCCGCCAGAGCGTCGCGCGGATCCGACGCCTGATGGCGATCGCGCTGGCCCCGCCGCAGGAAGCCTGCGCGCAGGCCGCAGCCCTGCTGCTCGAGCTGGTACACGGCCAGGCAACGCGCGACAGCGTGCGCGCGCTGGTGGCCCGCAGCACCGACCTGCTGGCGCTGCAGATCACCGAAAACGCCAGCCGCACCGGCGAGCACTACGTGACCACCAATCGGGGCGAGTGGCTGGCTATGGCGCGCTCGGCGATGGGCGCGGGCGTGATAGTGGGCCTGATGGCGATGGTGAAGATCCTGCTCGCGGGCCTGCACCTGCCGCCCTTCTGGCAGGCGCTGGCCTTCGGGCTGAACTACGCCGCTGGCTTCGTGCTGGTGCACCTGCTGCACTTCACGATCGCCACCAAGCAGCCGGCGATGACGGCCTCACGCATCGCGGCGGTGATCGGCGAGGGTCGCGATCGCGACGCCTCGCGCGTGCTGGAAGACCTCGCCACGCTCACCGCCCAGGTGACGCGCACCCAACTGGTGGCGATCGCGGGCAACGTCCTGCTCGCCTTCCCGGTGTCGCTGGCGATCGCATGGATCTGGATGTGGGCGGCCGGCACGCCGCTCGCTGGCACAGAGAAGGCAACGCACATGCTCGCCGACCTGCACCCTTGGCTGTCGGCGGCCCTCCCCCATGCGGCCATCGCCGGGGTGTGCCTGTTCCTCGCGGGCATCGTCTCGGGCTATTACGACAACCGCTGCGTCTATGCGCGCATACCGCAGCGCATCGCCCGGCATCGCGGCCTGAACCGCCTGCTGGGGCCGGCGCGGGTCGCGACCCTGGCGGCTTACGTCGAGCACAATCTGGGCGCGATCGCCGGCAACGTGGCTTTCGGCCTGATGCTGGGCTTCGTCGGCTTCGGCGGAACCATCCTGGGGCTGCCACTCGACATCCGGCATGTCACGTTCGCCGCCGCCAACCTGGCCTACGGATCGGCGGGCCTCGATTGGCAGATCGCGCCGCTGGCGTTCGCCATCGCGGCGCTGGGCGTGGGCCTCATCGGCCTGACCAACCTGCTGGTGAGCTTCGCACTGGCCTTCGCAACAGCCATGAAGGCGCGCGGCCTGCGGGTGCGGTACTTTGGCGCCTACGCCCGCATCCTGGCTGCCCGAATGCGCAGCGAGCCTCGCAGCTTCGTTCTGCCGCCGCCCGTGGCGCCTCGCGAGCGCGACTGATCAGGCGGCGCGAGCAGGGGGATCGAGACGGTCGACGCGCTGCTCGAGCCGCCGCAGGCGGTCGTCGAGTTCGGCGATCTCGACGCCGAGAGCGCGCAGCGCCCCACGGCCGACCACCGGCGACCAGCCGGCCATCGGAGCCCCATCGGCCTGAAAGCCCGAAGAGGCGAGCCCGCGCAGGCCGGCCAGACCAGCCTTGAACCAACCCGCCAGACGATGGGCCGCGACGTCGCCAACCACGCGGCTGAGGTCCTCCTCGGCTTCCCAGCGCAGATCGCGGGCGAGTTCGCCGAGCGCGGCGGCCAGCATCACATCACCGTCGACGCGCAGGTGGCGCGACAGACCGCCCACGCCCTGACGGGCGAAGTCGGTGAGCAGGGCCGGCGAAGGCTCGAGCAGCAGGGTGGCTCGAGGCGGGACGGCATCATCGGCTGCCGCGACCAGACCGTCGGCATCGATGCGCAGCCAGACCTCGGGCGCAGGCAGGCCGGCGGGCAGACCGGGAGCCACAACGCCCAGGCGGACGGTGGCGCCGGCGTGCATGCGCAGCTTGGCGCGTGCCCAGTCCTGCTGGCGAAGGAGATGCCCGAAGCCCGCTGCAAGCGCCGTGACCGCCGACTGCTGCAGTTGCGCAGCAGCCTCGGCGGCCAGGGCTTTCAGGGGGCTGGCCGGACGGTCGTCGGCGCTGCCCGCCCGCTCGGCCATGAGGGAGAGGAGGTTGCGGTCAGCCGAGCTGCTGGATGCCGGCGAGCATCCAGCCGGCGCCACCGGAGGTCGGCTTGACGAAGTTCCAGACCTCATCGAAGGCCTCGGCCGGGCCGCCCTCGGTCTCGCGGATCATGCCGTGGAAGCGCACGCTTGCCATGTGGTCGAGCCCCTGGGTCTGGATGCTCAGGAGTTCGGCATCAAGGCGGACGACATCGGTGCGCTGGCTGGCGGCGCCACGCTCGGCGATCTGGCGCTGCAGATCGGGGTAGAGCTCGTCGGCGACGAACTCGCGCAGCTGGTTGATGTCGGCCGCGTCGAAGGCCGCCTGCAACCGCACGAACTGCTGCCGGGCCGTCCGCAGGAAGCCTTCGACGTCGAAACCTGCCGGCACACCCGGGGGCAGACCGGTGGTTTCGGCGGCGGCCGCCGGCTGCGTAGCCACCGAACCAAACCCGCTTTCGGGCAGCGCACTGCGCGCGGCGCCGCCCGGGTAGCTGCCCGCCGCCTCGGGGCCGATCTGGGTGTTGCCGTAGCCCGCCGCGGCAGCGGCCGGGCGCGGACCGGCGCCGGCTGCGCGCCGGGCCATGATGAGCCGCACCACGACCAGCGCTGCGATGACCAGCAACGCGATCAGCATGAAGTTGGCGAGTTCTTCGCCGAAACCGAAGTGACTGGCAAGCGCAGCCAGCCCCAGGCCGGCAGCCAGACCGGCGATGGGTCCGAGCCAGCGGTTGCGGGCAGGCTGGGCGGCAGCTGCCGCGGCGGGAGCAGCCGCCGGTGCGGCAGCCGGTGCGTTCTGCTTGGCGGGCGCGGCCTGCGAGGGCGCCTGCTGGGCGGGCACGCCCTGCTGGGGAGCCTGCTGCGGCGTGGCGTTGCGCTGCACGGTGTTGTTCTGGCGGCCGACGTCGCGGCCTCCGCCGACCCGTGCAGCCTGGGCGTCGGCGACGATGATGCTGCCGCCGATCAGGACGACGGCCAGCAGCGTGGCGGTGCGGTAGGACATGGTGCGGTCTCCAGTGAAACGTGATGTTGCGTCGGCGCGCGGCCCTCGGCCTTGCAGGCTTTCAGCAACCTGACGCGTACTTTACCCGGTATGGCGCAGGTCGAGGGGTCAAACCCGCACACCTTCATGCAAAGCGACGATGCCAGCACTCATGTCGAACCAGCGCACTCCGGTGAGACCCACCCCGCGCATCATGTCGGCCAGGGTAGGCTGGTCGGGATGCATGCGGATCGACTCGGCCAGGTAGCGGTAACTGTCGGGGTCGCCAGCCACCCGCTGCCCCAGCCAGGGGAGCAGCCGGAACGAGTAGGCGTCGTAGACCGGAGCCAGCGGCTTCCAGACCCGCGAGAATTCGAGCACCAGCAGGCGCCCGCCGGGTCGCAGCACCCGGGTCATCTCGGCCAGCGCGACCTCCTTGCGGGTCATGTTGCGCAGCCCGAACGCCACCATGCAGCGGTCGAAGTAGCCGTCGGGGAAAGGCAGCCGCTCGGCATCGCAGCGCACCACCGGCTGGACCTGACCGTCGTCGAGCAGGCGGTCGCGACCGATGGTGAGCATCGGCCCGTTGATGTCGGTCAGCCAGACCTCGCCAGTCGGGCCGACCCGGGGCGCCAGGCGGCGGGAGAGATCGGCCGTGCCGCCGGCGACGTCGAGTACCTTCATGCCCGGACGGACCGCGGCGTGGGCGATGGCGGCGGCCTTCCAGACCCGATGCAGCCCGGCCGACATCAGGTCGTTCATGACGTCGTAGCGCGAGGCGACCGAATCGAAGACCTGCGCGACCCGGCCGGCCTTGGCCGAGGGCGGGACGTTCTCGAATCCGAAATGGGTGACCGGCTCGGCCGCGGCCGGGTCGGGGCCCGTCTGCCCGGGAGCCATGCCCGGCGCCGGCTTGCCGGGGCGGTTCATGCGGGCCGGCCGCGCCGCGCCTCGGTGGCTGTCAGGGCGGGCGCCGCGGCGGCGGTGCCTGCGGAATCCCGGCTCGCCCCGGCGTCGGAGAGCTTGCGCAGGTAGTCGTGCCACAGGCGCGCCTCCTGGGTACCCAGCCAGTGCAGGTAATCCCACGAATACAGGCCGGTGGAGTGGCCATCGCTGAAGTGCGGCTGGATGGCGTAGTGCCCGACCGGCTCGATCCTGTCGATGACGACATCGCGCTTGCCCACCTGCAACACTTCCTGGCCGGGTCCGTGGCCACGGACCTCGGCCGAGGGCGAATGCACCCGCAGGAATTCGAACGAGAGGCGGAACTGGCGACCGTCGTCGAACTCGATCTCGAGCACCCGCGACTGCTGGTGCACGATGATCCGGGTGGGCAGGGGGGTGTTCTTGTCGAGACCGGCCATGAGCGCTGGGGGAAGGTTGGATGCGCGGCAGGCGATGGTAGCCCAATCGCGGCGCCACCGGCGGCGATGCCACCGGCAGCGTCTGCCCGGCCCCGACCCCGCGGGCGGCCATCGGGCGAGCGGCCGGTCAGCCGGCGTGCGCCTCGTAGGTCACCCGCTCGAAGACGGCCGATCGTTCGACCACCTGGAGCAGGCGCACCGAACCCTCGGAGGCACCGTCGCGCAGGCCGAGCGTCGCGCCGGCCGGAAAGACGCCGGCCGGCAGCAGCAGCGTTTGCGGCTCGCCGGTGGCGCCATCGCCGGCCAGGCGTACCGCATCGCGCCAGCCGCGGCGGCCTCCGCCATGCACACGCACCAGCGATGGCGCGCCTGACCACGCAAGCACGCCGATGCGCTGCACCGGCGCCAGCGTGAGGTCGTCACCCAGGCGCTGCGCCAGCGAAGCCACCCGCCCGACCATCAGACGGTCGGCCACGCCGGGCCGGCGCGGCGACGTCGGCCGGCCCTCGAGGGCGGCGGGCACCAGAGTCACGAGATCGCCGATCGCCACAGGATGGGCGAGCTCGCGCTCGAAGAACCACTCGCCACGCTCGATGGCCACCCAGTCGACCCGTTCGGCCTCGACGGCCCAGGGGGCCAGATCGGCGGAGGCGCCGCCCGGAAACCCGAAGCGCAGACGCATGCGGCCGATCGGCGCATCCGGCAGGGCGAGCACGACATGCCCGGGGGCCCAGCGCCGCTCGAGCAGATCGAGCAGCGCCGTGGTTGCGGCAAGCGTCAGCCCACGCGGCAGGGGCGGTGCGCCGCGCGCGTCGAGCCCCTCGAGCGCGTCGCGCTGTGCCCGCAGCCGCGGCAACAGCTTCTGGGTGTCCATGCGCACGACATGCGCCGCGCTCAGACCCAGCACCGGTCCGGCGCCTCCGGGACGGACGGCGGTCCCGGCCTCGATCCGGAAGCCCACCCCGGCCGCCCAGCGGCGGGCAAGGCGCATGACCACCGTCAGCTCCGCGTCGCCGCGCGCGGCCGGCGCGGCCAGGGCCACCAGGAGCGGCGCGATGAACAGCGCTCGCGCCGTGGGCGAACCCATGAGCGGCGCCTCGTCGGGAAACACCTCGTCCTGGAAGCTGCTCGCACGCGCGCGGATGGCCTGGACGCACAGCCGGTCCCAGTCCTGGGTGCCTACCCGCAGCCGGTGCGCCTGCTGCGCGAGGATCAGACGCGACTGGTAGTCGAGCGCGCGGATGAGCGGCAGGATGTCCTGCAACGACGCGGTGGTGCCGGGAATGATGGTGCGGGCCGGCCCTCCGGCCTCGTCACTCAGTTCGGCGTGCAGCCGGGCGTAGAGTTCGCGCCCGGCGGCAAAGCCCTGCAGCAGTTCGGCCGCCAGGAGCCGCTGCTCCAGCGGCATCGGGAAATCCGCGCCGCGCAGCGCCGCGGCGGCCCGCTCGAGCGCCTTCAGGTGGACCGGGCGGGCCTGCTCGGCGATGGCGAACAGCCTGCCAGGGGGATCACCGCTTGCGGCCAGCGCCTCGACGAGCGATCGGGCGGCAGGGTCGCGTTCTGATTGGGCTAGCCCCGCCAGCCAGGCGCGACAGGCGTCGGCGTCGGCAACGGGCAGGCGCAGAGCCTCGGCTGGAGAGTGATCGGGCATGGGTCGGCGGCGCGGGCGACGGGACGATCCCGGGACTTTGCCTGCGCTGCCCGCGCCGGAACTTGACCAAGTGCACGCAGCCGCCCTGCCCCGGCGGAACTAGTGCACAGCGCGCGGCCAGCCGCGCGCCCCGACCGCCTTAGAACTTGGTGTAGCCGCCGTCGATCAGCATCTGCTCGCCAGTGAGATAGGACGAGGCATCGCTCATCAGCCAAACGGCCACGCCGCCGAAGTCGTCGATGTGACCCCAGCGACGTGCCGGGATGCGGGGCATGACGTTGTCGCGGAAGCGCGGATTGCTGAACGAGGGCTCGGTCATCTCGGTCTCGATCCAGCCGGGCAGGATGGAGTTGACCCGGATGCGGTAGCGGGCGAGCTCGACGGCGAGCGCGCGGCAGTAGGCGGTGACCGCGCCTTTGGAAGCGCCATAGTGGCTGTTGCGCGCCGCGCCCTCGACGGCCGCGGTGCTCGCAGTAGCCACCAGCGAGCCGCCCTGGCCGTGGGCCATCATGTGGCGCGCGGCGGCGCGGAAGGTGAAGAACACGCCGTCGAGGTTGATGCGCAGGACTCGGCGGAACTCGTCGTAGCTCATGTCGACCAGCAGGTTGCCCTTGCCCGAGACGCCGGCGTTGGCGAAGCAGGCATCGACCCGGCCGCCCAGCCGCTCGACCGACTCGGCGAACGCGCGGTCGACCGCCTCCTCGTCGCCGACGTCGCACACCAGACTGTCGATGCGCCCGCCGCCGTCGGCCAGGCGCTGGCGGGCCGCCTCGGTCTTGGCGGGGTTGGAGCCCCAGATCATGACGTGGGCGCCGCTGTCGAGGAGCGCGCGCGCCATGCCGAAGCCGATGCCGCCGTTGCCGCCGGTGATGACCGCGGTGCGGCCGGTGAGATCGAAGGGTTTGTACATGGTGGGAGCGCCTCCTGGGATCGGCGCATTCTAGACGAAGGCCGATCCCGCACCGCGGCGCGCCGCCCTACAGCAGGACCCGTTCGATGCCGCCGTCGTTGGCCCGCGCGACGTAATCGGTCAGCCAGTTCTCGCCCAGCACGTGCCTGGCGATCTCGACCACGATGTAGTCGGCCTGCACGCCGGTGTCGCCCTCGTAGCGCGACAGCCCCTGCAGGCACGACGGACAGGAGGTGAGGATCTTGACCGGACCGTCGAAGGCCTGCGGCTGGTCGGGGCCGGCCGCGGCGGCCACCACCGGGAGGGCGCGCAGGGCATCGGCACCTCGGCGCATCTCCTGCTCCTTGCGAAAGCGCACCTGGGTGGCGATGTCGGGGCGGGTGACCGCGAAGGTGCCGCTCTCGCCGCAGCAGCGCTCGTTCTTTTCGACCTTGCCGTTGAGCTGGTCGTTGATGAGGGTGTTGACCACCTTGCTCGACGCATGCGTCTTCATCGGCGTGTGGCAGGGCTCGTGGTACATGTAGCGAGCCCCGGTCACGCCTTCGATGCGCACGCCCTTCTCCATCAGGAACTCGTGGATGTCGATGATGCGGCAGCCCGGAAACACCTTCTCGAACTCGTAGCCCTGAAGCTGGTCGTAACAGGTGCCGCAGCTGACCACCACGGTCTTGATGTCGAGGTAGTTGAGGGTGTTGGCCACCCGGTGGAACAACACCCGGTTGTCGGTGATGATCTGCTCGGCCTTGTCGAACTGGCCCGAGCCACGCTGCGGGTAGCCACAGCACAGATAGCCGGGCGGCAGCACGGTCTGCACGCCCGCGTGCCAGAGCATGGCCTGCGTGGCCAG